>CAILMG010000046.1 GCA_903835265.1 uncultured Methylococcus sp.
GAGGTCTCGAAGAACAGCAGCATCTGGTCAAGACTATCGGTGTACTTCTGATGCGCGGAGAGGTCCGTATCCACCGATGCAAAGGCATCACGGACCGTCTGCTGATAATTATAAAAGTCAGCGTAGTACTGGGCTTTGGCCGACTTGATCGCACCAAACTGCCCAAGATTCACAATCGGCATCTGGAAGCCACCCGAATATTGCCAGTAGCTGGTCGGGGCGTTAAAGAGGTTCGAGAGGGAGGTTGAACTCTGGCCCACCGGGCCGGTGAGGTTGATCGTCGGAAAGAAGAACGAGGTCTGAACACCAATCCCCGCATTCGACTGCCGCACATTTTGCTCAGCGGCTAGAACATCGGGTCGATTCTTGAGAACACTCGAGGGAAGATTGGCCGAGATGATGCCCTTGTAGGGAACCTCCATGAAAGGCTTCCCAGGCTTAATGGGGCCTGGGTTTTCATTCAGTAGCGCATGCAAGGTATTGCCGAAGCGAACAATGTTGTACTCGATGACCGGAAGATCCGCCCGCGCATTAGCCAGTTGCAGTTGGTATTCCCGAAGGACATAGGCTGAGATCAAACCCTCAAGATGCGCCGCCGTGTATTTTTGGACGATTTCATCAAGCGCATCGACCAGGTTTCTCTGCAGTTCTAAGCGATAGCGCTCTTCCTGGAGGCCGAGGTAACTCCCCACCACCTGACTAATGACCGCCAACCTGACCGCATTTTTAGCCGCGACCGTGACGTCAATGTTGGCCTCTGCCTGCTCGAGGTTTCTTAACTGCTGAAGAATATTGAGTTCGTAGTTCGGAATGAAGCCCGCGGTAAATCCTGAATAGGGAAGGCTCGAACCGGTAGATTGATTGATCTCATGATCCGTCGAAATAAACCCAGCCCCGGCATCAACCTTGGGCACCCAGCGCATCTCGATCTGCTCCAAAATGGCACGCGCTTTAAAGACATTCCCAATCGCAGCCTGCACGGTGTTGTTACTGACCAGTGCCCTTTTGACGAGATCATCGAGAACGGGGTCGCCAAGTTTCTGCCACCAGGCCATCTCAGGCAGGGGCTGACCGCCGATCTGGGCATAGGCGTCCTTCGACCTCCACTGACCGGGAGCATCTGTTTTAGGGCTCTCATAGTCGGGACCAAAAAGGGCACAACCCGTCAGCCATAGAAAGCCAATGACAGGGACAACCCATTGAAGGAGCGACCGAAAGGCGCGCCTTAACTGGACGCTTTGGGTCATAACCGAGGCCCGAGGATGAAGCCCAGTCGGTCTCCATCGGTCAGCGTCATTCTTCGGGTTTGGGTTAACCACGGCGTCTTTGATGTCATTGAATAGGGGCGTGGCGAAAATAAGAAGCCAAGGTTGGTCTTTCATTATATCGATGCGACGGCCTTCGTGCCCATCACCTCGATGACAAATCGTGACCCTCAAGATCAAGGCCTCCTGACAAGGATAGAAGCCCCTTTTAACAGCTAGGACAAGGCGCCACCTTATCGCCCTCCTTCAGCCACCCCTGAATGCCCTGTTCTAAGTGGTAGACGGAAGAATACCCTTTGTCCTTCAGCAATATCTGGGCCAACTGACTGCTCCGATGGCCGGATCGACAGATCAGAACCACTGGATGATCTTTGGTCCCTCCTAAAGCTTCAAGAGAAGTGAGGAAGCGATCGGTATCAGCGTGACCCGTTTCATCGAAATACATGAGGGGGTGACTGCCTGGCACCAATCCAGTCTGTCGCCATTCTCGTGGTGTTCTAATATCGACCAACAACGCATCCCCCTGTTGAAGGTCTTTCAACTGCCCGGGAGTCAGTGGGATGAGCGTTGCGGCCTGAAGCGTTCCAAAGATGATCGAGAAGAGTAGTATAGAGACGATTTGAAGTGATATTTTCATTGATGAACCTCCGAGATGTCATCCGCATCATCATGCCATAGTCGCTTTTCAATGACCTCTCTATTTAAAGCGACTGCAGATAGAGACCCTCAAAGCCTATCGAGTCTATAACCTTGGCCGCCATCGAAGTCCTTCATCTTCAGAAGAGCTATGGCGATGTGATCGCCGTCGATCAACTGAACTTTACAATCCCCCGCGGGAAGACGTATGCGCTTCTCGGCGGCAATGGGGCCGGCAAGACCACCACGCTTTCCATGCTGCTAGGCCTTTTGCTGCCCACCTCGGGAACGATCAGAATCCTCGGGATTGACATGATCAAAGATCGGTTTAAGGCGCTCCCCAGAATGAACTTCACCTCTCCCTACGTGGATATCCCACATCGCCTGACGGTGGAGGAGAACCTCA
>CAILMG010000047.1 GCA_903835265.1 uncultured Methylococcus sp.
CAAAGGCGCTTTTAGTTAGGGATTCATCGTTTACTTGTTATGACGCACTTTAATCGCTTCTTACCTCTTTTGTTGACGGCGCTTTTGCTCTCGGGCTGTACCAGTCTTGAAGGGATTATTTATCAGGAAAAGGCATTGGAGCATTCAGAATGCGAAGTTTTTTCAAAGCGGAAGTACGAGGAACTCCGTCAGTACTTTGAGGCGGTCTGCTTGACTCATGGCCAGCTCGAACGAATCAGCGCCATCGATGATACCCATGGTCTGCCATCGCTTCAGGAAAAGATCTATCAGATTTGCCTGAAGGAAGAGGACACGACCCTTGAAGTCTTACTCTTCAAGGACTATGGCGTCACTATCGATGGGGATCTTCCCGGTGTGGACCCTGATAGTGTGGCGTGCCAACAGCAAAAGGTTAAGAGATTGCCCTAGAGTCGCTCCTAAAAGCATGGGTGCCGATGCATCGGCACCCACAAGCTCAGGCTTAGGGATTCACGGGGCTATGGGTGGTGGGGAGCCAGTAACGGCTTAAAGGCCGCTTTTCACTTTGAAGGCGCGCGGCCAGTTCACAAAATTCAGGGTGCCGATCCGTCCCTTCAGCCACGAGGAGACCCACATACATTCCGAAATACGTCATCAGCTTGTTTTCAAGATCCCGCTGAAGATCCGGGTTGCTTTGCTTCGGGAGCGATGTGGTTAAGGTTTCGAAGGACTTTTTGAAGGCATTCTGGTCAAGGTTCACGGTTGAACAGAAATCTGAAATGACGGCGGCCTCAGCGAGTTGCCGAAGGGTCTGTTGCTGGGCTTCGCCGATGAGCTTGATCACCTTTTCATCCACCCGATGGAGGGAAGGTTCAAAGCGTAATTCAACATTGACCGGAATTTCTTCGGTCTTGGTTTCTTTCGATAAAGCGGCTTCTGCCACCAGGAGGCAGGGCAGAGACAGCAAAAGGATTTGTTTCCACATGAGAGTCAGGTCTCCTTGAATAGCGACGGTAATGAGGGGGGAGGTCTAACGGGCCTTCATGCCGCCGCGTTTGATGCCAGGCGTAGGCCTCGCCTGATGGTTGCCCTGTCCGAAGCTCCCTGCCTGGCCACGCCCCGGCCGGTTCCTTGAAGGATTATTCACCGTCACGTTGTTGGTGTGGTTGATGGTGTTACCGCTGACGCGATTGTAGCGCGCGCTGCCGCCGTAGTAGCCTGAACCGCCATAATAACCATTATTATTATTGTTGTTGCTGAGCGCAACGCCAAGAGCTGCGGCCCCCATGGCGGCACCCGCAAGCCCTGCTGATTTTCCGTAATCAATATCCTCATGACCCGTTGCAGGGTTATAGGTGGTACAGCCGCTGGTCAACAGTTGAATGGCGAGGGCGCCAAGAAGGCCGCGGACGCCCGGGGCTATTCTGTCATTCATGGGTGAAGAGCCTCATTTTTGTTTGAGTGCGATAAGAAACCGATTGGATCGGCGGATATTTTTACCATCGCAAGCTGATGGGGTAAAGAGACCTTAGAAAATGGGGGGCTCTCCATACGGGAGAGAGCCATCTGTTCCTGATCGCTTGATCTGACCCTTGAGGTAAGACGGCTTATGGAGGGGCGATACGCATAAAAAAGGCCGGGCCCCCATGTCGGGGATCCCGGCCTTTCAAGATTTGGGTGTGATCGACGCCTTAGTAGCGACGGCCTCCACCAAAACCACCGCCTGGACGGCCACCGCCGCCACCAAAGCCACCGCCTGAACGCTCTTCGCGTGGGCGAGCTTCATTGACGGTCAGGTTCCGGCCATCGACGTCCTTGCCGTCAAGCGCCTTCATAGCCGCTTTGGCTTGATCATTGTCAGCCATTTCGACGAAGCCGAAGCCCTTAGAACGACCGGACTCGCGGTCCATGATCACATTGGCTGACTTCACGGTACCGTGTTCTGCAAACAGGGCCTGCAGTTCGGAGTTACCCACGGAGTAGCTCAGGTTGCCGACATACAAATTCATGCTCATAAGAAAATCTCGAAAAATAAAGGACTAAACCGTCCTGATAGGGGCGGCCATGGTTTGAAGCGAGTGACTAAGCTACGCATGACCCTCTGATTGCATGGTGTTTTAAGGCATGCAGGAGGTGTCGGCTGGAGGAGGCGGGAGCTAGAGGCAGGTGCCGGAAGGCATTGACTGAAGAGTGTTTCCGAATCCTCGAGGCGCATATTGGACCTTGCGCCGCGACAAACTGTGGACACGGTACGCCCCTTATGGCTTGATGTCCACATAAATCGTCATTTTTTTTCGGGTTGATTCAAACTTCATTTTGAAGGGGATGCTGTAGCGGGGTAAGCTTTGGATTCCTGATTCACACGAGCATCCTTTAGGGAAAACCCATTGTTTCAGGTCAGCTCTTTCTTTTTTGGTTTTTCAAACTGTCGCCAGTCATTGAGGTCCCACCCCGTGAGTCCCTCGATATCGGTGATTTCATCCTGGTAATAGGCCAGCACCGTTTCAAATTCCTCAAGGGTCATGGCTCTGCGATAGGGCCACACGTTAACGCTTTTGATGGAAGGGACATCGACATCAAGAGGCCCACCAATAAAGCGAGCGACGTCTTTGACATGGGCTACCTGGTCCCGAGTGAAGTCCTCGTACTTGATTAAGAGAATATTTTCTTTTGGGAAAGTGGCTCTTAGAGCCCTTATCTGATCGGCATAGTTGCCGGCACCGATGTAGCGATATTTATTTTCACGGGCGACCTTGATATCCGCCCCTGATTCTACTTCTACGCTGACAGCGGTCATAAAATCGCGTTTATCGCGAAATCGAGCGCGCCGATAGTTCCAGGCCGAGTAGGCGCGCCGAACCGGTGATCTTAGAAGCGCAACCACCTTGATGTCAGGGTTGTAGTCATAGATACGGCTGAAGCAATGGGGATTCATGAGGTAGGTCGGGGTCGCTTCACCGAGAAGCGCTGCCTTTGGGGCTAAAAGGAACCACCGATGGAGCGCTGAAAAATCCTTCCCATCGCCATAGCGATGGTCGCGATCGAAGAAATTAAGTTCTTTATTGATGGGGATGTAAATCCCTGGAATCTGGCGAAGGTAGGAAAAAAGCGCGGTGGTGCCGGCTTTTTCAGCTCCGATGATCAGAAAATCAAGTTTGGGGCGGTTGTGAAGGTAGGACTTGATGAGACTCATCGGAGCGATTACGTTGGCTTCCTTAGGATGATGATTGAGTTCATCGATGGGCGATGGTTCTAAAGAGAAGAAGTTTTTCATAGCTGATGAAAAAAGAACAGAGTGTCCTTAAGCAGCATGCTGTTGCCCAAGGAGTAAAAAGACGAGAAAGCCCAGAAAGAAGAGTACCGTTGAAACATGGGTATCAACCTCTCGGTGGGGTTCGACGAGAAGTTCTTCAGTGACCAAAAAGAGGAGGGCGGCTAGGCCAAAAGACAGGATGAGATCCACCGCAGGATCTGGCAGCAATGGCAGCACAATGATCCCAACACTAGCCCCAAGGAGCAGCATCGAAAAAACGAGCGTATTGAGGGAGAGGATACTGATCCATTGAAGGCCCGTCTTCCTGATTGTTTGAGTCAAGGTCAGGCCGACCGAAAGAAGTTCAACCGACAATGCAAACGCCAGAAGGCGGCCGGCATCACTCAGGTTGTGGAAGGTCATGGCAATGAGGAGCCCATCGAGGAAGACATCAATAGAGACACCAGCAAGGAGAGTCAACGGTAATTTCGTTCGCCCTGGGGCCTTGATTGTAGTCTTTGAGTGATCCTCTGCGAAGGTCTCGAGCCACAGCATAAACCCGACGCCGGCACAGAAACCGATGGTGAGCAACAGGGGATGTTGGCGATGGATGACATCGGGGAGAATTTCTACCGAGACCACAGAGAAGATAATACCCGCAGCCAGGTGTTGGAGGTGACTCCGTCCTTTGGGGCCCAGCGTTTTGAAGGCCGCGATCAGGGAGCCAAATAAGGCCGCTCCGAAGGGAAGTGCCGCGTAGCCAAGAACCCCTAAGAGATTGGGGTGGTTGAATGCCAGGAGTTGCTGGGTCAGGGAAGACAAGTGGATTTACCAGAAAAATCAGCCGTCGGTGTTTTTGATCAGGGGGTCAAGGGCCGTGTCATGTCTCATCAACACCCTGATGATAGCCTACCTACTTTTCGATCATGTGAATAATAAGTGATGCCTTCCATGAGCCTTCAGGGATTAAAATAAGCTATGAAACTACCCGTCGATCTTTGGTATCCCGTCCTTGAAAGCCGAGAAGTCAGGCGAAAGCCATTGGGGGTCGAACGTCTAGGGCAGCAATTGGTCTTCTGGCGAGATGATGCGGGCCTCATTCATGCCCATCCCGATCGCTGTCCTCACCTTGGAGCTTCCCTGAGTGGCGGAAAGGTTGATGGTGATTCTCTGGTGTGCCCCTTTCACGGCTTTGAGTTTAATCAGGAAGGCTCCTGTGTTCATATTCCAGCCCATGGCCGCTCAGGAAAAATACCAGGAGGTATGGCCCTTCAAACTTTCCCTTTAAAAGAAGCCCACGGTTTCATTTGGCTTTGGCTGGGATCCCAAAGGAACGACTATCCCGAGGTTCCATTTTTTCCAGTGCTTGAGTCTGGGTGGGGGTATGGTTCTATCAAAGTGGAATGGCCGGTCCATTACACTCGTGCGATAGAGAATCAATTGGATGTGGCGCATCTACCCTTTGTTCATCGCTCGACGATTGGAGCGGGTGGCCGGACATTCGTTGATGGCCCTTATGTTGAGACGGATGACCGCTCTATTCGGGTTTGGGTCTCAAACTTTCATGACCCTGGCCGTCCATCACAGAGTCAGCAAGACTTGAAAAAGGCCTCATCTGGGAGAGATCCC
>CAILMG010000048.1 GCA_903835265.1 uncultured Methylococcus sp.
AAGGTGACCTAGGGCCCCATAAAGGGACCAAAGTTCGACTCGCTCATCAAGGAGTTCCTGAACGATCCGGTGATCGTGCTGCTGGCGTTCAACAAGAGTTTCGGTCATGGGGCATTTTTTGGGAGGAGATATTTTATGGCTACTCTAAGCCATCGGACCCCGATCGACAATCACTGGTCGATGACAACGCTTCTCGGACCCTTCGATTCCGCATAAGATCCCTCTATCGAACACAGGATGGAGGGGAACCTTAATGATGAGAAGCATGACCGCCTTTGCAGGTAGCGAGACCGAGTGGGAGGGCTGGGTGATTGCCGCCGAGATCCGTGCTGTGAACCATCGCTTCCTGGATCTCTCATTGAGGCTTCCAGAGACCCTTCGGGGCCTTGAAGCGGAGATCCGGAGCCTGATCGGCGACCATGCCAAGCGAGGAAGAGTCGAATGCACCTTAACCCTCAAGCCAAAAGATCAAACTACGACTACCTTAAACATCAACCCACCCCTGATTTCAGCGCTTCTTGAGACGTCGAAAACCATCGAATCAATGGCAGGCCACCCCTTAGGTTCCTTTTCTGCCCTCGACATTCTGAAGTGGCCGGGGGCGCTCTACCAACCTGAAACTGATCGTGAGGGGCTTCAAAAAGCAACGCTACTTATGATGCGTGAGGCACTTCAAAGGCTCGCCGAAGAAAGAGAAAGGGAAGGCCTCCAGCTGGGACTTCTCATCAAAAACCGCTGTGAATTGATTCAAGAAGAAGCAGGAAAAGCGCGGCAACGGCTCCCCATCGTCAAAGACCAACTCAAAGAAAAGCTCCTGAGCCGGCTTTCTGATTTGGCAGTAAGCCCTGATTCCGATCGCTTGGAGCAGGAACTCGTGTATCTCGCTCAAAAAATGGATGTAGCGGAGGAGCTTGATCGCCTCGACCTTCACCTTTTAGAGATTTTAAAGACACTCGATCAAAAAGAGCCGGCTGGACGGCGCCTCGACTTTCTCATTCAGGAACTCCACCGCGAGGCTAACACCCTAGGATCAAAGTCGGGAGATATCGAAACGAGCCGTCATTCGGTGGAGATTAAAGTCTTGATTGAACAAATGAGAGAGCAGGTTCAAAACATCGAGTAACGCCTACTGATGCTCAATTAAATTCATAGTTACTGCAAGGAATGATCTGGGTCTTTTCCTCAAGAAAATCGTTGTTCTCCGCGCCCACATGACTAGGCTCCACGAGAGGCGTATTCACTAGAGCATTGAAAACATAGGCTTTACCTGCCGTATCGCTATAAGGCATAAAGATTACAACATTGATGTCATAAACAGGATAGACCAGCTGCGGGCCCAGCCTCCCCTGCGAAAACTGTACCAGGCTCCCGGTAATATTAAATTGGTAGTTTCCCTGAAAAAGGTATCCTGAACCTTTAACGGCCAATTGATCCCCTACGACATTGTGAGCGTGACCGATAAAGCCAAAGTTCTGGTACCCGTTGCTATCGGTGACCTTGTTGGTCACTAGAAGCTGTATCTTGGAATACGCAAAACCTTGGGCCTTCCCCTCAGCATCCGTTGGAAAATACTGTGTCCCATTGCTATAGCGTATGGTCGGGAATATTTCGAGGCAGAATTGATTCCCAAGTCCTGCCGAATACA
>CAILMG010000049.1 GCA_903835265.1 uncultured Methylococcus sp.
CCTCCGTCCAGTTCAGGACAAACCTTCAGACGTAAAAAAACCACCGCCAGGGTGGTTGATGTCGCATTGCGTCCTTTGGTCCGTGCCGATCAAATTTCCGCGCTTCTTAATGATCGTTCACAGCTGAGTAGAAGTGCGTCGAAACAGCCAAAATGACGCGCTTCTACTCAGCCGCTAACAATGAATCCATGATTCACTGATACTCGCCCGCAACACCACCTGACAATCCGTAAAAACACCTAGTTGTCATGCCCACTGGCCATCCAAATTGCACAAAGTTATGGCCGCCTCAAAAACCCAATAGAAGCTCCCGATGATTCCGGCCAGAACTTAGTCAGGAAGACGACTGGACATCAACAAGCCTTCGATCAACGAGGGCAATGAATGCCTTCAAGAAAGGGATAGACAGAGCGAGATTCAACGTCGAGAAAACGGCGGAGACCGGAAGACCGCCCGAAAAATGCCGCCCTCCTTGGCAGACGTGCCATCGAATCCCAACCCGGCCAACGGCTATCGCACCGTGTACCTTGGACATTCATCGAGGGCAGCAACCCAGAGGTTTCGACTCAAACCATATTATTTGTGTGGACTTTTAGTTTTTTGGAGAAGATACTCCTCGCTGCATCGCTAGCTAAAAAAGCGGAGAAAGTCAATGATTTCACACAAACTAAAGAAACAGGCCTTGTGCCTAGTTGCTCTATTGGCAGCATCGGCCGCCCATGCAGACAACACTCCACCCACGGTGGTCGAGGTGAGGAATGCGACCAATAAACCCGTGTATGCCAACCTAGTGCTCGGGCAACCTCCCGCTTCCAATCCATCCGGGTGTCAGACCTACCCAACCCAAATTGCTAGCGTCACGGATGGCAGGCTCTTATTTACTTCGAGTAAAGGAGATAAATCCATTAAGTTTGTACAACAAACCAGCGGGGTCACAACAAAAGGGTACTATCTCATGGCTCCCAAAGAGACCATAACCTACAAACCAGTAACCTTCGCATGCCAGAATCAATCGGGCCTCTGCAGCCCGGCTGTGACTTTTAATTTCTTCTTCACAAACTTCAAATATAACGGCAACCCAAATAATGGCTGTGGCGCATCAACAAAATTTCCGAATGCCACTAATCTAGGAGAAGCATCCATCAATTTTGGAATATCTGACTACAAAAACGTACCTGGCGCTCAATCTGCTCTCTGCCCAAACGCCGATGCCACGGATATCAGCGTCGTGAATGGAGCAAACGCAGTCATTGATATCAATTTAACCGGGCTGCAGTGGCCCTTTCACTCCGCCACGAACGGCGAATTAGGCACTAATGCCAACCGGATTGGTGTCTTTGGATGGGCTGCAACCAATTGCACCAATGATGCAGGCTACCCAAATCCAGCATCTAATTGCGCCGCACCAACCAACGCCCCTGCGACGGTGGGATCAAACTGTTTCACACCCAACCTACAGCCCTATACCCCGATATCTTTCAATGGCAAGAGCTATTGTCCGGAAATTAGCGACACAGATAACAACTACTGCAATATTCAAGGAACAGGAAACTATACTGGCGGAGTCCTCAAAATAACCTTTGATGGGTTCCTTTTGAATAGACTCTAGAGTTTCAACGATGAAGATTACGATTAATCTTCTTATTTAGTGGCATTTGAATAGCCAGCCTAGTCCATATCAACGATGGACTAGGTTCGCTTTTATTCCTTGTCGGCTTGACGCTTGATAAGACAGGCCCCCAAACTTTATCCTTGAAAGCAAACCAAGACAGATGACACTGCGCATCAACGGTCACCTCATGAACAAGAGATTTCACACTCAGGATGCGCACAATGACCCATCTCCCTGAAAAACCCACCCCCAAAAAGAGTCTTTACCTGATCGTTGCTCGGGTGTTTCATGGATTGACGCTTGGAGTTCAGATAAGGCCGGCTTATAATTAGAGGTCTGCCGAACGACTGCCCTGCGAACCATGCTCGCGGCCATTTCGTTCTGGAGTGTGCGAAAGTTTCCTCATGACTGACAGGAAGGGTACTCTTTGGTAGCCCCCGCCACACATTCCACAATCAGAGACTTTCCCCCTTCATGGCCTCCTCGTGAGATGGCCCAAGGGACAGACCAACAGTCATCATTTCAGAGGACAGGACCATATAATGACTTTCGTAATCACAGAAAACTGCATCAAGTGCAAGTACACCGATTGTGTGGATGTTTGCCCGGTGGATTGTTTTCACGAAGGCCCGAACTTTCTTGTCATCGATCCGGATGAGTGTATTGATTGCACTCTCTGCGAGCCCGAATGCCCCGCAAATGCCATTTTTTCGGAAGATGAGGTGCCTGAGAACCAGCAACATTTCATCGCTTTGAATGCGGAACTGGCAAAGTCATGGCCCACCATCACTGAAGTGAAGGGCGCCTCCGCCGACGCCGATGACTGGAACGGCAAACCGAACAAACTCGATCTGCTCGAACGTTGATCAGCGTCCCCCGGATCCAGAGCGGGTCCGGGGGCGCTCGTTAAGGATGACCTTGGCGGTTACCGGCGTGTAAGCCACACTCTTTCTTAGCCCCATCCTCCCACCACCAACGCCCTTCCCGCTCGTGCTGATTGGGAAGAATTGGACGCGTACAAGGCTCACAGCCAATGCTGGTAAATCCCTGCCGATGAAGTGGATTGAAGGGGACCTCGTGAGCTTCGATATAGTCCCAGACCTGTTGTGAAGACCAGTGAGTTAATGGATTGAACTTCACCAGCGGCTGCCCAGGCGCCGCCAAGGCACGATCCCACGCCACTTCCTCTAATTCGATACGCGTCAGGCTCTGGTCACGGCGCTGGCCGGTTATCCAAGCATCAAGGCTCGATAATAGGCGTTTGAGTGGGGCTACCTTCCGAAGACCGCAACACTCGGTGTGACCGTCTTCAAAAAAACTGAAGAGTCCTTTTTCACGAACCAGTGACTCCAGTGCAACGGGATCTGGCATCAATACATCAAGCGCAATCCCGTAATGACTCCTGATGGTTTCAATAAATCGATAGGTTTCAGGGTGAAGTCGTCCGGTATCAAGACAGAAGACCCGGATATCCGGCCGTATCTTGACGGCCATGTCGATCAGAATGACGTCCTCTGCCCCACTAAAAGACAGGGCGATATGGTCAAAGGATTCGAGGGCCGCTTTTAGAATAACCCGAGGATTCTTCCCCGATAATTCGGCTCTCAAGGTCTCAAGATCAAAGGAAGCGGCGCTCATCATCAGTCTATTCAATCGAGAAATCGTTTAGAAAACCATCAGCAGGGAGTGTTTCTTTCCTACTGAAGACCATAGAAGACGTTGCAGGTAGAAGTTCAAGACCAGATCTTGGGCGATCTCTCGATGTCCTCCAAATCTCCCAAGAGATCCTCCTCTTCGAGGGGAGGCCCTTCGACCACATAGCTTTCAGTCGCCCATTCACCGAGATCGATCAGTTTGCAGCGTTCGCTGCAGAAAGGACGATGAACCGACGCTTCCTCGAAAACGACCCGCTGACTGCAGGAGGGACATTTGACCGTGGGCGCCATATTGAGGGGGCAACACTAGAAGAGACAGCAGCTGAGGCGAAACTCCACATCCTCGGCCACTTGGTGCGGCCGTTGGTGCATGTCACGAACCATAAAGCGGATGGTAAATCGATGCTTTCCCCCACTGATCTCTGCGTAATAGGGGGCGTCATTGGGGACAAAGACCCTCAAAAGCTGATAAGGCAGGGTGTGATCGAGGGACTTTTGGTAAAAACCAGCCACGGTAGACTCCCGACTGGCGTTCGCACTGGTCCTAATGAAATTCATCAAGGTATCGATGGCTTGACGGATGTGATTGAAGGGTTCCATCCACCCCATCAAATCTTTGCGCCTGACAGCGGGTTCAGAAGCAAGCCAATGGTGATAAGCCGGGATATCAAAGGAGCAGGTCCCTCCTGGAAGAGCGCCTCGCTGAATGACTCCCTTCAGAAATTCATCTTCGAGAAGGCTTTGGCCTAACTTGCCCGCAACGCTATAAAGCCCCCGATTAAGCGTTTCGAGATCTTCAATCGCCTGCCCTAAAATCTTTTGATCAATCCCAGGATGGAGTCGGGTCATTCGCTGGAGCGCCGCCGTCTGGCGATCAATTTCCTGCATGGCTTCAGACCTAACATCGGTCCGGCCAAAGACGCTCACCAGCTCCAGAAGGGTCATGACAGCCGCTCGGCAATCCCAGCCAGAAACCCCTTTCATGTGGTGATCCAGTTGCTGAAACAGCTGCTCCAGCCGAATAAACAGACGAATTCGTTCGTTCAGAGGAAATTCGTAGAGGATCATGTCATTCAAGGAAAAGTCCTTAGGAAGGAATGCAACGAAAAAGAGATAGCCCGATTATAGACCGAGGCACCCCAACTCAGGCAAGGAGACCACCGCAATATTCATTCCAGAAGCTTTCATGACCCGAAAAAAGGCGATCGCTGCGCAAACAAAATCTTAAGCTTGAGCCGTTTAGGCTGAGGGCCCTCCGCTTCTTCAACGGAGAAATCCGAGACGACCTGCCGCTATCTTCAAGTAGGACTGATCTAATTCACGGACCTTTTCAGGGAGATCTCCCGGCAATCCTGAGTTATCGATCACATCATCTGCGAGCGAAAGACGGATCTCCCGATCCGTTTGGGCCTGAAGCATCCGTTCGATCTCCTTCCGTTCAAGCTGATCTCTCGCCGCCACCCGCTGCATCTGAATGCTTGGATGAACGTCGACGACTAAGAGTCGATCCACCAAATCCCGCCGTCCCGTCTCGAGAAGGAGGGGCACCACGATGAGGATATAAGGCGCCGATAGCGAGGCCATTTGCTGTTCAATGGCCTCATAGATCAGAGGATGAAGCAAATCCTCAAGCCACCGACGATGCTCGTCATCGGCAAAGATCTTACGTCTTAAGACGGCGCGATCGAGCCGCCCTTTTTTGACGACCTCATCGCCAAAATAGGCTGCAATTTTAAGCAGCGCGGGCTGTCCCTCTGCCACTACTTGACGGGCAACGATATCGGCATCGATGACCGGAACCCCGAGCGCCTCAAAATGCGATGCGACGGTCGATTTACCGCTTCCAACCCCACCAGTCAGCCCTATACGCAGAGGCCTTAGCCCCCCTTTCACGCGGCGAGTCCCCAATAAAGTCGGGTCAGATCCTCACCAAAAAGGAGAACAATCCAACCGGCGGCTGCGAGAAAAGGACCAAAGGGAATGGGTTGGCCAGAGGCATGATCACGGAACACCACCAGGGCAAGGCCGAAGAGGGCGCCTACCACCGAGGAGAGAACAATGACCAAAGGTACCGCCTGCCAACCTAACCAAGCGCCAAGGAGCGCCAGCAATTTAAAATCGCCATATCCCATGCCCTCCTTCCCCGTCAGACACTTAAAAAGCTGATAGACCGACCAGAGGCTGAGGTACCCCGTCGCCGCTCCAAGAATACTGGATTCAGCGTCCACCAGCCCGCCACTCACGCTAAACAAAAGCCCCAACCAGAGGATCGGGAGCGTGATGCTGTCTGGGAGTATCTGGTGTTCAAGATCAATGGCGGCCAACGCCAGCAGACTGTATGTCAGGATCAAGACCGCGGCTGTGGTCAGAGTGGCCCCAAAATGGAACACCACCACCACCGTCATCAAACCGCTAAGGATTTCAAGCGAAGGATAGCGGAGAGGGATAGGGCTATCGCAGCAGGCGGAGCGGCCTCGCAGCATGAGGTAGCTCAAAACAGGGAGGTTATGCCAAGGCTTGATGGGGCACCCACAGGCGGGACAGCGTGAGCTTGGGACGGCCAGATTGTAGGCCAACTTCGCATCAGATGATTCCCCCGCTTGCTGCAACTCCAACCGCACCGATCGCGCCATCATGATCGGTAAACGATGGACGACTACACTCAGAAAACTGCCAATGACCAGCCCAAAGAGGAAACTACCACCCAGGATCAAGAGGGAATCCATCAGGATGAAGAGGACGGGTCATCAGTCAACATATAGCATCCCGATTACAACGCACGGATCTTGGCCATTTGCACCTCAAGTTCTGTGAGACTCTGCCTCAGATCCTGTAGGCGTTGGGTTTCCTTTTCGACGACTTCCCTTGGGGCCTTCGCCAAAAAGGACTGATCGGAAAGCTTCCCCTCAAGACGAGGCAATTCCTTGCCCAATCGTTGCATCTCCCGATCGAGCCGAGCGATTTCCTGATCCTTGTCGATTAATCCCGCCATCGGAATCAGCACTTTCATCTCCCCGACCAGCGCAATCGCTGATTCCGGGGCTTCGGTTCCTGATTCAAGCCAACTGAGGGATTCAACCCGTCCCACCTTGAGCAAGTAGTCACGACTCAAATCAAGGTATTCACGATCTTCCAATGAGCCATGATCAAGAATCACCATCAATGGTTTCCCCGGAGGGATATTCATTTCCCCACGAATACGTCGAATCCCAAGAAGAAGCGCCATGACCCAGTCCATGACCTTCTCATGGCGAGGGTCGTTCAAAGACACATCCACCACCGGATAAGGCTGGCGCATGATCGTAGGGCCCTTCACCCCCTGGAGGGGAGCCACCCGCTGCCAGATTTCCTCGGTGATGTAAGGCATCACTGGATGGGTAAGACGCAGCACCGTTTCAAGCACCTTGACCAGCGTCTGCCGGGTTCCCCGCTGGACCCGAGGGTCATCAGACTGAAGACTGACTTTGGCCAATTCAAGATACCAGTCGCAGAAATCATTCCAGATAAATTCATAAAGGCTTCGAGCTGCTAGATCAAAGCGAAATTCCTCGAAGGCTCTTAAGGTCTCGCTAATGGCGTGATTCAGCCGCGAGAGGATCCAACGATCCGGGAGACTCAGAACCCCATCGCCCGGCACCCCAAGATCAGCGCCCTCGGTGTTCATCAACACAAACCGGGCGGCATTCCAAATTTTGTTGCAGAAATTCCGATACCCTTCAACTCGCCCCATATCGAATTTAATGTCGCGCCCAGTGGAGGCTAAGGATGCAAAAGTGAACCTCAAGGCATCACAACCATAAGGTGCAATCCCCTCCGGAAACTCCTTACGGGTTCTCGCTTCAATCTTCTGGGCCATTTGGGGCTGCATCAGCCCCAAGGTCCGCTTCTGAACCAACGCCTCCAACGAAATACCATCAATGATGTCGAGGGGATCGAGAACGTTGCCCTTCGACTTCGA
>CAILMG010000050.1 GCA_903835265.1 uncultured Methylococcus sp.
ACCAAGATCAGACCGTGGGACAAGTCAAAACCGATGATTCTTATCAGATAGATTTTTTCGTGCACGTCAAAATATCCGAAACGAAACATTCACAACCATCTTTCTGAACCGAGAACACCAATGAATCTTAATGACTTATCTCTACAGAACCCATGGATAGGCGTATTTGTAATAGTCGCTGTTGTAGTAGTTTCTGTTGTCATTCAGTTAATTAGTAACAGATGGTTTCGAAATGATGATTTTGATGATATTCAGAATGTTGGTGGCATATACATGTCAGCAGTGGGCACACTTTATTCAGTGGTTCTTGGAATGATTCTGGTCAATTCATCAGAAGATTTTAGCAATGCCAAGCGGTCTGTTGAAAAAGAGTCAGAGGGACTAGTCAAAGTCCACGCCTACTCACGCCAACTGCCTCAGAAATATAGGCATGAAGTTGCAGAATCGATAAAGGTCTATATAGACCACACAATCAATTACGATTCTATGCATATACCAGATAAGAAAACCAGATTAACAAGCAGACCCCTGTTTTTTAAAATAAGGTCTGCCATCTCAGAAATCGAACCGGAAACAGATAAGCAGAAAATAATATATCAGCAGATGCTCGGGGAATTCGATAAAGCAGGAGAAGGACGACGAGAAAGATTCGCGTTCTCGAGCAATAATATAACCTGGGTCGAATGGTTATGTTTAATAACTGGAGGAATCATAACAATAGTATTCTCTTTCCTTTTTTATGTAAAAAATAAGTTCATACATGCGCTAATGACAGGCATGGTATCGCTTATGGTATCACTGGACCTTTATGCAATATATATGCTCACTGAACCATTCACGAGTTCGATGAGGATACCAACCGAAATACTACAAGACCTTAGTATTATAATTGATGATATGGAAAAGAATGATCATTCCAAAGTGAAAACTGAACCCGAAACCATCAACAACCATCTTCCTGAAGCGAGAATACAGCAATGAACATCAGCGATTTCTCCCTACACAACCCATGGATTGGCGCTTTAGTCATCATCTCTGTGGTATCGGTTTCCGTTATCATTCAGTTGATCAGCAACAAGTGGTTCACTAATGATCACTTTGAAAAAATGCAGAATGTCGGCGGAATATACATGTCTGCAGTAGGCACACTCTACTCCGTAGTACTAGGATTGCTCCTAGTTGATGCATCAGATGATTTCAGTAACGCCAAGAGGTATGTAGAGCAAGAATCAAACGCATTAGTTAAAGTTTACGCTGAATCACTTAGAATGCCAGAAAGGTACATACCACAAATCGCATTGTCCATGGATAAATATGTCGATCATGTCGTATCTGATGAGTGGAGCAAGATGCCGGGCAGGGATATAAAAGAAGAAACAAAATCACTATTCATACAGATATGGTACACAATATACGCTATCGAACCAGAGACCGAGAATCAGAAAGCAATCTACCCCCTTATTCTAGAAGCATATGAAGACGCTCTGGAGAACCGCATAGAAAGAATAACTTACTCAAACTACACATTAACTTGGATTGAGTGGTTATGTCTAATGTCTGGAGGAGTGATAACAATAGCATTCACGCTATTTTTCAAGATAGGCAACAGAGTGGCACACGCCATAATGACAGGGATGGTTTCATTCATGGTCTCAATAAACCTTTATGCCGTATACATGTTGAGTGAACCATTCAATGGATACGTCCAGTTACCCATTGAGCGGTTTAAGTTTCTCAACAATTATATAAAAGAAACAAGCGAGTCAAGGGGGATAATCCTTCCAGACTCAAAAACTGAACCACCACATCATTGATTGCACGCAGATCAGACCGTGAAAAAAGTCACGGTTGATGATTCTTCTCAGATAGGATTTTTTCGTTCGGTTTCAACGAACTGAATCCGAAAATCACTTCACACACGATCACGCCGTGAGGCAGAATCATCCGCAAAAAAGGGGGGGGTTCTTCATCTAGATCCTATCCAAGAGGAAGAATCTGGTCTCGATGGAGTTGGTGAATTCCTGATGCCACTTCATTCCCTCGAAATCCGCCCCCCCTGCAGAGCGGATTGTTTCCATTTCTTGTCATCTTTATTGTCTTTTTTTTCAAAAATCATCAAGGTTGATGACGATTTCAAGAATAGATAGCGTTAGCATCGAAGGGAGGCTTAAATCCGAACTCGCTTTCTGTGCTGATGAACTCACCTTCCAACTGCATTTTCATCTTTGACTCCGAGTTCCGCCTCTTAATGGCGAGTGAAACCTCTGCCAAGTGTGATTGTTGGCACGATGCCCTGATCTTCAAAGACAATCAACTCTCAGGGATCAAGGGGGTGAGTGAGCCCACGTTCAGAGAATCCATAGTGCAATCTGTCAAAGAAAAATCGAGTTTTTTCCTTAAACCAAAAAAGAAGCATCGCTTCACCAAGGAACTCGTCGTCTCCTTATCCCCTCTTTACGACAAGTCATCTCCTTCCAAATATTTTGGTCCGAGCAATATTCAGCTAGAGATCCAGACTCTGGACAGATACTATTCGACGACAACCAAAAGGCTTGCAGATAAGTTCGATTTGACACCAACAGAGAGGGTCGTGCTATCACATCTTCTAAATGGCCTGACCTCAAGCGAAATCAAACAGCAGATGGATATCGGAGACCCCACACTTCGATCACATCAACAACGTATTCGATCTAAGTTTGGTGAAAACAGCGTCACCAAAACGATCCTAAGTGCTCTAAAGATCGAAAACAATGTGGACAAGGTCATTGAGATGGATGACTGATCCTATTGGCATCTGAACGTTTCACACCTTCCCAAACTGTTTTTTTAAAGGGCAGCCTATCGGCAGCCAACAAGCTCCACGGTCGTCTTCCCCATAACGGTCACTGCCTTGTTATTTGAGTTTGACCCAAGAACGGTAACACCCTCAACCGCAGAGGCAAGATGCGCTTTACAATGAGCCTTGATGGTCATCCCACCCATCACATTGACGTTTGACTTCAAACAGTACCACCCATTCGGATTGAGAAGCTCAATTTCACTGCCTCCCATCACATTGACCCCAGCATGGATCATCACCAATTGAGGAACAGTGGTTGTCTCCTTATCATTGGAATCTTGCCCAATACCAAAGACCTTCACTGAAGCTGCAAGGGTTTTGTATGAGGGCTTGTCACCGAAAGGATGCTTGCCCCATGCTTTAAGGCAACGCTGCATCGCTTCATCATCCTCATCAGCACCGGCCACCTCTCCAAAGAGCAGGCAAAAAAACAATACCGAAAGAACGAAATGCTTTTTGGTCCACATGGCAACGATCTCTAGTCATTTAAATGCGAAATCATTATGCGGCCAATCAACCCAAGTGTCCCAAGTCTTGTCAAAATGCGGCCGTGCTAGCCCCCCCTTTTGACCGAATTTTTATGCGAGGAGACAGGTGAATCTTGATAATTACCCCCTAGGATCCTTGCTGATCGCTACCTTTGTCGTTCTATCGGCGCTTGGGGTCGTCTGGATCAGACGTTTCCATCGCCTTAAGCGATTAACGACGCACCATGAGGTTATGGGTTACTTTTTTCCCGTGGCAGGGAGTATCTATGGCGTCCTTCTCGGTATGGTGGTGGTCAATGCCATCTCTCTTTTTGATGCCGCACAAATGAATGTGAATGATGAAGCCACTGATCTGATGACCATTTTCACCCTCGCCGATGCTATGCCCCCTGATCATCAAACGACGATTCAGAATCTATGCATCAATTACGCCGCCTCGGTCATCGAAAATGAGTGGCAAGCCATGGACGTTGGCACAAACAACCTGCAATCACGGCGGTACGCGATCGATCTTTTTAAGGGAATCATCCAAGCGGCCGATTTCAATCCAATAGTAGGCCCCGAGCTCCTTGCAACAGGTCACTCCCTCTTGAAGGAGAGAAGGGAGCGAATTGACAGCGCCATGCGAGAAATCCCTAATGTGGAGTGGATCACCCTCTGCATTGGCGGCGTCTTGGTGATCCTCTTTTCCTACCTTTTCGTCCTGGATAGCATTTTTGTTCAAATTACCAGTACGGTTATCATTGCCACAATGATCGCTTTAAATTTGTATTTGGTCATTCTGTTTGGTAATCCCTTTTCTGGGGATCTTAAAGTGAGTGATTTCCCATTCAGGAATGCTTTAGCATTCTTCAAAGAGGAAGGCTGAAGGATTGATGCCGATATTTTGGGGCCTATCTCGACATCCTGTTAACCTATCGGGCTACCCATTCCTAGCAATCCATTCATCGTTCGTCTGAGAGTCACGAACCAGGTTCAACACGACCCAACTGGGGCTGAATCATTGATCGAGTAACTGCCGACATGGATCCATTAAAACCCGAAACGGGGTACGCAAAAGAACTTGAGAGAGAATCGCTCTTTGAGCGATTTATTGGACCACACGCCTCCTACTACATCCTCGCCTGGAGCAACATGAAAGGGCGCTGGGCTTCATGGAACTGGTCGGCCTTCCTCTTCGGTGACGCTTGGTTGTTTTACCGAAAAATGTACCTTTATGGGGTCATCTATAGCTTATGCCGAGTACTATTAACCCCTCTCCTAACGGCGCCAAACTACTTTAAGACACCGCTTGATGTGGATCTCATCGCCCTTTTAGCACCGCACACCTTGCTCATGAATGTTGTCCTCGGGATCGCTGGCAACCACCTTTATTTCCGGCACGCTCAGAAAAAAATAGATTCGGCTTCGGCCAAGCATGAGGCGCATCACCTTTTATTAAGCATTGAAGCCATGGGTGGGGTCAGTTTGGTAGCGCTTCTTCTGATCCCACTCTTGGCGCTCCTTGAGCATCTGATCCCTTTCTTACTGGATACCAATATCTCCTATCAATGGTTTCAAAGCTCTCAGACATTCTGAAGTGATCATCAACGTCTTCGATCCAGCTAGCGAAAGGGCGAAAAGACCGCTTTAACCATTAAGGCGACGCTTCAGATGGCCGCGCCATATTCGGCTCTTGTACCGTTCTTAGAGTGCGAGCGAACTTGTACTGAATGAGCTCTCTGCCTGCGCCCTTTTTGTGGAGAGGCACAGTTGATGACTCCTCTGATAGGTGAGAAATCCATCAAGCCTAGTAGGTAACGAGGGGACTTTCGAGCCTAAACGGATACCTAAACACCCGACCCGATAGCAGGGGGTTGATGAAAAGATTCTCCCACTCTCTGCCCGAGGGATGACCGTTCGATATTTCCCCGCGTCTGATCTTCCCGGCGTTAGACACTCAGCGAAACAGGCAAGGGTTGACAAACACCCACAGAATGGCACATTCTGTGACCGTGTTGTGCTGAAAGCACAACATCTAGTGCTCTCATGTGAAGACCTCCAAGCTCACGCGGCAAACTGCAAGCCGATACCTAGAATAAAGAGCAAGGATTCATCGACCCTCATCACGGATGCGATTTGCCGCGTTTTTTTGGAAAACAGTGACATCAACTCAAAAGAAAAAATCGCCGAGTCCCATAAAATGAATGTGAGGGACTGAGAAGATAGCGTGGAACCGAACCACGACAAAATGGTCTATACCGTTTAGGTGCGATGAGGCTTAATAAGGATGATTTCATTCCCCTCATCCCTAGAGAGTTAGGATCATGAGACAAGCCAAATTACTCAAACAACTCTACCGCGCATGCTTCCTTCATGACGTAAGGCTTGAGCGAAACCTGTTTTTAAAGGAAATTTCCAAGATCTTCAAACGTCGCGAATCAGGCAAGGGCTTTAACCCCAAATGGACTAACGTCGACTAATGCAGCGACATCCAACAAGATGAAGGTCTTACTGATTCGATGCCCCACTCCGCCATTCTAGGAACCCCTCCTGGTAATTTTCTTGTGCACTAAGAAATGCTGATTGAAGACCCCTCGTGGGAGACTGAACGCCCTTCGAGGTGTCCCAAAAACCAGTAGACACCCCGTCACATGCGTATTGTTTTTCTAGATTACTTGAGGATTTTCGCCTTCATATCGGTGCTCATCGGGCATCTCTACGATGACATTCTGAAGCGAGTGGCCAGCGATCAAGGCCTTCACATTTCGCTGAGGACCCTTGCCGAAAGCCTGATGCCCTTCACCTATGGGGGCGGCGCCGGTGTCGTGGTGTTCTTTCTGGTCTCCGGTTACATCATTACCCACGTTCTAGAGAAGGAGACCCCCCGAGAATTTGCCATCAAGCGTATCTTTCGCATCTACCCCCTTTATATGGTTGCAACCCTTCTTTGGCTCGCAACCGACCAGGGAACGCCAACGTGGTCGACCATCGTTCCCCAAATCCTTTTGGTAGGAGATCTGTTCAAAACGCCCTACGCATTGAATGAGGTCGAATGGACTCTCCGGATCGAAGTGCTCTTTTACCTTTTCATGGGGCTTGCCAAGCTTTTCGGTTGGCTCGATTTCGGCCGCAGACCCTGGGCTCTCCCCTGGTTGATGGCTCTCACCTCGCTTCTCCTCTTTATCCTCCCTCCCCTCCCAGGAGCTGGTATCGTTAAACAGGGGTACATCACGCTCTACGCCCCCTTTCTTTTCCTGGGAAGCTTGATTTATCAGAGAGAAAAGGGCCATCTCGGAAGCCTGACCTTGATGGCCATGACTACCCAGGTCTTCCTCCAATACTTCGAGGGAATTCGAAGCTTTCAGCCAAATTGGCTGAACACCCACTTCGCGATCGTGGGATTCCTCGTCTTCATCTCCGGCTGGCGCCTAAGAGAGCAGCTTTCTGAAAGCCGCTGGGTGCGATGGCTCTCGAATCTGACGTTTTCGGTCTATTTGTTTCATTTTTGGTTGATCGAATGGATCCGGGAAGCGCCGGGCATCCACCTCTTGTCACCGCTGATCCGGGAAGGGGTGACGTTGACCATTTTCTTTGCCTGCTGCGCCTTCTTTCATCAAACGATTGAGCGAAAAGGAATTCAGATCGGCCAGCGAATCAATACCTATTGGAGAAAAGAGACCTCAACCTCACAATAAAAGTCCTCCCTTGATCTTTTAAGGTTTGAGCATAAATGATGAACAGCAGGAACAATCCATGATGAAAAACAAGCGAATCATACTTTGTCCCCCCTTGATCTCCCTGCTTTGGCTGACGACCCTAGCCGTTAACGCCGAACCTAGAGTCGTGGATGGCTGCACCATCAAGCCCAAGACCACGTGTTACAAGTCTAATTTGAGCGGTGTTGACCTCTCAGGTGAGAACCTCACCTCCGCCATCCTGATCAAAGTCAATCTCACCGGAGCGACCCTCAAGGGCACCAAATTGGTCAATGCAAAGATGTGGAATAGTGTTCTTGACTCAGCAGATTTGACTTCGGCTGATGTCAAAGGGGCCGTTCTCGCTCATGCCTCACTAAAAAAAGCCATCCTAAAACAGACCGAAATGTCTGGCACGGTCCTGGTCCATGCAGACCTTACTGGCGCCAATCTCGATGGAGCCAAACTGCTCAAAGCCAAAGGCCAGCATGCTAACTTCACTGAAGCCTCCCTGGTCGCAACGGATCTAGAGCGTGCCGACCTGACCTACGCCACGTTTACTGGTGCGACGTTAACTAACATCCGGGTCAAGAACACCCTCTTTTATGGCGCGAAACTCAACACCAAAGTCCCCATCACCGTCCAATAACGCACTGGGGCTGCTTCATCGATCAGCCGACTATGATTCCACCGACGAGTTTGGTAGCATCGGCCCATAACTAAGGGGGGCAGGTCAGAGACCGTATCGAGACCGGCCCAGATGTCATCATTGCAGAGAGGAGACCGCTATGAAAGAAGAACAGAATCCAGGCACTTTCGACTACTTACAAGCGCTGATTCAGAGCCTGATGACGGTCGACCCTTTCGGATTGGGTGGCTACCAGAACCTCTTACCCCGCTGGGTTTTCCTCGGGCTTCTGATCGGTCTTTGCATCGCCCTCCTCTGACCGGGCATCTCACCTCTTAAGAGAGGTGATCCCCGACCATTGAGGAGGCGCTTTCAGTCAGTTCGCTGACTATTCATCGAGGCCAGCCTCCTCTGAACGACGCGTTGAGGGTGAAACGGCGTAGATCGACAAAATGAAAGTGGGCAACCACACTAGTACCTCCCCCGCAAAAAGATAGAGCGCGTGCCGCGCGTTCTTTTCAGCAAGATAGTCGTGGATGTCATACACGGCGATTCCTGAAATGATCGCACAAAGGATCACGATGATCAGGGCATAGCGACAACGTCTGGACAACGCAATCAGGCCCGGAAGCCATATGAGGATCTGAACGACCCATTCTGTCATTTTCATCGGGCACCTCGGGTAAATAAGGTCCTTAAGGAGGAGTGTGGTCTACGTTTTTCGAGACCTTACAAGAGAATCGGCATATAAGACGCCCACAGCGATCCGATTATAGGATACCCGTGCGCTTGAAAAGCCCCTTCACAAGAGTAACATCACGACTGTCGATGCTATCGACAGCATAATAATAATCATAACCGAGGAGAAACCGATGACGGATACAGAAAAAAAAGAGGGATCGAAAGTCGCCTGCGCTCTGGAGTGGCTTAAAACCGTTGACCACTGGGCCATTGCGGGATACGAGAACAAACTACCAAGAATGTACCTGGTGGTTGCAGGACTTCTCGTATTGTTCCTGATCGTCTGACCTCACTCTCCGCCCGCCACGAGACTCATTCTTCAAGCGGGCGGTTTTTAGGGGAATCCCCTATTTTCTCTCGGACCTTGAACAGGTTAACTTCCGCCTGTAAAACCTCAATGGCCGATTCCAACTGACGGGTTGCCTGACGGGTCTCCTCCAAAGCGACGGCCGATATTCTGGCACCTTCGGTCAGAGCGACCATGGAATCTCTAATGTGGCGCGCGCCCAACGACTGCGACCCCATCCCTTCATGAACACTCTCGAACTGAGGTAAGAGAGCCTGGACATTCAAAATGATCTCACCAAACCGGTGACTGATGCCGTGGGTATCGGAGACGCTTCGGGTCACCTGCTCCTTGAATTTATCCATTTCCATCACGCCGCCACTCACCGAGTTCTGCATTTCTTTGACCATCCGCTCAATATCAAGGGTGGCCACCGCCGTCTGATCGGCGAGTTTCCGGATCTCTCGCGCCAGAACGGCAAACCCAAGACCATATTCTCCCGCCTTTTCGGCCTCAATCGAAGCGTTGAGGGAGAGGAGGTTGGTCTGGTCCGCGATCTTGGTAATGGTCGTTGTGACGCTGCTGATGGTATTCGCCTTTTCAGTGATCTGCCCGAGCCGGCTGCTGATCGACTGGGTCGCTTCTGAAAGGCTGGTCATCGTCGCCTCAAGATCCTCGAGGGAAGACTGACCTTCATTGGCCAAGTCCGTGGTGTGATCGGTCACTTGATTGATCCCGGCCATGGTCTGCAGCAATTCTTCGGCGGTCGCTGAGATCTCCTTGGTGGCAGCTGCAATCTCGGTCGTTGTCGAGCCGAGATTATTGACTTCATTGCTCTGGGTGCGGGTCATCGCCCCGAGGCTGTTGGCCGTTGAGACGAGCTCGATGGTAGAACGCTGGACTTGGCCGATCAAGGAGTTGAGGTAATTCACCATCTGACCCAGGGCATTGATGAGCTTGCTGGTTTCATCACTGCCCACCGCCGAAAGGTCCCCAGAGAGGTCCCCAGAAGCGACTCGCTCGGCCGCTTCAACGGCGGTTCTGATCGGTTTTGAAATCGATCGGGCCACCATCAGTGCAATCAATAGGATCGGGGTCAAGATAATGCAAACGACCCCTAGAATGGCGAGACGCTGCTCGCCGACCATCGCCATGGCTTCTTCGGTATCCTGCTGGATGACAATGCCCCAGCGAAAGGAGGGAACATAAATCCAGGAGGCGAGGACAGGGTGGCGAAGGATGCTGATCACATCCCCTTCGCCAGGATTTCCCTTCATGGCATTTTGAATGCCAATGCCGACGGAGTCTCCAGGCTTGATGATGAGCTTAAAGCTCGCATCACTCCGGGTTCTAAGGGGGGCCGCAATCTTGATCCCTTCTGGCGTCAGGGTGCCGACGACGACGTTGCCGGTATGACCGAGGCCTTCATAATCACGGACGATGTCAAAGACCTCCTTGGTATCGATCGCTAAAAGGAGAATGCCGACCCGATGGCCGTCTTCCCGGATGATCGGAGCGGACACAAAGCCAAGAGGATCCGAGATGCCAGGGTAAAGGGCGAAATCGGAAATATCGGCCTCGAGGAGGGTCATGGTCCTTCGAGCGAGACTCGCCAAAGGGGAGTCTCTTTGGGGTCCTTGGAAGATATTCTGACCGAGGTCGGGGGTATTTAAGGTTTGGTTGATGACATCGCCCGAGGGCGAGAGGACGATGGCCCCGGTAAATCCAAGGCTCACCGAAAAGTAGCTGCTCAGGTGGTCAATCTTATTCTTCTGCTCGCCCTTTATCTCCCGCGATGCTTTGGGATCTTCAAGCACCACAATAGCATCGGCAAGCGGCTTTAGACGACCGACCACATTGGCAGCGCGGGTCCGCTCAAAGGCATAGATTTCGAGGGAGCTGGCCTTATCCTTGGCGACCATGGCGAGTTTCTGGAACGTTTTCTCCCGGAGCGAGTCACTCGATACCCGGTCGATGATCACGGCCGAAATGAGCATCGGCAGTAGAACCAATAATCCAAACCAAAAGATCAAGCGGGTAGCGAGGTTCTGTCGATGCGTGAGCCAGCCGAGCATGACTTTCAAGGCCTTGCTCCTGGGATCTTGGCGCTAGGCGAACGGTTGACCCATTGCTGTCCCCAGGCGTTATAGAGGTCCTCCAGAAACGCATTCCATTCCGGGGCTGACCGAGACGAGGGGTAAGGAATCGGCCGGATCGGGTGTTCTGCAGACCAGACGATTTGAATGGTGCCATCGGCATCGATCTTGCCCATATTGAAGGCCCGCCAGGCATGGCGGGTGGAGGAGTCCACCGTCACAATCCCTTCTGGGGCGTCATAACTTAAGCCTAGGATTCCCTGCCCCACCTCCGTGGGTTCTGTGCTGTCGGCGCGCTCGACCCCGAGGTGCCAGAAAATGGTGCTGAAGTAGGCGGTCTCGACAAAGTCACTGATGACGCGGTCGTGTCCATAGCGTGCTCTAAAGCGGTCGATGAACGCGTGGTTTTCCGGTCGATCAATCGTCTGAAAATAACCAAAAGCCACGTAATGGCCTCGAAGGTCGGCATGAGGGATGGCTTTGGTTTCGGTTTCTGCGATCGAGAAAGAGATCACCGGCATTTTCTCAGCAGTGATTCCAGCTTCCCGGAGGGCCTTATACAAGGGGGCGTTTGAATCGCCGACCACCGTGCTTAGAATGACTTCAGGCTGAGTGGCTTGAATTTGCCGGATGGCCTCGCTAGCGTCCAGTCCGCCGAAGGGCTTATACATCTCCCC
>CAILMG010000051.1 GCA_903835265.1 uncultured Methylococcus sp.
GGGAAGAAATCGAGTTGATGGACGAAGCGACTTAAGGAGGGAGATGGGCCTTCCTAAGGAGGCCCATCAAGACCCCATAGAGGACGATCAAAAACCCCGCCGAAGCGGGGTTTTTTAAGATCTTAAGATCGCACTCTGGGGAATCGACCTTAGGACCAAACAGCAACGCCGCCATACACCTCGAACATCGCATATTCCACGAGATTCAAGGCATGATGGATCATCCGATCGAGTGATTTTGCGACGAGAACCAGACGAACCGCCGCTTTGACGTCAAGGCTCTCCTCGGAAACAGGTCATCACCCGATGAAGCTCACTCTGAAAGTCGCCATCCATCTGCTGGTGCCCCGCGATGACATGGTGTGCTTTCTCTTCGTCCCCTTGCCCAAAAAGCCCCACCGCTGTATCGAGATGCGATAAAACCAACCCCCCCATTCGTTCCACCTCAGCCAACAAGGTCTCCATCAAAGGGGCTGAGATTCAAGCCGAATTTCCTCAAGAAGCATGGCCATGCGCGCGGCCTCTTCACCGACTTTTTGAAGATCGCCAACGCTTTTTGAGACCGCAATGACCAAGCGAAGATCAGAGGCAAGGGTGCATGTTGACTAATCACCTCGACGATCTCGGCGTCCGCCAGAACTTCCATCCAGTCAATATCATGATGGCGCCCTAAAACCTTCTGGGCCAGCTGAGTATCCTAGGTCCTGACCGCGGTGAGCGCATCTTGAACCTGCTGATGAACTGCCTGCCCCATCTCGACAACCATCAGGTGGAGATTCGACAACTGCCCATCAAATCGTTTGAAGGTATGACCTTCCGCACCATCATTCATCATCACACGCTCCAATAAGGTTATTCGCTGTAGCCACTGATAAAACGGTCGGTTAAAGGATGACTTGGGGCGGTGAACATCACGGCGGTTGGTCCCACTTCAACGAGCCTTCCCTCACGGATGAAGGCCGTTCGCTGAGAGACACGGGCCGCGGACTTCAGGGAATGAGAGACGAGTACGATGGTATAGGCCTGACGCAATTCATCAATCATCTGTTCGATCTTGGCCCCCGATCCAAGATCAAGACTCGAGCAAGGTTCGTCCATCAAAATCACTTCAGGATTAACCGCCAGTGCCCGCGCGATGCAAAGCCTCTGTTGCTCCCCAGGGCTTAAAGACAAGGCCGGTGCAAGGAGCCTGCGACCGAACTCCCGCCAAAGCCCGGCCTGACGAAAAACCAATTCGACGAGCGAACTTTCTTCACTCTTGCAAGAGACCAGCCCATGGATCCTAAGACCATAGGCCACATTCTCATAAATCGATTTGGGATAGGGGTTTGGCTTTGAAAAGACCATCCCGATGCGTCCCCTGAAACGGACCGCATCAACACCCGGGGCATGGATATCTTCGCCATCAAGAAGAACACGGCCCTGAACCTCACACTGGTGATTGGCCTCTACCATCCGGTTAAGACATCTCAGAAAGGTTGATTTGCCGGCACCCGAAGGACCTATGACGGCAGTGACTTCATTTCGTCCCATATCAAGGCTGACCCCCTTAAGGACTTCATGCCCGCCAATGCGTACCCGGAGATCCTCGCAACGCATCCGAGCTTTCGGTGAACGCCATTCGCCGACGGCCGCCGTCGGTTGCTGAGGCACAAAAAGAGGGGCCACGAGCCTACCCTACCGTCTTCTGATCGTTGCCATCCCTGAAAGAGAGTGATGGATCAAAAATGCGCTGCACCATACTTTAAAGGGACGTGAAAAAATAAGGCCATCGACGCCCTTGATCTCAGGGGGCCATGGCACATGTGGATTGAAGTATGGCCTCGATTTTAAGAGCGATTTGTTACAATTGACCCCGTGAAGCCGGGTCTCGCTCTAAAGAAACCATGAGAGCGAGGCCCTAAGAGATGTTAAAAGCCTTTATCGCTGGCGAGACCAAGCAAAAACGGACCCCATAAGCAGGGACATAGAACCCGGTGAAGCGGTGGGATCCGCCTCAGCTTCATCATGGATCAAGGGTGTATCATCCCCCTCGTCACCCAAAACGCCATCATCCTCCAAAAAATCGGGATCCAGTCCGATATCCATCAAATCATCTCCACCCAACATGACACTATCCTTCAAGGGCACAAAAAAGTGTGCGAAGACTGCCACGAAAAGATTTCAAATTGATGTCAATACCGCATAGGAAGATGCTTTATTGGTCATACCCTTTGAAAGCCAAGCCCCCCAGGAATCGACCCGGTTTCATCAAAATGAAAGATAGAGTTCCTAGAATGGCGTCATTTACAATAGCTGTTGACTGTCTGCAATAGGAGCGTCCATCGGTGGAAAAATCGACCTTATTCCTGCTGATCCTCCTTGCCAGCACCCTCGCTTACCTCAGGAATACCTGGCGCGCGAGAACCCTTGCCGAAACGTCCGGCCAGAAGCTCCATTCTCTTCCAGGGTTCTATGGTTATTACACCGCCCTTTGGTGCGCCTTGCCGGGACTTCTCCTCCTCCTACTGTGGCTTCTAGGCGAAGGCAGCCTTCTCACAACGGGAGCCCTCGCAAGACTCCCCCAAAGCCTTCTTGATGGCGCCGCACCCGAACAAATCCAGCTCTTGGTCAACGATATTAAGAGTGTCGCCCAAGGCAGCTTTGAAGGCCAGATCGACCCCGCCATTCAGGTTGCGGCCGATCGCTTTTCAGAACTGACCCTATGGAGCCGTATCCTCCTCACAGTGCTCTCCATGACCGCCAGCCTGAGTGGTCTTTTATTTGCCCAAAGCCGAATTAACACCGACTTCAGGGCCCGAAACCAGGTTGAAACGGTCGTTCGGATTTTTTTAATCGGCTGCGCCTTAACGGCCATCTTTACCACGATCGGCATTGTCCTATCCGTCCTCATCGAATCGATTCGCTTTTTTAACATGGTGCCCATCACTGACTTCCTGTTCGGCCTCAAATGGAGCCCACAGATTGCCATGCGGGCCGACCAAGCCGGGTCTTCAGGCGCATTTGGGGTGATCCCCCTCTTGACCGGCACCCTCCTCATCTCCATGGTCGCTCTCTTGGTCGCGGTTCCGATCGGACTCCTCGCCGCAATTTATCTCTCAGAATACGCAAGCCCCAACTTCAGAGCGATCGCGAAACCCCTCATCGAGATTCTTGCAGGCATCCCGACCGTGGTGTATGGCTTCTTTGCGGCCTTGGTGGTCGCCCCGTTTCTGAGGAACATGGGCGCCGAGATTGGCCTTGAAATTTCATCCGAAAGCGCCCTAGCCGCAGGCTTGGTGATGGGGATCATGATCATTCCCTTTGTCTCCTCACTGTCAGATGACTTCATCAACGCGGTCCCACAGTCCCTCAGGGACGGCGCCTATGCCTTAGGCGCCACCCAATCAGAAACGATCCGCCAAGTGGTGATCCCTGCGGCTCTTCCGGGGATTGTGGGGGGGATTCTGCTCGCCGCCTCTCGAGCGATCGGAGAAACGATGATTGTGGTGATGGCCGCCGGCCTGAGCGCCAACCTCACCCTGAATCCTCTGGCCGCTGTGACTACGGTCACCACACAGATCGTGACCCTCCTGGTGGGCGATCAAGAATTTGATAGCCCGAAGACCCTCGCCGCCTTTGCGCTGGGTCTCATCCTCTTCATCCTGACGCTATGCCTCAACATCATGGCCCTAAGGATTGTCCGCAAATACCGTGAACAATATGAGTGATCAAAACCCAAGAGGGCATACCCTCGACATCGTCATGGCCGGGCTCTCAAAGCGCCGCAATGCCGAGAAACGGTTTCGGTTTTTTGGTCTGGCCTCGATCGTGGTGGGGCTCGTCTTTCTCTTAGTCCTCTTCATCAGCATTATCGGCAACGGTTATTCGGCCTTTACCTACTCCAATGTCGCTCTCGACATCACCTTTGACCCCGCGGTGATTGATCCTGAAGGCCAGCGGAACCCTGCGGCTTTGGCTGCTGCCGACTACGACACCTTATGGAAGGCCTCCCTTTTGAAACTCTTTCCACAGGTGACGGAACGCCAAGAGAAAAGGGCGCTGAATGCCTTCATGGGCTTCTCAGCGGACAAGCGCCTCAAAGACATGGTGGCAGAGGACCCCACACTGATTGGCACCACGAAGACTGTCTGGCTTCCGGTGGATGACACTGTTGATCTTCTATTCAAAGGCAAGCTTGGAAATGAAGAGGAACTGAACGAGCGGAACCAGCATTACCAACACTGGATCAAAACTCTCAAAGATCAAGACCGGATCCATTCATCTTTCAACCGGGAATTCTTCACTAACGGCGATTCGAGGGAGCCTGAGGCGGCCGGCATCTGGGGCGCCGTTGTAGGCTCCGCGTTTACCCTCCTGATCACGATCGGCCTTTCACTTCCCATTGGGATTGCTGCCGCCATCTATCTTGAAGAATTTGCCCCTAGAAATCGCTGGACCGACTTGATTGAAGTCAATATCAACAATCTTGCCGCAGTCCCCTCCATTGTCTTTGGCCTTTTAGGCTTGGCCGTTTTTATTAATTTCTTTGGGCTTCCAAGATCCTCCCCCCTCGTCGGCGGGTTGGTTCTGACCCTGATGACGCTTCCCGTTATTATCATTGCCGGTCGTTCCGCCCTCAAATCGGTCCCCCCTTCGGTTCGGGAGGCCGCCCTCGGCATTGGCGCTTCTCCGGTTCAGATGGTCTTCGATCACGTGCTACCCCTAGCACTCCCTGGCATCCTGACCGGGGCGATCATTGGGACCGCCAGAGCGCTTGGGGAAAGTGCGCCACTCCTCATGATTGGGATGGTCGCCTTCATTGTGGACATCCCCAAAACCTTCACCAGCGCCGCCACGGTGTTGCCGGTTCAGATTTACCTTTGGGCTGACAGCCCCGAGCGTGCCTTCAACGAACGCACCTCAGCCGCTATCATGGTCCTTCTGGCCTTTCTCATTCTCATGAACGGTTTCGCGGTCTACCTGAGAAGGCGCTATGAGCGTCGCTGGTAGAATCTCCGTCTGATTTCAATTTGACCCCCCAACATCAAAGCTCCCATGAAGGGATAAGCCCATGACCACACTCGAAAACAGCACCAGGGAAAAACCGTTCCACCGGGAACATCGCAGCACCGTTGGGACCTTTACCTCGGACAACCCCCGCATTGTCTGTCGGTCGGTGGATGTTTACTATGGCGAGAAACACGCCGTTCAGAATATCAATATCGATGTCGGCCGACATCAGGTCATTGCCCTGATTGGCCCATCAGGCTGCGGTAAATCGACCTTTCTTCGCTGCCTCAACCGGATGAACGACACCATCCCTGATTGTCGGGTCACCGGGGATATCAGCATGGATGGGATCGCCATCAATGGCCCCGATGTGGATGTCGTTCCTCTAAGGGCTCAGGTTGGCATGGTCTTTCAAAAGCCCAACCCCTTCCCAAAAAGCATCTTTGAGAATGTCGCCTATGGCCCAAGGATTCACGGCCTTGCGACCAATCCCAGCGACCTTGAGGGGATCGTCGAGAATTCACTCCGCCGCGCAGGATTGTGGGAAGAGGTCAAGGACCGTCTAGCACAGCCAGGCACCGGCCTTTCGGGAGGACAACAGCAACGCCTTTGTATCGCAAGGACCATTGCCGTCAATCCTGAAGTCATTCTGATGGATGAACCCTGCTCAGCCCTTGACCCCATTGCAACCGCTAAAATCGAGCAGCTGATTGATGAACTTCGGACCCTTTACACCATCGTCATCGTGACCCATTCGATGCAGCAGGCCGCCCGCGTTTCTCAACGAACCGCGTTCTTCCATCTGGGCCATCTGATCGAAGTCGGGGAAACCGCACAAGTCTTCACCAACCCACAGCATCAGCTCACCGAAGAATACATCACCGGCCGCTTCGGCTAGGATCATCTTCACCCTCTCAAAGGGGAGAGACGGTATCCCCAAAAACAAAGGGGTTACCGTCTTTTCTTTCAGCCTAAAGAACTTCAGCCGCAAAATCAGCGAGGCGAGATCGCTCACCCCTCCGCATACTGATATGCGCGGCATGTGGCCAGTTCTTAAAGCGATCGACCGCATAGGTCAGACCGGAGGTGGTCCCGGTGAGATATGGGGTATCAATCTGGGCAATATCCCCAAGACAGACAATCTTGGTTCCGGGGCCTGCGCGCGTGATCAGGGTTTTGATCTGTTTCGAGGTCAGATTTTGCGACTCATCGAGGATGATAAAGCGGTTGA
>CAILMG010000052.1 GCA_903835265.1 uncultured Methylococcus sp.
GGCAGGGATCCCATCATGAGGTCGAGGTGCGTTTGACGGGGCCTTCAGGATCGGTCAAGACCTTGACCTTGCTCATTGATACCGGGGCCTCCTTGCTGGTCTTGCCAACCTCCTTGGAAAGCGAGCTTGGATTTACTAAGGAGACGCTTCGGGCGGGGACCAGCCAAACGGCCAGTGGCACCGAGCTGGTTCAGATTGGACGCTTGAGTCGGGTGAGTCTTGGGCATGCTGAAGTCTCCGATGTCGAAGTGGCCTTCATGGCGGATGACAAACTCAAAGGGCAGCAGCTTTTAGGGATGAGTTTTCTTCGCCACTTCAAAGTGACCCTGGATGATGCCGCCAGCGAACTGATCCTCATGGCCCAATAGTCGTCTTTTTTCTTCAAACCTTAAATCCCGCCTTCTTTTTTGATCTCGGTCAACATTCAAAGTCTGAACCTCCTCTAGTCTTACCTCACTGAAGAAAAAGATCTCTTTTGGGTATACATTGGCGGCGTGGTTCTTGCTGTGATCGTGACATTGTTCATGGTCAAGGGCTCTGAGCATGCCAAGTATGCGACCGCAGCAAAGGCGATCACTGAGGATTCCACTAACTCAACGTAAAAGCACCCCCCTTGATGGATGTCCTTTTTTAGGCGGGCTTCAGGGGATAGTCGCCACATTCTTGATGACAAGGCCGGATTCCAACCGTCAATCAAGCCCTTGTCAAAGAGGGCGATTTGATCTTGGCCGTTCTCTTAACCAGGAGGCCAGAGTCTCGTGATGGCGAACGGCCTTGATCGTCCGTTCCGTCTCCTGAAGCTCTTTCTTGATGACCGCCATATCTTGGCGCAAGCGATGCAATAGAAGGTCAGGGCGACATGTTTGGCGTGGACTAAGCCCTAAGTGTTCTCGATACCGCAGCTCAATGTCAGCGATCTCATTCTGTAGCTTTTTGAGCTGTTCCCTTAAGATTTGGTTGTAGTGTTTGATCTGTTGTTCGGGGAGCCTTTGAAGAGAGTGCTGATCTTTGGGTTCAAGTTTCAGCTGCCATTCGAGAAGTTTCAAAAGGTCTCGATTTTGGTAGGCCACATTGATGTCCTGCATCAAGGCCGTCTTTCTGATCCTCTCCTCAGGGTCCTGTTCACGGTCGGGGTGAAGGGCGCTGGCCAGCTGTCGAAAGACCGACTGAATGGATTGACTGACGCTTTTGTTGTCCGTTGTCTTTGGCGTGGCCCGTCTTTTTTGGCGCTGAGCGATGCGTTCGGCTTCGGCACGCTCAAAGGCCATGTCTTCTTCGAGAAGACGCTGATGGATGGCTTCAATCTCTGGATCGGTGAGGGTTTTATCCAAGACATCTTCTTGATCAGGGGCTGCCGTCATGAGGTCGTCGATCTCCTCACCCAAGGCCGCCATCTGAAGGTCATAGCTGACCTTGCTGTGTTTGTCATAGAGAGGTTTGAGATGATCGGCACCGCCTTGGTCGATCAGAGGCTCAAGGAGGTCCAGAATCAGACCCGCGAGCTTGTCTCTATCACGCTGCCTGAAGCGGTCATCGTCCATGGCCCGATCGAGTTGCTGTGCCAATTTTTCCTGTGCGTTGATAAAACGCTGAATGAGGGGCATGAAGATCAAAGACCGCTCCTCGTGATGATGCGCAATGGCCTCGTTCCAAGCTTCAAGAAGCCCTTTTTGCTGATCGATTTTGTCGATGAGGCCACTGAATTGCCCATGGGCACGGCTTTGGGGCTTTTCTTTCGTGTTGGGGTTAAGGGGGATGATCGGTGATTTTGGTGGGATCATGGGAGGGTCATCAAGGGTCATAGGGGAGATAGGCATTGCTTTCCGGCGGGTGGCATGGCTTACAATTGCGTGTCATCACCACTTTGGGACGAGAGAATGAACAACAATAAAAGGCCCCCTTCTGAGTTTTTAATAGCCATGACCGTCATTGCGGCCTCGCTGGTAGGTTCTGGTGCAGCTTGGTCGAATAACCCGGTGAGTGAAGAAAATCACAAGGAATTTGAAAAAAAATTCACCGCGATGTGCATTGAGAATGAGAAGGCGGCGATGAAAGGGACTGGTGTTCTTCTCGAGGAGGTCACCTCGGTTTGTGAATGTATTGGCAAGGAAGAGAGTAAGCGAGTGACCAGCGAAGAGATTCGGGAATTTGTGATTGAAGGGAAATATCCTGCCTCCCTCATGATGAAGAGCAATGCCGCAACCTACACCTGTGTCGAGGGTCAGAAGACGCCTTAGGTCTTATGCTCCAAGGCCTTGACCAGGATCTTGGAGTTTCTTTCGGGGTTATAGGCCAGCTGCCGGGCCGGGGGTAGGTCACTCAGTTCGGCAGGCTCAAATCCCCGCTCCCTGAACCAATGCGCGGTCTGCGTGGTCAGGGCAAAGAGTGTTTGGAGATTTAGGCTTCGGGCAATCGACTCAAGGGATTCCAAAAGCCGAGCCCCGCGCTGCTCGCAGCGATAATCGGGGTGTAGAACGAGACAGGCGACTTCTCCTTGAGCGGATTCAGGATAAGCATGAAGTGCCGCACAACCGATTACCGTGCCATCCCGTTCGATGACCGTATAGTCCTTCAAATCACTCTCAAGGCGCTCTTTGTCGCGTTTGACCAAGACCCCCGCAGCCTCCAGCGGAACGATCAGACCTAAGATGCCAGGGACATCCCCGACGGATGCGGGCCGGAGGGTTTCAAAAGGCGTCTGACTGATTAAGGTCCCAACCCCATCACGGGTAAAGAACTCAAGAAGGAGGGCGCCATCCACCTGCCCATTGAGATAATGGGCGCGTTCAACCCCCTCATCGCACGCGGCCACCGCGGCTTCAAGATCCGGCCGGATCTGATCATTTTCGAGATCCCCTTGATCCAGAAGCTGTCGGGTCTCCTCGCTGGTCAGCTGGCGGATTAAGAGGCCATCTGAAGCAGTGCGGCAGTCGCCCTCCCCTAAAAGGACCAGCTTGTCGGCTTTGAGGGCGATCGCTGTTTGGGTGGCCACATCTTCCGATCGAAGATTGAAGATTTCACCAGTGGATGAATAGCCGAGCGCTGAGAGCATGACCATCTTGCCGAGATCGAGGACCTCCCGGATGCCGGCGGCATCAATCCGGCGCACTTCACCGGTATGCTGGAAGTCGACGCCATCTCGAACCCCGACCGGGCGCGCGGTCACAAAGTTTCCAGAAGCCACGCGCAGCTCGGCGCCGGCCATGGGTGAATTGGGGAGCCCCATCGAGAGCAAGGCCTCGATTTCGACGCGGACCGTGCCTGCGGCCTCTTTGACGCACTCAAGGGCTGCGTCATCAGTGACCCGAAGCCCCTGAAAATAGGTGGCTGTCAGACGGCGGAGCCTGAGTCGCTCATCAATCTGCGGCCGCATGCCATGGACTAAGACCAGACGGATGCCGAGGCTGTGAAGGAGGGCAACGTCATGCAGGAGCGTCTTGAATGTGGGGTCCTGGACCGCTTCGCCGCCAAAATAAATGACAAAGGTCTTACCCCGATGGGTGTTGATGTAGGGCGCCGAGCCCCGAAACCATTCCACATAGGCGTGAGGGTCCTTGGAGGTCATCCGGCGGACCTCCAAGGGTGTGGGCTTCTAAGGCCCTTAGAACAGAGGCTCACGGTAAAACATCATGATGGTTCCAATCAGGAACATCGAGAAAATAGCCAGGAGTCCTGAGATTGTCGCCTCGTTGATGACGGTGCCATCACTCTGCGTCGCACCCGGAGCAAGGCGTAATTCCAGCCAGCGCCCGGCCGCCATAATCACCGCTAAAAGGCCCATGGTGGTATGGGTCGACTGGATGATGTATTCACTTTTGAGCTCAAATTCTGCGTGGGCATGCGTCAACAGGAGAATGCCGCCAAAGGCACACAGGATCGGGAACATATAGCGCACCTTCTGGGCATCGAGTCGGGTCCTTGCGCGGACTTCGATGATTCCGAGGGCGAAGGCCAAAAGGGTCGCAATGCGATGCTGGAAGACTTCGCCATTCCCGAAGGTACTTTCCCAGAACCCAATCGGGCCGAGGGGCCAAGTCTCCCCATCGCTTCTAAAGAAAAGAAAAATACTGAGGCCGATAAAACCGAGCGGCCAGTAACGGGCCCAACGAAAGGCGGGCGATGGAATATAGGACAGGAAGGCCATCAACCCCATCGTCGTTAGGAAGATCCCTGAAATATTATGGTTGTAGTCCGACCACTCGGTGGCGGCGACCGAGGGGATCTTGTTGACCACCGCCACCCGTCCGGCTTCTCCGGCGAGGAGCTGGTCGTGGCTGGGTGAATGAATCTTGGGGAGCCTTGGCGTGAACATCTCGACCACTTCGGGGATGGTCGCGGTCAATTCGGGGTTCTTAGCGATGTCTTCTGAGGGCGGCTGCGAGGAGAGGGTGGCGGCGATGAAGAGAATCCCAACCAGAATGAAGGCTTCGGCTTCAATGTAATAAGGCACTTTCCGCTTGAGGGCACCCGCCTCTCCGCTTTCTTTCCAGCGCCGACCAGCCCTATGATTTATCAGCGCGAATGCCAGCGCGAGGATTAGGAGAACGACCTTGGTGATGACGAGACCCCCGTAGCCGGTCCCAAAGAGGCCTTCAAAGGACGCGATATAGTTGATGGCGAGGGGGAGACCGGTCATTAAAAGCATGACGACGGCGACGGCCCCGAGGATCCCAAAGCGAATGATCGCGTGGGGCCAAAAGAGTCGCGCTTCTTCGTCCTGATAACCGAGTCGCCACAGCGCCAAAAGCTGAGCAACACCGCCAAACCAGATCGCCGCGGACATTTGGTGAAGGAGGGTGATCGTCATGAGGATCTCCCGGTGCTCGAAACGGCCGACCGCATGGACGAGCCAGGCACCGGCGATCACCAGCGGGATGCTCAGGAGTAGAAGGAGGTTCCAGAGCTTCTTTTGGCGGGTGTCGAGAAGGAGTTTGCCGGCGAGTAACGCGATCCCGAGCGCGAGCAGCATTCTCAGGAACCCTGCTTGGAACTGGACCGTGCCGCAGTAGTCTTGGATCGGGAGTTCCCCCAAAACACCCCAGAGAACCATCCCCTTGATCAGCAGCTTAATGCCCTGGAGGCTTGCAAGAGCGATCGCACCAAAGCGGAGGACGCTCACCGCGCGGCGGATAATCGCCGGGTTGGCCAGAGGTTCCTTCGCCCAGACTTTGAGGATAAAGGCGCTCCAAAAAAGGCTACCGACCACCAAGGCATAGCTGATCAGGATCAGGCCGCCGAGAAAATCGTCAATAAAATTGGCGAGACCTTGCATGTACATGCGGACGAACTCCTGACCTGGGTCTTAGGGGGCGACGTGGAAACGGATATTGTTCTCGGTCAGGTGACCGTCGGCTGCGAAGACCTTGTATTTGATAGCATAATCTCCAGGTTCTAGCGAGGGCAGCTGAATGAGGAGTTCACCGGCGCGATGACCCCTCGAAATCTCGGCCGGATGAAAAATGTCACCGGCGCTGACCAGAAACACCCTTGATAGAGCGAGCTCTACATGGGTGTTAAAGAGAAGAACCACCTTAGTCGGGTGGTGGGCCTTAATGGCTTCCTTGGCCAGGGAAGATTCGGTCACCACGGCATGACTGAAACTGACGCTCGGCATGATCAAGCACACCAACAAGGGCATCAGGCGCAAAGCGGCTTTTAACCTTAGAGACAAAAAGGGCATGGGACTTCCTATCAAGCGTTGGGTCTTGGCGGCGTGACGATGGGGGTTAGCCCGCCTTGGATTTGAGGGCATGACCGGCCATGGTCTTGCCAAGATCCCAGATCGAGCCTGGGACCTTGTGACAATCTCCGATGACCTCATCGAGAGCGCCGAGGATCCAGTCCCGATCACGTTCGTTAATGACCAGAGGGGGCAGAAATTTGACGACATTCATGCCATGCCCCGCGACCTGACTCAGGATCCGGTGATTCTTGAAGAGGGGGATGGTGATCATCTGGCTAAAAAGACCCTTGTTGGCCGCTTCCAGCATGCTCCAGGCCGCTTTGAGTGACAGACTTTTGGGTGAGCCAAATTCCATGGCAATCATCAACCCTTTACCACGAACCCCTTTGAAGAGTTCATAGCGATCCGCGAGCGACTGCATCCCGCTCATCAGTTCGCCACCGATTTTGGCCGCGTTCTCGATGAGCTTCTCATCCTCGATGATTTTGAGGGTCGCAAGCCCTGCGGCCATAGCCATGTTGTTCTTTGAAAAGGTCGATCCATGGACCACGGCACGATCCATGCGATTGAATACTGCCTCCATGACCTGGCTGGTCATAGCGACGCCGCCGACCGGGACAAAGCCGCCAGAGAGGGCCTTGGCCATTAAGATCATGTCAGGCTCAACCCCCCAATGCTCGATCGCCCAAAATTTCCCGGTTCGGCCGAGGCCGCACTGGATTTCATCGGCGACGAACAGGGTGCCATATTTTTGGCAGAGGGCTTGAACGCCTGGAAGGTAATCATCATCAGGGAGATTAACGCCCTTCCCCTGAATGGGTTCCACAATGAAGGCGGCGACATCCCGCCCTTGAAGCGCCTTTTCAAGCGCTGAAAGATCATTGAAAGGGACCGAGGCGCAGCCCGGAAGGAGGGGGCCAAAGCCTTCCCGGAAGACATTTTCACCATTCAGCGACAGGGCACCCAAGGTGAGGCCGTGGTAGCCGTGTTCACAATAGACCACCCGATCCCGCTTCGTCGTGTAGCGGGCAAACTTGATGGCCGCCTCGACCGCCTCTGTCCCTGAATTACAGAAGAACATCTTCGTAAGCTTTGGGGGGCAGTGCTTTAAGAGCGCTTCAGCCAAAAGGCCACTCAACAGAGAGACGTCCATCTGGACCATGTCGGGAAGGTCGTTATCGAGAACATCCCTCAGGGCCTGAATGACCGTTGGATGGTTGCGGCCCATGGCATAAACGCCAAAGCCGCTCAAGAGGTCGAGGTATTCCTGATCATCCTGATCATAAAGGTAAGGACCCTTGGCGTGGGTGTAGACCCGGTCGTAACCGATGGTCTTTAAGACACGAACGATCTGGGTGTTGAGGTGCTCCTCATGCAGCGTAAAGTTTTCGCCGCTGTGTTCTACCAGAAGATCAGCGATATACGTGGACATCGGTGGCGTGCCTCAGGGAATTCGATGGTGAATGAAAGACCTTGATTTTACACGATCAGGGGATGCGCCGGGGCTTGATGCCGCTGAAGGCGGGAAGGACGACCAGGGCGCAGATCAGCGTCAAGAGGAGTCCGATTGATAACAGAAGGCCCATGCTGGCAGTGCCTTGATGGGAGGTCAAGGCAAGGCTTGAGAAACTGAAGATGGTGGTCAGTGCCCCATAAAAGACGCCCTTGGCCTCGCTGGTATCTAAAAGGTTGCCGCCTTCGTGCTGGATGGCATGGAGACGATGGGTCATGTGGATTCCGCTGTCGACCCCAAGACCAAAAAGGAGCGGCAGAGCAATGATGTTAGCGAAATTGAAAGGGACGCCAAAGAGAACGGTTGCCGCCGCGGTGAAAAGGGATGCGAGGAGGAGTGGTAGCAGCACTAAGAGGGTATCCCGAAGGCTTCTCAGCACCAAGAGGAGGATGATCGTCGTTGCGAGGAAAGCGATCGTGAAGGCTTCCTTAAAGGCGGTGATGACCTCGTTCATAGATTCAAGGTAAGTGACCGGAAGGTCAGTGACATTCGGGTCAACCGTTTGCGCGTCAACAATGAAAGCCCGGAGGTGTTGAAGGTGATTCAGGTCTTCTTTCGGCATGATCTGGAGGCGGTAAAGTCCCTCGGGGCTCCGCCAGCGGGCCAAAAGATCCGGGGGGAGGGTCTCCTCGGAAATAGGTTCGGCCTTGAGACTTTCCCCAAGGCCCTGAATGACCTTGGGGAGGCCTCCGAGGAGGCTTTGCTCTAGGGTTTGAAGCTTTGAGGTTTTGACCTCTTCGGGTAATTCGATGGCCTCGCTCAGGAACGCTTTGAGGGTTTTGTCGAGTGCCATGAGGATCGGATCCTCCGGAGCTTTTGTAAGGCGATGCTGAACGGCAAGGTGAAGATCTTTCAAGCCTTTAAGCGAGAGGTTTTGGCCGCTTGGCGGCGGGAAATCTTGGAGTCCTTCGCCCATGATCAGCGACAGGTTCTGGATTAGATCGATTTTTTCTATTTGATCTTCTGGGATCAGATCCTTGAGGGTCCGCACCTCTCCGACGGTTTTAAGAGCCTCAAATCGGGCCTTGAGACGATCGGCCTCGATTTCATTGGGGGCAAGGGCGGCCAAGGACATCGGGGAGGTGTCTTTGGAGGCTAAAAGCGTTTTGAAGGTTTTCACCGATTCGGTGTGAGGATCCCGAAGGTTGATGGGATTAAAATCCACTTCGACCCCGAACATCAGTCCCAAGGCCAGAAGGCCAAGGACGAAGGTGCTATTCCTCACCGTTCGGGCGTGAGTGATCGGCCAGTTACTCAGTCGGCTTCGATCTTGGCCTTTGATGCTCTTTCTCTGGGGGGGCTTGATCGGCAAAATCTTCATCAGCGCGGGCAGCACGGTGAACGTGGTGAACAGCGCAATAAACATGCTGGCGCCTGCGATAACACCAAGTTCTGCGACGCCTGAATAACGGGTTGGAATAAAGGCGAATAGCCCGATCGCTGCGGTAAAGGCACTGAGAACGAGGGCAGGCGCGGTCGAGCTCATGGTCAAGCGGAGCGCCTTCGAGGGGCTTAATCCTTCTAACATCAGCTCCCGGTAGCGAAGGCAGAAGTGCGAGGAGTAGGCATCTCCCATCCCGATAAAAAGGACCGCAAAACCAATGGATATGAGGTTCAGCTGACCAATCGCAACCGTTGCAAAGCCCAGTGAAAAAACCAGCCCCAAGGTCAGTGAGATAAAGGTCGCGAGCACCAGTTTGAAGGAGCGATAGGCGAGCCAAAGCGTCAGACAGACCAAGATCAGAGAAGCGATACTGGCTTTGGAGACACCATTGCTGATCGTATCCATCTCTTCATGTTCGAGGATGACTTCACCGGTTTTTCGAACGGTGACGTCTTTGAGGGTGCCCTGAAGGGTTTCGGCGATCACGGTATCGAGCGCCTTGATCGCCGCTTCCGCCGGCATCACCTCTTCGTAGTGGAGGACGGGCTTAAAAAGCAGTAACCGTTTGGTGACCCCAAGCCCCGTGGCCTTCGGGGTCATCAATTGGCGCCAGGAGACATCATAGGGGCGGGCATCAAGGCTCGCCTTCAGCGCCTCGTTTAAAACGTTGAGGAGAGGATTGAGATCCAGCGGCAAGTCTTCTTGGCTTGACGTCTCAAGCGCTTCTTTGATGAGGCGAAGGAGACTGTCTAGATGCATCTCCTTCGCCAGTCGACCGATGAAGGGTTGCGCATTGGCCAACTGTGCAGAGAGGTCCTCAAGATCTTCGACGCTCAAATAGAGAAGGCCCTCTTGGGCAAAGAAGGGACCGCCATCAGGGATCACCACGTCTTTGAAGTGGGCGGGGTCGCTGTTGAGTCTTTGGGTGATCTGGTCCACCGCAGCCGAGGTGGATTCGGGCGTCAGTCCCTCGATCAGGAGGAGTCCGGTGCCGATGTCTTGGGGAAAGGCCTTTTCGAGGGCAAGGCGATTCTTCTGAAAGGGAACCTCAAGGGAAATCATGTCCGCCGTGTTGGTGTTCACCTTGAGATGTTCCATGGTGTAGCGGAGCGTCAGGCCCGCCGCGAAAAGGAACAGGAGGAGAATCAGCCATGGAAAGCGGATGAGCCTAGCTTCCAGAAACCACATGAAGCGGTCAATACGAGAGGGTTGGGTGGTGGGTGGCATCGGTAACTTCGAGTTCAACGGCCCTTAAGGCTGAAGTGGCTGTTTTGGGCGTCCTTGACCCTTTTGAGTGTGGTCATGGCTAAGGAAAAGCTCCGGCCGAGCTGGATCAATCCTTTGAGATCCTGAGGGCGCCTTAGGAGTTCCAACAGCAAGGGGCCGATGTTGACATCGCCCCTCGGGTTGAGCGATCGGTTGATGGCTTCTGGGAAAGTCATTGAGGCGTGATCGGCAATGCTTCGAATGACCAGGAAAGGCAAATGTTCGGCCTTCGCAAGGCGGGCGATCGCTGCGCTTTCCATGTCGATCGCCAGAGCCCCTGTTGCGCGTTGGAGGCGGCCCTTTTCATCGGCGGTCTTTATAACGGTGAGGCTCTCAAGGAGCGTCCCGGTATGATGCTTGAGAGATGGCGGAATCGTTTCGAGGAAGGCCTGATGCCAGGAGGGATCTGGAACAAAAACCTCATCGTCCGCTGAGACAATCCGCTCTGGAACCACCAGGTGTCCTGGTTGAAGACCCGCTTCAAGGGCCCCAGCGCAGCCCCAGCTGATGAGGGCATCGACGTTTTGATCCAAGAGCCTCCGTGCGGCCTGGTGGGCCCTTTTGGGTCCTGCCCCAGAGACCCCGATCCAATGCCCGGAAGGCAAGGCCAGCGTCTCTTCAAAATCAAGCCGCTGGGGTGAGAGGGTTCTGGCCTCGCCTGGGAGGGCGACGACAAATCCTAAAACCGGCACGTTAGGACTGGCGGTCGTTCTGAAAACGAGCTAGCGCCCACAATGGGAAGAACTTGTCATAGCCGTGATACTTCAGATAGAAGACCTTCGGGAAACCTGGGGCGTTGAAGTAAAGATCGTTCCAGTGACCCTCGGCGCCTTGGTTTCGAAGGAGATAGTCGATACCGCGCCGGACTTCGGGAGATTCCCCTTCGCCTTGTGACATGAGGCCGAGGAGGGCTAGCGCGGTATGGAAGGCCATGCTGGTATGGAACCGGCCACGTTTGTCGCTGGCAGGGTCGTGGTAAGTAAAATTATCTTCACCCCAGCCGCCATCTTGGCATTGAATGCTTTTTAGCCAGGCCACCGCTTGTTGAGCTGCGGGATGGCTCTTTGGAAGCCCCGCCAACTCAAAGCCCACCAAGACCGACCAGGTGCCGTAGATGTAGTTGGTGCCCCAGCGACCAAACCAGGAGCCATCGGCTTCCTGTTCCTTTAGGAGATAGTCGATGGCGTCCTCAAGGACGGGTCCGAGATCGCTGCGCTGTTCAGCCAATTTTGCGAGGAACATCAGGCATCGGCCGGAGACATCGGCGGTCGGAGGGTCAAGGAGCGCCCCGTGATCAGCGAAGGGGATATGGTTCAGATAGTGATACGTGTTGTCGGCATCAAAAGCGCCCCAGCCGCCCCCTTTTGACTGCATACCGGCAATCCAGTTGCCGGCGCGGCGCACGGGGTCACTGAATTCTTCGCTGTTGGATTGGACGAGGGCGTGGGCGACGACCGCCGAATCATCGACATCGGGGTAGTGGGTGTTCTCGAACTGGAAGGCCCAGCCACCGCCTTCGACGTTGGGCCTCCGGATCCGCCAGTCGCCGGGATGATCGGTGAGCTGCTTGCTGGTGAGCCAACGAAGGCCCGAGGTCAGGGCTTTTTGAGTCTTTTCATCGGGTTGCAGTCGAATCGTCTCCTGGAGCGCGAGGCTGGTGAGGCCGGTGTCCCAGATCGGTGAAACGCAAGGCTGGCAGTAGGCCCAGTCGTCCTTAATGATGAGGAGTCGCTCAATGGATTCCCGGGCAATCTTTCTCAAGTCGTTATCTTTGGGATACCCCAAGAAGTCGAGGGCCTCATAGGCATTGACCATGGCTGGGAAGATAGCGCCAAGGCCATCGACCCCATTGAGGCGTTCAATAAACCAGTCGCGGGCTTTTTCAGTCGCCCGGGCCCGAAGCGTTTTGGGGAGGTAGGGTTCGAGACTAAAACCCAGTCTCTCCAAGGCGAGGACCATTTTCCCAAGCGGGGTTTTGACGTGGGAGAAGTAATTTCTTTCCTCATCGGGATCGACGGTGAAGAGTTCTCTGATCGAGGTGCCCTGAGGATTACGGGCCTTCACCTTATGGCTGCAGAGGATGAACAGCGGCACCATGACCGTTCTTGACCAGTACGCGACCTTATCAAGATGGAAAGGGAACCAGCGTGGCAGCAGCATGATTTCAACGGGAATGAACGGCACCGCCCGCCATGGGACCTGCTGAAACATGGCCAGCATGATGCGGGTGAAGACATTCGCCCGGGCGGCCCCCCCTTGGCTCAGAAGCCATTCCCGCGCCTTCTTCATATGAGGGGCGTCGATATCATCCCCGGCCAACTTTAGGGCGTAGTAGGCTTTGACCGTGCAGCTCACGTCGCCAGGACCCCCGGTAAAAAGGGAATAACTCCCATCCTCGCGCTGATGCCTCCTAAGGTAGACGGCGATCTTGGCTTCCAAGGGACGATTCATTTCGTCCATGAAATGCATCATCAGGATGTATTCAGCCGGAATGGTGCAATCGGCTTCGAGTTCAAAAACCCAGTAGCCCTCTGGGTGCTGCTGATTCAGGAGGTAATCGCGCGCTCGCTCGGCGGCCCGAGCGACGGGGTCCATGGAGGGCCCGCTCATCAGCGGTTTCACATGGGCTGAATTCGCCGATGGATCGTGGTGATCTTTAAACATGTTTGAGATGTCCCCTGATAGAGTTGGCTTCTCAGTGGTTAATTTGGAATAGTTCGGTACCAGTTGCCGCGAGAGGGAGTCCCCTGCCGGCTAAGGCAAAGACGGCTTTAAGGCCGACATTGCTGGATCTGAGGAGGCGGCAGGTCGCGATAGTCGCCTTGACCGAGCGCCGGGTAATCTTGACGTCGACGGATCGATTGAAATCGGGGTTTCCTGCGATCTTTCGAAGGGTCAGTATGGCCATGCCGATCGCCCAGAGGCAAAACTCCCGCATCCCTTTCTCTTCTGAAGGGATCATGAGGGTATAGCGGAGGGCATTCTTTAAGTGTTCGTGGGCAATACCGACTAAGCGGAGGAAACCTTCCCGGAACCTCTGGTCGTGGTGGTGAGGCTCAAGGCTCCCTAAGGGAAAGCCGCCAGTCTGGTCAAAAATGTCCTGGGGGAGCCAGCAGACACCGCGCTCATGATCATCCCAAAGGTCTTTCAGAATATTGGTCATTTGGAGGCCCTGACCAAAGGAGACGGCCAGCGTCATCATCTCTTCGCGATGGGCCGCAATGTCTTTTGAGTAGTGGCAGAACAGTCGAGTCAGCATTTCCCCGACGACCCCGGCGACGTAGTAGCAATAGCGGTCCATGTCCTTGAGCGTCGGAAGGCCCTGACTGAGATCGAGATTCTGGAAATTCGCCATGCCTTCTGCCATGATGACGACGCAGAGGGCGAGGGCCTCGCGTTGCTCGGGGTCAAAGCCGTGGGTGATCGAGATCACCCGCGGCATGACCTGGATCAGTTCGTGCTCTTCTGGGCGGGTCGCGTCTGAGAGGAGAGGGCCTAGGCTATCGCGGAGGGCATCAGGGGCTTTTTCGCCACGGACCACTTCAGCAAACCAGGTGCAAAAGTGACGTTTTTGAGGCGCGTCGAGGCTGACTTCATCCTCAATCGTATCGACGATCCGGCAAAGGAGATAGGCGTTGGCAACCGGCCGCGCGAGTCCCTCGGGGAGTTGGGGGATCGTCAGAGCGAACGTTCTGGAGACGCCCTGAAGGAGATGGTCCTGGAAAGCGTCATCGCTCAGGGTGTCAAGGGCGTTCAGCGGCGTGGTTTCAGTCATGCAGTGGTGAGCAGTTTCCTTCAAGTCCTTGAATCAGATTGGCTTTCTTGAATGATCGCTGCAAATGAAGCGACACGCCCAATGTGGCGCAGGTACTTAAATTCTAGCTTTTTTGTGGTTTACGTCAAGTAATGTTGTTTTTTTACTAAAAAGAGTTGAGGAAAATACAACTACGGGCTACCATTTACACTGAATTTCACTTTTTTAATGGAGATCCCTCCTGAGGATCTCCAGCCGCTGGAATCCGCAATATCTTGGCGTCGAGTTCCGGCACCACCGGGGCCCCTTCGTTTGGCCCATCCGACCAATGAACCCTTATCCTTCGGAGGACACATGGGCGTTCCATTAAGGCAGCAGATCACCGTTGCAAAATACCTGCTGAAGCAGAAGCTGGCCGGCAAACAGAAGTATCCTCTGGTGCTCATGCTTGAGCCTTTGTTTCGTTGCAATCTCGCCTGTGCGGGTTGCGGTAAGATCGATTACCCCGATGAGATCCTGAATCGCCGCTTGAGCGTTGAAGAATGTCTGGAGGCTGTCGATGAATGCGGTGCGCCTATCGTTTCGATCGCCGGTGGTGAGCCTTTACTGCATAAGGAACTCCCAGAGGTCGTCGAAGGCATCATTGCACGTGGTAAGTATGTCTATCTCTGCACCAATGCGCTCTTGCTCAAGAAGCGTATGGACGACTACAAGCCTTCTCCCTTCTTGACCTTTTCTATTCATCTTGACGGTAACGAAGATCGTCACGATACCTCGGTCTGTCAGGAGGGCGTCTTTGAGCGCGCTGTTGACGCGATCAAGATGGCGATCGGTCGGGGCTTTAGGGTCACCATCAATTGCACCCTCTTCCAGGGCGAAGGCGCTGAGGAGATTGCGAAGTTCTTAGATTACTGTAATGAGCTTGGGGTTGAAGGCGCGACGATTGCGCCTGGATTTAGCTATGAACACGCCCCCCAGCAGGACATCTTCATCAAGATGCGTGACAGCAAGCAGCTGTTCCGTGATGTCTTCAAACTGGGTCGTGGTCGGAAGTGGCAGCTGAACCATTCAAGCCTCTACCTCGACTTTCTGGCCGGGAACCAAAGCTACAACTGTACGCCCTGGGGTAACCCGACCCGTAATGTCTTTGGCTGGCAAAAGCCTTGCTATCTATTGGTCGACGAAGGCTATGCGACGTCCTTCAAGGCGTTGATGGAAGAAACGCCTTGGGATAAATATGGCAATGCCAAGAACCCAAAATGCGCCAACTGTATGGCCCACTGTGGTTTCGAAGCGACCGCCGTTGATGACGCGATGCGTCACCCCTTGAAGGCGGCGATGGTTTCTCTGATGGGTCCTAAGACCAGCGGTTCCATGGTGGAAGAAAAGGCCCCAGAATATGCGGTCGATGGCGAACCTTCCAAGGCCCGCCGAACCATTCCGATCGAAGCCGTCGACTAAGACGCACCTTCCCAAAAAAAACCGGCGTTATCCTCTTGGGGACGACGCCGGTTTTTTTAGGCCCGAAGATTTTCCTCCCTTAGAGCCAGCGGCTTACCGCCTTTCGGTAGCGCTTATAGCGCGGGCCGAAAGACGCTTCGAGTTGCGCCTCCTCGTAGGGGATATGAATCCGATTAATGATCAAAAAGAAGGCCGGCGGCACGAGCCAGTAAGGCAGCGTTCCCATGATGACAGCAAGTCCCAGCAATGCGGTTAGGATCCCAAGATACATCGGGTTCCGGGTCCAAAGATAGGCGCCTAGGGTGACGAGTTGGGTCGGCGTGCCCATCGGAAGGACCGTGGTCTTGATCTGATGGAACTGAAAGGCGGCGGATAGGGACAGGGCGAGACCTGCCGCGATCCAGACGATGCCGCCCGAAGAGGCAGGAATCAGAGAGATCCAGGAGAGCATCTGGTCGAGGGTGCTGGCTGCCCCGATCAGGAGGAGGGCCACCAGGGGGGGTGGGAAGAAAAAAAGTTTATCGGTCTTCATAGCGTTGCGACTTAAAAAGGATTTAGGGAAATCATGGAACCGATCTTATCATCGGTTGAGAGGCCTGATGATGTTCTCATCTCATGATGACAAGCGATCTTGAAGGTCTAGGCGCCAGGCCAGGGAAAGGGCGTCATTAGCCAGGACCCGTTCGATCATTGGGCGCTGATTGGGGCCTGGAATCAAGCATTGCATGGCCTCTTGCATGCTGATGGGCGCGGGGTGGGTGCGCTGCAGGATAATTCTATCTCCGGCGCTGATAGTCCCCTCTTTGAGGACCCGAAGATAAAATCCGGTTCGGCCTGATCGAAGGAAAGCGCCGACGAATTTGGGGTCTTCAAGTTTGATCCCGAGCTTGAAGCAGGGAACGCGGGGCTGGGTGACCTGCACTTCGGTGGTGCCGATGGCGAAGACATCCCCGAGATGAACGGCCTCATCACCCATCCCCATGACCGTCAGGTTTTCACCCAGATGGCCGGGGGGATAGTCGGATTCGCCGCGTTGGTGGGCCCAGTAAGCGAGATTGATCTGATCGTAGACATAAATGGCCTTATCGGCGCCGCCGTGATGTTTGAGGTCTGCTTGATGATCGCCAATGAAGCCTTCAAGGGTCACTGTCTGAGGCCCCTTAACCGGCGCTTTAAAGATCCCCGTCTTCACGGTTTTGCCTCGGTAGAGGAGAGTGCTGGGGGTTCCAAGGTTGATGGAGAGCACCTTCATGGTGTGGCCTCAAGGAGCGTAGTCAAGGCCTTTACGGGCTTGAAGCTCATCCGATGGATGGGGGAGGGCCCAAGGGCCATCAGCGCTTTTCGGTGAGCCGCCGTTGGATAACCTTTGTGGAGGGCAAAGCCGTACCCGGGGAAAAGGGTGTCGGCTAGGATCATTTCCTCATCCCTGGCCACTTTGGCCAGGATGGATGCCGCTGAAATAGAGGGTTCCAATCGGTCACCATGGATGATTCCTCTCGTTTCAAAGGGAAGATCGGGGCAATGAGGGCCATCAATGAGGCCACAGGTCGGGGTCAGGGAAAGGCTTTGAAAGGCTCTTTGCATGGCAAGAAGAGAGGCCCTAAGAATGTTGTAGTGATCGATTTCAAGAGGGTCTGCGCGACCGACCGCAAACGCCAGTGCCTCTGTCTTGATGATGTCGGCCAGGCGGATTCGCGCCTTGGGGCTTAATACCTTAGAGTCAGCAAGACCGACGATGGGGTTCCCTTCAGGGGGGAGAATGACTGCGGCAGCGATGACGGGCCCCGCGAGACAGCCTCTTCCGGCCTCATCAAAGCCTGCAATGATGTCCATGGCGGCGGTGACCATGATCGTGGCAGCCCCCTTTTGTTCTTAGCGAATGATGCTGCGCCCGCTTTGTTTTAAAAAATCGAGCATCGGCAGAACTTCTGGGGATTGCTCCGCCATGGTAGCCAGCTGTTCGATCGCTTCTTCAAGCTTTAGGCGGGATTTGTAGATCACCTTGAAGGCCCGCTTGATCTGAAGGATGGCGTCGGGATCGTAACCGCGGCGCTCCATGCCGACGTTATTGATGCCGCGGGGTTTGGTTGGGCTGCCGCCGACCATCACGTAAGGCGGAATATCACGGCTGATGACGCTGCCCATTCCAGAAAAACTCTGGCGGCCGATTTGGCAGAATTGATGGACCAGGGTAAAGCCTCCGAGGATGGCGTGATCATCGACGCGGACATGGCCCGCAAGCGATGCCCCGTTGGCCATAATCACGTGATTTCCGATCACGCAGTCATGGGCGACGTGGGTATAGGCCATCAGAAGGTTGTCATCCCCAATTTTGGTCAGTGCGGCATCCTGAAGGGTGCCCCGATGAATGGTGACGTACTCGCGAATGACATTGCGGTCGCCGATTTCAAGGCGGGTGATTTCGCCCTGGTATTTCTTATCCTGTGGATCCTCCCCAATGGAGGAAAACTGGTAGATTCGATTGAATTGACCAATGAGGGTCGGGCCCTTGATGACGACGTGAGGCCCGATGACCGTTCCGGCACCGATTTCAACGTGAGGCCCGATGACCGTAAAGGGGCCAACGCTGACGTCCGCGGCCAGTCGGGCCGTGGGGTCAATAATGGCCGAGGGATGGATCAAGCGTTGCCCTCCGCCGCCGCACACATAATCTCGGCACTCGCGACGAACTCGCCGGCGACTTCGGCGCGACACTCAAAGGCCCAAATGTTGCGCTTATGGCGCACATAGGTGGCCTCAAGGTGCAGCTGATCTCCTGGCACCACCGGGCGTTTGAAGCGAACTTTGTCGAGGCCAACGAGGTAGTAGGTCCGGCCCTTGCCGACCAGTCCCTCCATCGAGCGACCCGCCAAAAGGCCGGTCGCCTGAGCCAGGGCCTCGATAATCAGGACGCCCGGCATGATCGGAACGGCCGGAAAGTGCCCGGTGAAGAAAGGTTCGTTGTAGGTCACGTTCTTGAGCGCTAACAGCCGTTTACCCGGCTCGACCTCAAGAACCCTGTCGATCAGAAGGAAGGGATACCGGTGCGGCAGATATTCCTTGATTTCTTGAATATCCAAATGATTAACCTGTGATGTCGTGGACCGATGGGCGTGATCAGGAGGCTGCCGATTACTTTTTGGTGCCGCCGGCCAGCTTCTTCTCGACTTCCTCAGTCACATTGAGGGAATCCTTGGCGAAGGCCACGCCATCGACCAGAATCAGGTCGAAGCTTTGTTCTTTGGCCACCGTTTGGATGGCTTCCTGAACGACTTTCTGGATCTTAGCCATTTCCTGGTTAGCGCGAACGCCATAGTCCTGACGCATTTCATCCATGGCGCGCTTGAATTCACGGCCGCGATCGATCAGGTCCTTTTCGAGCTTGCGCTTGTCGGCTTCGCTCATAACGGCCACATCCTTTTCGAGTTTTTCCTCAAGCTTCTTGAGTTCTTTCTGCTCGTTGACCAGTTTATTTTCTCGGGGCTGGAATTCCTTCTTGAGCTCGGCCTGCGATTTCTGGCTCTGGGCTGACTGATCAACCAGCTTACGAAGATCAACCACGCCGACTTTAAGGTCAGCGGCCGCTAAACCAGTACTGAGCAGAACACCACAGATGGCAACAAGAATTTTCTTTGACATACTTTAGATCCCTGAGAAAGTGAGTCGATGGGCGCTTGGGGGCGTCCTTAAAAGACGTTGAAGAACCTACCCCCAACCTTATTATACAAGACTTGGGCTTAGGCCTGGGGTCGAATGCCTTGATTCGTCCCATTGGCCGTATAATTTAATCCCTTGGGGCAGGGTGAAAGGGGCGATATCCATTCGCGAGGGGCGGGTCATCGACAATGGTTCTTGAGGGCTTACGATTGAGGTGTATGATCGGGATCATTTTTTTGATCCTCGGGGGTTGTGGCAGCCCGCCTAATAATCCCTACCCCAAAGCGGAAGGCCTTGAGAACATTCTTTACACCTCCTTTGAGGAGCGGCCGAAGCATCTCGATCCAGCCAGGGCCTATAGCGCGAACGAATTAGAGATCATCGCGCAGATCTATGAGCCACCCCTTCAGTATGCCTACCTTCAAAGGCCGTATCAGCTCGAGCCGCTGGCGGCCATCAGGCTTCCAAAGGTCACTTATCTTGATCGGAGGGGCGAGGTGCTTCAGGACAACGCCCTTGAGTCTGCGATCGCCTTCAGTGTCTATGACATAGAACTTCGCTCTGATCTGGCCTATCAGCCGCATCCAGCTTTTGTTAAAAAAGACGATGGCGCTTATCGTTTTCATGATCTCTCCCCGAAGGATCTTGAGGGGATTCAGCGTCTTCAAGATTTTGGCGCTGTGGCCTCACGGCCGGTCACGGCCGATGACTACCTTTATCAAATCAAGCGGCTTGCGCATCCTGAGGTGCATTCACCGGTCGCTGAAATGATGGCGGACCTGATTGTAGGTCTTCGGCCTCTTGGGGAACAGTTAGCCCTTGATTTTGAGGCGCACCGGTCGGAGGGGCGCTGGTTTGACCTTCGACCCTACCCGCTTGAAGGGGTTGAGGTAGTGGATGCGCATCACATCAAGATCAAGATCAAGGGTAAATACCCGCAGTTTCGGTTCTGGTTGGCGATGCCCTTTTTTGCGCCCATGCCCTTTGAGGCGGATGCCTTCTATGCACAGCCAGGACTTAAGGCCAAGAACATCACGCTGGACTGGTATCCGGTGGGTTCAGGCCCCTTCCAGCTGACCGAAAACAACCCCAATCGGCGCATGGTGTTGGAGAGGAATCCCCATTTTCACGAGGACCTTTACCCGCGTGTCGGAGAGCTTAGGGATCAGGCGTTGGGACTCCTCAAGGATGCAGGCCAGCGGCTCCCTCTGATAGATAAGGTCCACTTTGTTCTCGAGAAGGAGACAATCCCCTATTGGAGCAAGTTTCTTGAAGGCTACTACGATGCTTCGGGATTGGCTTCTGATAATTTTGATCAGGCGATCCAATTTTCAGGAGTGGGTCAGGCCGAATTGACCGAGGATCTCCTCTTAAAGGGGATCCGTCTCGATACCGCCGTGACCGCCTCCATTTTTTATCTTGGGTTTAACATGCAAGATCCCGTGGTTGGGGGCCTTGACCTTGCCCATACGCGGCTCCGGCAAGCCATCAGTCTTGCCATTGATGAAGAGGAATTCATTGCCATTTTTATGAACGGTCGGGGGGTGACGGCTCAGGGCCTGTTGCCACCGGGGATCTTTGGTCATTTAGAGGGGGAGGCCGGCATGAATCCTGTGATCTACGACTGGGTCATGGGAAGCCCCAAGCGAAAGTCCTTGGCGGAGGCCGAGCGTCTTCTTCAAGAAGCCGGGTACCCTCATGGAATGGATCCTAAGACCCAGCAGCCACTGGTGCTTTATCTCGATACAACGATGTCGGGGGCTGATGACAAGCCACTCCTTAATTGGTATCGAAAGCAATTCGGAAAGATTGGTCTCCAGCTGGTTTTGAGAACCACCGATTACAATCAGTTTCAGCAGAAGATGGCGAATGGCAATGCCCAGATGTTTCGTTGGGGCTGGAATGCCGACTACCCCGACCCCGAAAATTTCTTTTTCCTCCTCTATGGGGACAATGCCAAAGCGTCCAAAGGCGGGGAGAATGCCGCTAACTATCAAAACCCCGAGTTTGATCGATGGTTTCTGGCTATGCGCGCAATGGATGATGATGAAAAACGGCTGGAGATCATTCAAAAGATGCAGGCCATCGTTCGTCATGATGCCCCTTGGGTTTTTGGTGTGCATCCGAAAAGCTTTAGTCTCCGCCATGCTTGGTACCGGAACTACAAACCAAACCTCATGGCCAACAATGGCCTTAAATATCTGAGGATCGATGCGGCCCTTCGCGCTGAACGGCGGGCCGAATGGAACCAGCCTATCGTCTGGCCTCTGGCGCTGGGTCTTTTTTTCTTGATCGCCCTCCTCTGGCCGGCGTGGCGAGCCTACCGCCTTAGAATGAGATCCAAAGCCCGATGAGTGCCTATATTCTTCGACGTCTTTTAAACACAGTGCCGCTGCTGATCGGGATCAACCTTCTCACCTTTGTCCTTTTTTTTGTGATCAATACACCCGAGGATATGGCCCGGATGCATCTTGGGCAAAAGCATGTCACTCAGGAGGGGATTGCCAAGTGGACCCACGAGCGGGGCTATGACCTTCCGCTCTTTTATAACCCTCAGGCCGAAGGCCTTGAGGCCTTTAGGAAGACCATCTTCGTTGAGAAGTCTCTCGGGCTTTTCCTGTTTCGCTTTGGCCATTCCGATGCCGGCCGCGACATTGGTGCCGACATCAGGCAACGCATGGGGCCCTCCTTGGCGATCGCGGTCCCTTCGTTGATCGTCGGCCTCTTGCTGGATATCTCTTTGGCCTTACTGTTGGTTTTTTTTTAGATTGACCTACCTTGAAGTCTGGGGCGCTGGGCTATGCATCTTCCTAATGTCCATTTCGACCCTGTTCTACATCATCGGTGGTCAGTTTCTGGTCGGTAAATGTCTCCAGTGGGTGCCCATCTCAGGCTATGACAGTGGCCTTGAAGCCATCCGGTTCATCATTCTCCCTGTTTTGATTGGAACCTTCGCTGGGGTGGGTTCTGGGGTTCGTTGGTATCGGACCCTTTTCCTCGAGGAAATTGAGAAGGATTATGTCCGAACGGCGAGGGCCAAAGGGCTCTCTGAGACCCGGGTCCTGATGGTTCATGTCCTTAAGAATGCCATGATCCCGATCTTGACCGGCGTCGTCGTGGTGTTGCCGCTATTGTTTACCGGATCGCTCTTGACCGAGTCTTTTTTTGCCATTCCAGGACTCGGTAGCTATACGATCGACGCCATCAATCAGCAAGATTTCGCGATTGTCCGCGCCATGGTTTTCTTAGGGTCCTTCCTCTATATCTTGGGCCTTTTGTTGACGGACCTGTCGTATATGCTGGTGGATCCCAGAGTGAGGCTTCAAGACTGATGCCTCAGCTACTGCCCACCGATATCTTATTTTTCCTGACGCTCTTTGGGCTCTCAGGGCTTTTGATTTATTCCCTGGGCCAGACCCACCTGAGGCGGCCATGGCAAAAGGTGTTCCAAAGTAC
>CAILMG010000053.1 GCA_903835265.1 uncultured Methylococcus sp.
AACCCTGGATTCTTCCATGTCGAGTCTCATCTGGTCCCTGATCCCTCTAGCCTATCTGATGGGCTCTCTGTCAACGGCCGTGATCGTGAGTAAACTGTTTGGCTTGCCGGACCCACGACAGGCAGGCTCCAAGAACCCTGGGGCGACCAATGTCCTTCGTCTTGGCGGCAAAAAAGCGGCGGCAATCACCTTGATTGGAGACGCGTTCAAGGGGCTCCTTCCGGTACTGATCGCTCGACATCTTGAGGTGTCTCCTGAGATATTAGCCGCGGTGGGTCTTTCCGCTTTTCTTGGGCATCTCTTTCCTATTTTCTTCGGATTCGAGGGCGGGAAGGGGGTTGCGACGGCATTGGGTGTATTGAGTGGATTCTCAATCTGGGTGGGGCTTGCGGTTTTGGCGACCTGGCTATTGATGGCATTCCTCTTTCGAATATCATCGTTGGCAGCCCTCATGGCGGCGGCTCTATCGCCCCTTTACCTCTGGTTGATTCTTCATTCGGAAGTCTTGGCCGGAGCAGGTCTCGCTATGGCGCTTTTACTCATTTCGCGTCACCGCGGCAATATTGAGCGCCTTCTCAAGGGCGAGGAAAGCCGAATCGGTTCGAAGAAGGGACCGGAATCCTCAAAGGGTTGAGGCGGGGGCTTTTAGTTCTGAGAGGGGCCACCTCGGCCGAACGGTAAACTCCAACGTATTCCGTTCGCCAGCCTCCAGCCGCCTGAGGCCCGCGAAGGCAATCATGGCCCCATTATCGCCACAGAATTCAAGGCGGGGAAAAAACACATCGCAACCGACCTTCTGAGTCATGAGGTGGAGCTTTTCCCTCATCAGTTGATTGGCGCTAACCCCGCCTGCTACGACCAAGCGTTTAAGTCCCGTTTCCTCTAGCGCCCTTCGAGTTTTGATGATCAGCGTATCGACGACGGCTTGTTGAAAGCCTGCGGCGACATCGTGTCGGTCCTTAGGGGTCTTTGCGGTTGATTCGAAGGTAGTCAGGGTGTGCGTCTTGAGGCCGCTGAAGCTGAAATCAAGCCCTGGACGATCGGTCATAGGCCGTGGAAAGCGAAAGCGGTTAGCCTCTCCTTCTTGGGCCCATCGGGCGATTTCTGGGCCGCCGGGATAGCCAAGACCGAGCATTTTGGCGGTCTTATCGAAGGCCTCACCGGCGGCGTCATCAATCGACTCTCCGAGAATCTCATAACGCCCCATCTCATGGACGTAAACCAGCTGGGTGTGGCCTCCTGAGACTAAGAGGGCCAGAAAAGGGAAGTCGGGTGGATGGGCTTCAAGCAAAGGTGCCATCAGGTGACCTTCCATGTGGTGGATGCCGATAGCGGGTATCTTGAGGCTGAAGGCGAGGCTCATTGCAAAGGAGGCGCCCGCCATCAAGGCGCCCATCAAACCTGGGCCACTGGTGTAGGCGATCCCCGAAAGATCACTCAGTTCAAGGTGCGATGCCTTTAGAACTGCCTGGGTTAAGGGGGTCAGTCGTTGGATATGATCCCTTGAAGCCAGCTCGGGAACGACCCCGCCATAATCGGCGTGGAGATCAATTTGACTATGGATTTGGTGAGCCAGCAATCCTTTTTGGCTGTCAAAAAGGGCGATGCCAGTTTCGTCACAAGAGCTTTCTATACCGAGTACGATCACGAGTACTTTTGCCTTCTGTCGTTAACTAGGTATAATTATGGGCTTTTATTCGGTCCGGGTCCGCCCGGCTTTGTAACGCATTGAATTGCTTGGGAAACTCGGAAAGCTTACATGCCCTCAATTAAAATTAGAGAAAACGAACCCTTTGAAATTGCCATTCGCCGTTTCAAGCGCGCCTGTGAAAAGGCAGGCACTCTCTCAGAGGTTCGTCGCCGTGAATTCTACGAAAAGCCGACTGAAGAGCGTAAGCGTAAGGCGGCTGCGGCGGTCAAGCGGCATTTGAAGAAGTTGTCTCGCGAGCGCTTTGCGCTTCAGAATCTCCGAAAGGGTCGCCCCCAGACCGAGCGTTGATCGTCGTGAGCGAGCTGAAGGCCCGCCTGCAAATCGATATGAAGTCGGCCATGAAGGCCGCCGAGAAGGATCGACTTGGTGTGATTCGCTTGATAATGGCTGCAGTGAAGCAGCGGGAAGTCGATGAGCGCATAGAGCTCGACGATGACCAGATCATTGCGGTTCTCGATCGCATGGTTAAGCAGCGACGCGAATCCATTGGCCAATTCGATGCGGCCGGCCGTGATGATCTTTCGGCCATAGAAAAGGCGGAGGTTCTGATCATTCAGGATTATCTGCCACAGGCGCTGAGCGATGCAGAGATTACAGCGATGGTCGAGTCGGCTATTGCTGAGACGGGAGCCGAGGGCGTGAGTGGCATGGGCAAGGTCATGGCTGTCCTCAAGGGACCCATGCAAGGCCGTGCTGATATGACGCTGGTTAGCGGCCGCGTTAAGGCGCTCCTTGGTGTTTAAGGGTTTTAGCGCCTTTCAAGATTTTTCATTTTCCTAGCCCTCTTTTGTCATTGAGCGAGAGGAGGGTGACAAGAAAAGGCCGTGGTGTTCGCTGCGGTCGGTCTCGTTCTTCCGAACCCCAAGGGATGGGACATGGCCGGTAAGATTCCCGAACACTTCATCCAGGAAGTGCTGGCCAGAACCGATCTGGTCGAACTGATTGATGCCCGCGTCCCACTAAAGCGATCCGGGACCAATTACACGGCTCGTTGCCCTTTCCATAACGAAAAAACCCCCAGTTTCTCAGTTAGCCAGCAAAAGCAGTTCTATTATTGTTTTGGTTGCGGCGCGCGCGGTACTGCGATCAGTTTTTTGATGGAGTTTGAGCGGTTGTCCTTTCCGGAGGCTATCGAGGCGCTTGCGGCTGGCCTTAACCTCCCGGTGCCAAGAGAGTTATCGGGTGAGCGTGCTTCAGACGATCCCGCCGAATCGCTGGCCCCCCTCTATGACATGAATGAAAAAGCGGCCACACTTTATCAGCGGCAGTTGAAGTCGCACACCACTGCAGTTCCTGCGGTCGACTATCTGAAACAGCGGGGCGTTACCGGGGAAGTGGCCCTTCGTTACCGATTAGGATTTGCTCCACCAGGGAGTCTCAACCTCCCCTCGGATTGGCCGAAGTCGCTTCTCAAAGGGGCTGGGCTTATCGGCGAGAAAGCGCCGGGGCGTCTGCATGCCTGGTTTCGTGATCGGATCATGTTTCCGATTCGTGACCGGAGAGGACGCATTGTGGGTTTTGGCGGGCGCGTTATCGGTGATGGCCAACCTAAGTATCTTAATTCTCCTGAGACTCCGATTTTTCACAAGCACCGTGAAGTCTATGGGCTTTATGAGTTGCTGGAGGCGGTCAGGAAGCCTGATTTCATTCTTGTGGTCGAAGGCTACATGGATGTCATTGGTCTAGGCCAGCATGGTCTTTTGAATGCGGTTGCAACGCTTGGTACGGCAACATCACCCGAACAGGTCGGGCTCTTGTTTCGTTATACGTCCCACATCGTCTTCTGTTTTGATGGTGATGGGGCAGGCCAGAGGGCGGCCTGGAAAGCCTTGGAATCGAGTGTAGGTCATGTCCGGGAAGGTCGCCAGATCAGGTTTCTCATGCTGCCGGAGGGGCATGACCCTGATTCACTGATTCGGGAAGAGGGTCTTGAGGTTTTCAAGGGACGGGTTGATGAGGCGATGCCTTTTTCTGATTATTTCTTCCAGCACCTCTCGTTGGGCTTAGACCTTCGCTCCATTGAGGGTCGAGCGACGCTTGCGGGGAAAGTCAGGCCCATGATCGAGAGAATGGCGCCCGGCATCTTCAGGGAGCTTCTTGAGGAACGGCTCAGAGAGGAGACAGGGGTGGGGGCCGCCCATCAGAGTGATTCAGTCATCAGTGGGGCTTTTCGCGCGCCGAGGGTCAACAAAGGGTTAGGGCAGCCGTCTGCTTTTCGTACTTTTTTTGCCCTTTTGGTGCAGCATCCTGAATGGGTGGATCACATGGACTCCTCTCAGGTCGCTACGCTTAGTAGGATCCACGCGCAGGGACCCCTTCTGATGCGGGTGGTTGAGTTCTTGCATGGGCATCCCCATATTCACTCCGCGGGCCTCATGGAGGGTTTTCGAGACAGACCGGATGGCGAGATTATTTCGAAATTGATCGCTTGGGATACTCAGGTCAATTCCGACGCGCTTGAGGAGGCTTTTCTCGATCATCTGCGGCATTTGACCGAAAAAAGTCATCGTGAAAGTCGGTTGGATGCGCTGATTGAAAAATCAAAGCATGAAACGCTCTCGGATCAAGAGAGGGAAGAGCTTCGAAGTTTGACGGCGATCGATTAAAAGACCGTCTAAGGTGAGATCCTGGATGTCGGATTTTGTTCATCTTGGTGGGTGGTGCCAAGCACCATCTGATAGTAAAGGGGCGGGTTCTCGGCTATACTGACCAGTTCCTGTCAATTCAGGCAACAATGGGTTATTGAATGAATCCTGAACAGCAACAATCGTTGAAAGAGCTCATTGCCAAAGGCAAGATGCAGGGTTACCTCACCTATTCAGAGGTTAATGATCACCTTCCAGGAGATGTGGTCGATCCTGAGCAGATGGAAGAAATCGTCTGCATGATCAACGACATGGGTATCGAGGTCCATGAGGACCGGCCGGATACCGATATGATTGCCGAGACTGCCGTTGTCACTGAAGACGATGAAGAGGAAGCGGCGGAGGTTGCCGCAGCGCTGGTTTCCTCGGTGGATACAGAGCTTGGCCGGACCACCGATCCCGTTCGCATGTATATGCGTGAAATGGGGACTGTTGAGCTATTGACCCGTGAGGGTGAACTTAAGATCGCGAAGCGGATTGAGGAAGGCATCAATATTGCTGCCAATGAACTGGTTCGCTTTCCAGGAGCTATGCACCACTTTCTCGCGGCCTTTGAGAGCGTAGAGAAGGGGGAGACGCGTCTTTCTGAGTTGATTTCTGATTTCTTCGACCCCAACGCCGATGATGCGCCGGTTGAAGCGATTGCTGCCGAGGATGATGAAGCCGATGATGCGGTCGAAGAGGCGGATACCGGCCCCGATCCAGAAGTCGTGAAAGAAAAACTGGCGGTTTTCAATAAGCGCCTGAAGACAGCGACGAACGCTCATAACAAGCATGGGGCTCACCATGAAAAGACCCAAAAGGCTTTTGATGGCCTTGCGGAAACCTTCATGGAGTTTAAGAAGACGCCCTTGTTCTTTAAGGAGCTGACCGACATTCTCAGAAGGACTGTTGAGAGGGTCCGCGAAGAGGAACGCGTCATTCAAGATCTCTGCGTAAATCGTTGTCGTTTGCCCCGGGCAGAATTTATCGCCTCGTTTGTGGGTAATGAATCCAATCAGGATTGGATCACGCCTTGGGTCGAATCAGGGAAGCCTTATGCCAAGGCCCTTGCCGAACATGTCGACACCATCCGGCACGCTCAGTTGCGATTGGCGCACATTGAAAAGGAGTGTCTGATTTCGATCAAGGACATTAAGGACATCAATCGTCGAGTCTCCATTGGGGAGATTCAGGCGCGGGGTGCTAAGAAGGAAATGATTGAGGCGAACCTTCGTCTGGTGATCTCAATCGCCAAGAAATACACCAATCGTGGTCTCCAGTTCCTCGATCTGATTCAGGAGGGGAATATTGGCCTCATGAAGGCCGTCGACAAGTTCGAATACCGCCGTGGTTATAAGTTCTCTACCTATGCGACATGGTGGATCCGCCAGGCTTGCGG
>CAILMG010000054.1 GCA_903835265.1 uncultured Methylococcus sp.
GCTCAATAACAGCGGGCGCATTAAGAATCTGGTCGCCTTCGTACCGATCAACGAACGAAAAACGGTTTACTACATCAGAACGTACCATCGGATTCATCCGAGATGGCTCGCAAAGCCCTTCGAGTGGGTGATGGGGCTCAGTAACCGCTATATTCTCGAAGAGGACCGTCGAGTGGTCGTGACCCAGCGCCCCATGGATAGCGGCGAAGCCGATGAAGATCGATTGATTGGGGCCGACCGAGCGATCATTCAATTTCGGCGGATCCATCAGGATCTCATGGCTAGGTAATTATTCAGCGTCCCTCGGCTAGATTAGAGGCTCACCAAGGAAATTTGACAGTTTTCCGTCGAACAGCAGTTTGAGGGCCTCGGATGCCGAGACATTGTTTCTGGCGCAGGTTGAAAGATGGCTTCGAACCCGACAGAAGATATCGGCGCCGTCCTGAGACCTGAAGCAGCCGGAGATCTTTTGGTGGACCTTGGTCATCCGGATGTCGTTTTCCCCTTGGATATTCGATGTCAACGTGATAGGTATCAAAACGTACCCCCTTGGCGGCGGTGTTCCTGCGGCTCCGATGATATTCGGCCTTACTTCCGGTACTGGCGGCCAATTCGTTGGGGTGGAAGGGGTCGTCAACATCACATATGACTCAACGACCCCGTTTTTCACGTATGTCTTTAATCTTCTTCCGCGGTAAAAAACAGATGTTATCGGTAAAATGAGATAGAAGAAGCCCCACCTGTCTCAAAAGAGGATTTAAACTAGCATTAGATTTCAGGGGTTTCTCGACGAGAGCGACGAGCCAACGTCAAAAGATGCGACCCATCTAAAGATTAAGCATCTCGGTCAAACTATTAGTCTAAATCGCTCTGTTGTTTATGGGCACTTCCTAGCGCATAGACCATGAAAAGATGAGGGAAGGTTAGAGAGCCTAGTCCAACAAAGATAATTTTTGAAAAACTGGAGTCATTGATGCCTCCTAGTCTTTGAAACCCATAGTATGCTCCTGCTAGCGTTATCAGTAATGGTGAGGCTACCATTAATATGGTCATGGGTTCTCGGTCCATTATTTTTAATTCGATAAGCCTTTTCAGATGAAGGCGGCTATGCCAGAGGCCAAAGTATAAGGCAAACCCGAGCAATGGTTCCAGTATTAATAGTGTTATTATTGGCCATGCCATCAACATATATAAGTTATAGTTGAGAATGCCTCTGCAAGCGAAGACGCTAATAGCAAGGTTTGCTAGAGAGATCCAGGAAAAGATATTTGAAAGCTGGGCAAAGGATGTCGCCATTGGTTCTCCAACTATAAATCCATATAGCTTCGAGACTTCACTCTGCCAAAAAAGAGCAGGAGAAAATACAATAGCAAGACCATAACTCAGTTTTATCCAGGGATGCGAAAACCCATAAAGGTCTTCACCAAAGTGAAATACAGAAATGAAAAGCAAGTAGATTAAGAAGAGGGGTTGACTCCAAAGCCAAAGACAGTAAACTGCTCCCGTCATTAGTATGTAAACCAATCCAAATGCAATCCACCCAAGATAGCCGTCAAGACCGCGAACTTTTCTGAATATTAGTGTATCCGCTGCACCATGAGGGAGGCCAAATAGAAATACTAAGGCGCCTGCAGCTAAGAGCATGCTTTGGTTGGTTTCAATTTCTCGACCCTGTAAAAAAGCCGCGATAACTAGAAATGCACCATAAATGATATAGCTATACTTAATTAATAGACCACGCATTTTAAAAAAGTCTTCTTATGAATGGAAGTTTTGGAAGAGATAGAATGACGAGGATGTGGTCTAGATATCGCCCCTCATCATTGAGGAACCTAATCAGCGAGGGAGTGGGTGTATTCTTGAAGAGATCGAAGAAAAGGCTTGAGGCATGATGTGGCGTCATGGCTAATACGTTAAGAAATATCCTGTCCATGGTCGATGTAATAATCGGATCCTTATGGGCAAGCCCAATTTCAGCCTGAGATCTAAGCTTCTCGGAACAGCTTCTCGCCCACCGCTGTATCCGCAAAAATGCGTAACCGGTACTGGGCCTGGCCGCTCCAGAGATCAGTCCTGCCTTAAGCCACCTTTGGTTGGTGGTTTGGGATTGATCGGCTAGCCCCATCGGAATCACGCCTTTTTCAGTGCGATTGATCCTGAAGGCCTTCCCTGCAAGGCGCTCACTGATGATCTTTTCCAAGAGCGGCTCAAGGCTTTCAGGGGCTATGCAGGTCGATGAGAATACGGTGTACTCCAATAACGCTTTGGTCCGACTGGTCGGTAATTCGTACATAAAACTGACAGGGTGAGTCTGATCCTCAATAAAATCCATCAAGGTAGCCTCATCAGAGTTAAATACAGGCATATCAGTTTCTATTTCATAGCCAATGAATACCTGCCATAGCTGAGCGGATGTTTGAGCGATAAGTCTATCTGTTCGGCTATCAACAACTTGATGAGTAGAATAGGATTGCCCGTCTAATCGTATGACTATTTTTCCACCTTCATTGAGCACATCCTCCTCGGAGATTGAGTGACCCAGTGCAATCGAAAAACGCAAGTCCTCTTTTAACCGCTCAAAACAATGTTGGTAGAATCCTGATGCATCAACCAGATTGTATGGCTTCGAACCAAGCGAAAGACGTAGTGATTCATCTCCCTTTCGAACGATAGCAATCGGCCATCGATGAGAAATCAAGCTTTCTGGGACAAGCGTCGCGTCATCCGGTGAAAAAAAACACCAAGATCTGTCCCTATCGTATTGGACCTTACGGTCCACAAGGAGTACACGACCTTTGTAGTCGGGATCAGCTGAAAGATTGTATGCGAGCGATAGCCCTGCACATCCAGCCCCCAGAATAACAAGGTCATAGGGTTGGCTAGTTTTTGGAGGAAATCGGATATGTCGCGATTGGGGCGTGCAGTTGTTGTTCATGTGCTCGCGGACAAGACCAAAAATTCTTTGAGAGTGTCGCTAGAATGACTTCCCTGCAGGTTATGATAAATTTTGAAAAAAGAGGAATTACCACACGTTCTCCTCTGAAGTTGTAGCCCTCGTCCTTGATGGTTAATCCTATACTTCGGTATATTTTTCCGGCGACCAAAATCGCATAACGAGATTTAATCGGAATGAATGCCAATCCGAGGAATCCACTTTTATAATAGAGCTCAGAGAGGGCATGGAGACGCTCGAGTCCTTGAACAATGAGTTCTTCAGGCCTACTTTCGGAGGCGGATAGAATATCCCTTATTGAAATGTCAGGCACCAATGATGAAGGGATATATCTTCTTCCCATCATCGCATCCTCCTTCACATCCCTCAGTATATTGGTCAATTGCATGGCTATTCCGAGGTCTACAGCATGTTTACGGGCAGAAGCCTCGTGAACGCCTAAAACGTAGCACATCATGAGACCCACTGTACCCGCAACTCTGAAACTATATCGAAGAAGATCTTCTTCGGTGTCTATTTCAACTCCGTCAACATCAGACTCCACTCCTCGGATTAACTCTTTAGGTATCCAAAGGGGAATACCACATTCATCAAATAGCGCCCGAGCATCGATGACTTCACGGTCTTGAGGCTCCTTGAGCTCAAAATCATTTGACAAATATTGTATTGATTTCTTGGCTTCAGAATTATCTTTTGCCAAATCAACCACATCGTCAACGTACCGACAGAACTGGTATAGTCTTGCGGCTTTATTTGCAACATCCGATTTCAATAAAAAACTTGCAAAAAAGAAGGTTCTACTTCCTGTCCTGAGTGAATTCTTGGCTATCAGCCTAGTTTGATTCTGATCGTTCATGAATCCTCTCGTCGGATCAGTTCATGAAACACTTTTGCAGAACATAAGACACCGGGTAGACCTGCACCTGGGTGACAGCCTGCACCAACCAAATAGAGGTTTTCAATTCCCTCTGCCTTGTTGTGGAATCTAAACCATGCGGACTGAGTGAAAATCGGCGCAATGGAAAATGCTGCCCCATGCAGAGAGAGATGGTCGTCACGGAAGTCTTCTGGCGTTTTGAAAAAAACCGCGGTGATGCAGTCTTTCAATCCTGGCATGATGGTCTCATCCAACGATTTGACAATCCGTTCCTGCAATCGGAGGCCCTCTTCTTTCCAATCGACACCCGATTGAAGATTAGGAACTGGACACAAGACGTAGAAGCTATCGCAGCCCTCAGGGGCAAAGCTCGGGTCAGTTGCTGTTGGGCGGTGAATGTAAAGCGAGAAATCCTCTGGAAGTATTTGTTTGTTAAAAATATCATCGAGCAAAGATTCGTAACGGTCACCCATCCAAATGGTGTGGTGCGCTAATTCTGGATATTTTTGTAGAGTGCCAAAATAGAGGACGAACAGACCCATCGAGTATTTGGATGCGCGCACTTTGAGTCTGGCACTCCATCCGGTCATCTCTTTATCTACCATGTGGGTGTAGAGGTAAGGGGCATCGGAGTTTGCTACGACGATATCGCTTCGAACTTCCTCCCCGCTCCGGAGTAGAACCCCCTCAGCCCTTCCTTGACGTACGAGAATCTTTTCAACCTCTTCAGATAGCCTGATTTTTATATCATGGCGCCTCATCAATGCCTCAAGGGCTGCAACGACTGCGCCAGTTCCCCCCCTGGGGAAGAAGATGCCCCACTTTCTCTCCAAATAGTGAATCAGGCTGTAAATGCATGTGGTGTCGAATGGGTTTCCACCTACAAGGAGTGGCTGAATAGAAAACGCTCTTCTTAAGTGGTCATCCTTCAAGTGATGGGACACTAGCCCCCAGACGGATTGATAGGCTCTGAGGGATATCAGGTCCGGTATTTGCCTCAACATCTTTAAGAAATGGTCGAAGGGCTCAGCTGAAAGCTTGGTAAATCCAGTATCAAATAGCTGTTGAGAGCGCGACAAAAGTGCCTTATAACCTTCCACATCTGAACCATTGAACTTACGGATTTCATCCAATGTGTTCTCGATGGTCCCGCCATAGTTAAATTCCGATCCGTCCTTGAACGTAAACCGATACCATGGATTAAGTGGGATGAGTTCTAAATGATCCTGAAGGCTCTCCCCCATCAACTCGAAAAGCTCCTCAAGAAGAAAAGGTGCGGTGATGACCGTAGGACCGCCATCATGGCGAAATCCCTCTCGTTCATACACGCATGCTTTTCCGCCCAGCTGATGACCACGATCGATGAGGGTGACATCAAAGCCTTGTGATTTGGATCTTATGGCCGCGGCCATTCCACCAAACCCTCCTCCGACAATGGTTACTGTCCGACTCACTAGCCAAACTCGTGCGTCATTGTTGATTGAAGTTGTTCGCTGAGATCAATCAATGGAAGACCTGAACCTTTTGGCAAGACCTCACAATCAGAAATAACGCTCGAAAGTATCTCTCTCACGATTCTGATGGCCTCAGTGCTGGCTTTTGAAAGGCTCATTTCCGATGAAAGCAAGTGTACGAAATTCAGACTTTGTTCCTTGAATTCACTTTTAGAATCCTCTTGGATGTCGAGGAGATCATCAAATATTTGGTAAGCCACTGCGTACCTCTCAGCCGCCTGACCGGCTTTATCAATGATTGACCTATTGTATCCTGTCGCTATAAATGGAAGCTCCATAGCCAATCGGATGAGCCCTCCTGACTTTGATGCTGCAATAGCTATATAATCCTCCTCAGTACGACACCGCTTAAAGCTCTCAATGTCGGACCATTGCCCATTGATGACGTCACGAACCCTCGAATGTACATGCCCCAAAATCTGTGAAATGTATTTTGGTGAGGTATCTTCAGCAAGTACGCCATAAGCGCCGGAAATCATGATGTCACCGACCAAGATTGCAAGGTCATCTCCGTAAACTGCCCTGATGTTAGGCCGTCCCCGCCGGGTCACGGACCTGTCGTGGATGTCGTCATGGACGAGTGAAGCATTATGCAAGAGTTCAACCGCGGCTCCGAGTGCCATGGCGTCCTTATTGGCCAAACCGAGGCTTTCACCTATGTGGTAAGAGAGTAACGCACGCGACCTCCCTCCGCCGGATCTCAAATGCTTTAATGATGCTTGACATACAATGCTAGAGGAAAACCTATCGGATTCATGGCTATATCCAACGGCGCGCTCCATTATCC
>CAILMG010000055.1 GCA_903835265.1 uncultured Methylococcus sp.
ACTACCACCATCGATCCGAACAGAGGCACCACCATATCGTAAGGCAAATCACTCGCCATCAAGAATCCTTGGACGATCCATACCGTCATCAGACCAATAAAAGCCCCAAGGGGCCGGGTCCAATTGAAAAGCTCCTGGCGATAAAGCCCTCGAAGAAAGACGCCAAGCCCCATCAAGACCAGGCCAATCGTGAAGCTACCGCGGCTCATCAGGAGCGAAAGCAAAAAGATCAAAAGGCCCAGGGTCAAAAGCCCATCGACCTTGAGCCATCCAATGTCCTTGAGGGTCGTCATCCTGGGGCTTCGCCATCCAAGGGGGGCAACAGCGCATGAAGGTAATGGCGCGCACTGGCCTCAATCGTAAAATCCATCACCGCCTCCTTTAAAAAGGCCGGAGGCAAAGGCTCATCGAGGGTCTTTAGCATCGCTTTTGAGAGCGCAAGGTCATCGCCAACGGGGACTAAAGCCCCATAGCGCCCCCCATCAAGGGTTTCCCGGGGACCATAAGGGCAATCGGTTGAGACAGCGGGAGTGCCAAGAGCCAAAGCCTCGACCAGGACATTGCCGGAGCCTTCCCAGGCCGAGGACATCACAAATAAGGCCGCCCGCTTCATATAGGCAAAAGGATTCGCCTCATAACCTGGAAAAGCCACGTCCTCTATAAGACCCAAAGACGCCGCCAATGCCTTGAGCTTTCCTTCCAAGGGACCCTCCCCGATGATCATCAGTCGCGCCTTTCGGCTCTTCCTGAGATGCCCAAACGCCCGAATCAGGGTCGGGAAATCCTTTTCAGGAGACAGCCGCCCTGCCCCCAGAATGATGGGGATATCCTCCTTAAACCAGGGATGATGGGGCGCGATCTCGGCCATTTTAAAGAGCTCAGGGGTAATCACAGGGTTTCGGATGGCGATCACCTTCTCCCCTTGAAGGCCGGTGACGAGCCGAGTGTCATCGGCAACGCCTTCTGAAACGCCGATAATCAAGTCCAGCGAAGGGAATAACAATCGCATGGGGGCTTTTCGGAGCCAGCGCTGATAGAACGGTTTGTTCGCCAAAAAACCGGTCATGTTCATGTGAAGCTGGCCGACCAGGCGGGTGGGCACCTTAGCGAGCCAGTGGGCGACAATGGCGGTCCTCACGGCACGATCCTTAGCGACCATTAAGACTTCAGGCTGTTCCTTCCGGAGGTAGCGAATCAGCGCCGGAACAGCATGCTGGGAGTGTTTAACGCCAAGATCAATCACCCGAACATTCGGCCATGGAACCACCGGTGGGGTTCCCCGCCGGGTGACCACGGTCAGGAGATCGACCCTAACATCCTGGGCCGCGAGACCCTGCAGCAGATTAAGGGTCACCCGCTCCACGCCTCCGGTCCCGGAAAAAGCAACAAAGAGGGCAAGATGACGTGGGGTGGCTAACATGAAATCTCGCAATCAAAGAGGACTATTTTCTCACAGGTCTCAGCCGACTCTGCCGAGAAGTTCATCAAGCGCCCGATCCGGGAGTAAACGCTTCAAAACGGCAAAAAGGCGGGTAGGAAAGGTCACGTGATAGCGGGCCCTGGGGCGCCGCGATTCCAAGGCATGGATCACCTTTGAAACGACCGCCTCAGGGCCCAGGGTAAAGGGAACGGCCGGACCTTCCTTTTGAAGGCGTGCCTCCATTTGTTGATAGGTCACCTGATGAACGCTGAGCTCTCGATCGATGTGTTTAAGGTACTCTCTGAAGGCATTATCTCTGAAGCGGCTGGTGATCGGGCCAGGCTCCACCAGCGAGACCTCCACCCCACTTCCTTTCAATTCCAAACGAAGGGTGTCCGTCAGTCCCTCAAGCGCAAACTTACTGGCGTTATAAGCCCCCCGGTAACGCATCGCCGCAAAGCCTAAGACTGAGCTATTTTGAATAATTCGTCCCTCACCTTGGCGACGCATTGAAGGAATCACCCGCACGGTGAGTTCGTGGGTCCCAAAGAGATTGGTTGCAAACTGCTCTTCAAGAACCTCTCGGCGAAGATCCTCAACAGCCCCAGGCTGACCGTAGGCTCCATTATTGAAAAGTCCATAGAGGCGGCCACCGGTCGCTTCAAGGACCTCATCAACGGCTTGATGAATCGAGGCGGACGACCGAAGATCAAGGACGGTAGCTTCAAAGCCTTCATCTTTTAGTTGATCGACATCCCTTGGCTGCCTTGCCGTTGCAAAGACCCGATAACCCCGCGCCTTCAGGGTAAGGGCGCAGCAGCGACCGATGCCAGAGGAACATCCGGTGATCAGAATTGAGCGTCCCTTAGAATGATCAGCCATCGATGCCCCTCCTTAAAAACCCACCATAGCCCCTATTCATGCTTTTCCGCCGAAGGGCCACAACCAGAGGGCCGGTCGGGACCATGACCTCGAATAAATGGCATTTCGATCGCACCAGGACAGCCTTCGGCCGCCCGGCCGCCTCGGACACCATCCACCCAGATCATCTCGATCTCCTCAGGTGGATCAAGTTCAAGGGGCTCCCGGCTGACCGCGTTCATGGTCGCTGACCACACCCTCAAGGCGCCTTCGGCCCCTGTCAGACCAGCAGGCTGATTATCATCGCGGCCCATCCAGACCACTCCGAGATAATCGCCGGTAAAGCCTGCAAACCAGCTATCGCGGAGCTCATTCGTCGTGCCGGTCTTGCCGGCAGGTTGAAGGCTAGCCGGCATCTGGGTAAAGGCGGGTTTTGCAGTACCCCGCCTAAACACCTCCCGCAGCATCGAATTGAGCTGATAAACCGCGGCTTGAGGCACCGACTGGCGAACATCAATCCCAAACCGCTTGAGGGTCTTTCCTTCTGGGGAGATGACTTCTTGGATAGCTCTAAGCGGCGTCACAAATCCATCACTGGCGATCGTCTGATACATCTGAGTCACATCGATCGGCGACAGCGCGGCGGTCCCGAGCAGCAAAGAAGGCACCGTCTCAACGGGACGCTGGACGCCCAATCGGCGCAGCATGGTCGCCGCCTCGGGGACACCGACGGCCATTCCTAAGCGGACAGTCGCCAAATTGTAAGAATGCGCGAGGGCACTGAACATCGGGACAGCCCCATGCTCTTTGCCGTCATAATTCTTCGGCGTCCAATGGCTGCCGGGAAGCTTAATCGTGATCGGGCTATCCTCCAGTAACGTCGACACGTTATAGCGCCCCTTCTCTTCAAGGGCCGCCAGATAGATGACCGGCTTAAAAAGGGAGCCCATCTGGCGGGTGGCATCCAGCGCTCGATTGAAGCCTGAAGACGCCTCATCACGCCCACCGGCGAGCGCCGCAATTTCTCCCGTCCCGCGACGGGTCAAAATGGCCGCCACCTCAAGCGGCGATTTCTGGGGACGCCGATCGAGCTTCGGCAACTGATCATCAATGGCTTTCTGCAACTGGTGCTGGACATTGACATCGAGGGTCGTAAAGATTCTGAGGCCTTCCGAGGTCAGATCCTCCGACCGATATTCCTTTTCGAGCTGCCGCCTGAGCAGGTCCATGAAAGCTGGGTAGCGACTGACCGACTGATGGGGGTCCAGGACGACATCGAGCGGATGGGATTGGGCCTCATCGGCGACGTCTCGCGCGATAAATCCTTGATCCACCATTTCATCAAGAATCAAATCTCGACGCTTGAGGACCCGCTCCGGGGTCTTATAGGGATCATAGTAGGAAGGCCCTCGGACCAGAGCGACCAAGAAGGCAATATGATGCAGCTTCAGTTCCTCGATCGAGCGCCCAAAGTAATACTGACTTGCCAGCCCAAAACCATGAATAGCCCTTGATCCATCCTGACCCAGATAGATCTCATTGAGGTAAGCCTCAAGAATCTCCTCTTTGGGATAACGGGCATCCAAGATCATCGCCATGACAATCTCATTGAGCTTTCGCCACCAAGTTCTTTCGGAAGAAAGATAGAAATTTTTGACCAACTGCTGGGTCAGGGTACTGCCCCCTTGGACGATCCCCCCAGCCCGAAGGTTGACATAGACCGCCCTCAATATGCCGCGCACCGAGACCCCATGATGCCCATAAAAATTATGGTCTTCACTCGCAAAGAGCGCCTTCAGAAGGGTTTCAGGGGTCTGTTCGAGTTTGATCAACACCCGATCCTCGCGACGAGCTGGGTAGAAGCTTCCGATCTGGGGTGGCTCCATCCGAAGCAGCGGCAACGATTGGCCGGTATCCATCGCTTCTAAGAGGATCACTTGGTCATCGGCAAACTGGATCCGGATCTCCCGCGCCGGCTCATGACGATCTGGAAACTGAAACTCACGGGTTTTAAAGACCAGCTCATCGCCAAGCCTTAAGTAACTGCCTTGGGTGGATAACTGCGCATCTTTGCGGAACTTGAGCTGGCCCAAAAGCCATTCGAAACGGTCACTATCAAACGGAGACCCCACAAAAATCTCGGCGGATGAGGCATAGACTCTTGCAGGAAGCGCCCAGCGCTTCCCCTCAAACTGCTCGCGAACCACCCGATCCTGATAAGCCAAATAGGCCACACCCCCGGCCACCAGAAAAGGAGCGAGGATCAAGAGGAACCAGAACAAGGGGGCAAACAGCGAGAGGAGCCCAAAAGACTTGGGCTTTCTGGGGTTCTTACCGCCCATTCTGGCTTGCCGCATGAAGTCGCCTTAGGGAGTTTCGGGGTTGACTGAATGCCGTGGGGTCCCGTTCAAGCCGAACGGCATCCAAAGGCCTCTCTATTTCCGATTGATCAGATCCAGAAATTCCGAGCGGGTGCTGATCTGTTTCCTGAAAAGACCCAGCATGGAGGAGGTCGTCATCACGGAATTCTGTTTCTCGACACCCCGCATCATCATACAAAGATGCTTCGCCTCGATCACGACCGCAACGCCTGCTGGATTGATCGCCGTCTGGAGAGCCGTTGCGATCTGATTAGTCAGGCGCTCTTGGATCTGGAGGCGCCGCGCGTACATATCCACAATCCGGGCCACCTTCGAAAGCCCAATGACCTTCCCCTGAGGGAGATAGGCCACATGACATTTCCCGATAAAAGGCAATAGATGATGTTCGCAGAGCGAATAAAGCTCGATATCTTTAACGATGACCATATCTTCGGTATCCGCCTCAAAGATCGCCTTATTGAGCACATCCTCAAGGTTCCGTTGGTAGCCATTATTGAGGAATTGGAAGGCTGAGGCCGCACGCTTCGGCGTATCCACCAGCCCTTCCCTCCCAACATCCTCACCAATCTCGGTGATCAGACGGGAAAACAGGTCTTCCATTACTGTGTTTTGCATAAAGGTTCAGCCTCCAGTTCAAGCGCATCAGTATACCGCGAGCCATCACCGGACTGGGTCTTGGCTTGTTTTTTTAAGAGCGCCGCAACGTCGAGGACGCCCGCGTTCGGCCGAGTCGCCGCTTCGCCGAGATGGCGGCGCCAAAGCCTTCCACCGGGCTGCGCATAGTAGAGACCGAGCATATGTCGGGTGATCGCATGAAGGCGGGAGCCCTTAGAAAGCTGCTCATCGATATAAGGCAACATGGCATGGACGACCGCTTCGCGCGTCGGGGGCGGCTCATCAGAGCCGAAAAAGCGCTGATCAACCTCCGCCAAAAGATAGGGATTATGGTAGGCCGCCCGGCCCAGCATCACCCCATCCAATCGCTGAAGGTGACAGGCCACCTGATCGAGGGTCTCGATGCCGCCATTGAGGACGATGGTCAACGCCGGAAAATCGGCCTTCAGAGCCTCAACGACGTCATAGCGAAGTGGCGGGATCTCTCGATTCTCCTTCGGCGAGAGCCCCTTGAGCCAGGCCTTCCGGGCATGCACGATGAAGGTCGAACAGCCCGCATCTGAGACTACCTTGATAAACCGGTGCAGCGCTTCATAGGAATCAAGATCATCAATGCCGATACGGGATTTGACGGTCACAGGAATCTTGACGGCCCCCTTCATGGCTTCGACGCCCGCCGCGACGGTGTGAGGCTCGGCCATGAGGCAGGCCCCAAAACGGCCCCGCTGCACCCGATCACTCGGGCATCCGACATTGAGGTTGATTTCATCATAGCCAAAACCCTCGCCGATTCTTGCGCACTCTCTAAGATCAAGGGCCTCAGAGCCCCCCAATTGAAGGGCTAGGGGTTTTTCTAAGGGGGTAAAGCTCAGAAGTCGCTCACGGTCCCCGTGAAGGACCGCACCCGTGGTCACCATTTCAGAATAAAGAAGGGCCCGCCGCGAGATCTGACGAAGGAAGTAGCGGCAATGCCGATCGGTCCAATCGAGCATAGGCGCGACACTAAAGCGATGCATTGTCCCTGGAGAAGTCTCTATTGATCGTAATGGATCCATCCGATTATTTTTTGCGTTGAAGGAGGCCATGCCTCACATTGAAGAAGTGCATGGATGCACGCCGACCCCCGAGGCGATGAGTCAGTGGGTCGCAGGACGACCGAGGGCCTTTTCGGTGTCCATCCGGCCTGTTTCATCCTTTTCCTTTTTTCTAAAGTGGGGTTTCTGTTCTGGCGATTTTAATCGGTTCTTCATCTTTTAGCGCTTGCATCGGGCTCGATGGTTAGCATACGCTATCTGTCATGAGCCAAGCCGTTCAAAAAGCCTACAAGATCAGGGCGTATCTGACCCCGGAGCAGCGCCGTGCCTTTGCTCAGGCCGAGGGCGCTACGCGGTATGTCCGAAGAAGAGTCCTTGGGGAAATGGATGCCCACTACAAGGCAACCGGCACCCGAAAGTCCCTTCTCGCAATGGGCCGTGAGGTCACCCAGTGGAAGCAGGCCGAAGAGACCCTTTGGCTGAAGGACATTCCCTCGGATGTCATCATTCAGGAGCTTCGGGATCTCAAGCAGGCCTTTGAGCACTTCTTCAGGGCGCTGAAGACGAAAGGCTCCGGAAGAAAGGTCGGTTACCCCAAACCCAAGCGAAAGAGCGCCTCGGGCGCGATCCGGTTTGCCTTTGATCATCGGCATCCCGGGAAAGTCGCAGGCTGGACCGGGAAAAAGGTGATTCTCCCCAAGCTTGGGATGATCAAGCTGGCTCAACCCGAAAGGCTCCCGGTGGAAATGCCCAAGCTCGTCACCTTGAGCCGGGATAGCTCAGGTCGATTTTTTATCTCTTTCAGCGTCAGGCAAATGATCGAGGCCCTCCCGGTGACGGGCGTGTCGCTCGGCGTGGATCTCGGGCTCATCGATCTTGCGGTCCTGAGCGATGAGGCACGGATACCTGCCATCAAGGGACTCAAGAAGAAAGAGCGCTACTTAAGACGCCAGCAACGCACCCTGAGCCGAAGGCAAGGATCGAAGAAGGGCGAGAAGAAATCCCGGCGTTATCTCAAGCAGCAACAGAAAGTGAACCGGATCCATTGCCGGATTTCTGATGCCCGAAGGGACTATGCCCAAAAGGCCAGCCGGGCCCTTATTAAAAAGGCCGATGTCATTGCGCTGGAGGATCTCAACGTCCAGGGCATGATGAAGAACCCGAGACTGTCCAAGGCGCTTTCTGATGCTGCCTTCCGATTACTGCGCACCTGCCTTGAATACAAGGGCAAATGGTATGGCCGGACGGTTTGTTATGCCGACCGTTTTGTCCCGACGACGAAGACCTGTAGCGTATGCGACCATCGGGTCGAGGAAATGCCGCTTTCCGTCAGGACCTGGACGTGCCCCTGTTGTGGCACGCTCCATGACCGGGACATCAACGCGGCCAGGAATATCCTGAGATTCGCTGTAACCCTGGGAGAGGGTGAGGGAGCGTATCCCGAGGCTCGTGGAGGGGTAAACCCCCTGAGGGAGGGGGCCTTGGCCCCTTTGCTGAAGGACTCCGTTGAAACGAGAACCGAAAACCGACTTCCCCGATTCAGGGAAGGTCATGCGCCCGAGGATCACGACGATTCGAGGGTGTCATGACAAGGCCGGATTCCAAGTTGCGGGAAATCCTGGGAGGAACGGTTGTCCTGCTTCAGGCGCTTACCGGCCCCTCCACTCTTCAAAGAAGTCCATGATCCTTTGGTTTAAAACGATGACACAAGAACAATCAGTAACCCCTTTTTTATCCCTTTTTAAGACCGGCGCCTTGACCCTGATCCTCGCCAGCAGTGCCCTTTTGCATATCGGCTGCGATTCTGGCTCTTCGGGCCGTTCCTCGGCGACGGCTAAGGGTTCAGCTGAAGCTCAGATTGAAGGTGACGTCTCGGATATTCACGGGCCCCTTAACCTTGGAAAACTCGAAGTCAAAGACAAGAATGATCGTGTGGTAGCGACCTATAACCTCGACGGACAATCAAATCATTACGCCATTACCGTGCCTCAAGGCACCACCTATCCCATTCTTCTCATAGTGACACCGCCACCAGGACCCATTACTCAGGTCGTGAGGGCCGTCGTCACCAGCCCTTTGGCGGATCGCATGGATATCACCGATATCACCAGCCTCGTGGTTGATGCGGCCTTTGCTCTTGGCGGACTCACCGAGGAGAATATTGCCAAGGCCTCCGGGGGCGCCATTGGACTCCGTCAATGTCAGGGGGTCAGCGCGGGTTCTGGCGGCGGCGGTTCAGGTGCGGGCCAAAGTGCTGGCGGTGTGGGCCACGGCGGCCATGGTGGCCACGATATGTCAGGTGGCAGCACGAACCCAAGTGATCAGATGCAAAACGGGCCTCATTGATGCCGAGAGGCCACCGGGTGGGCTCTGCTTACCCGGTTCTGATCCGGGCCCTCTCAGGAGGGACTTATCTCCTTAGGTCCAAGGCCGGGACGTCCAGAGAATAATTGCTCCACTCAGGAACGAGAGAAACAAGAGCGCACCGCCCCCAAGCCAGCGTGTCACTCCGCCCCCGAGCACCATCACAAAGATAGCCTTTAAAAGGTTATTACTGGCCGTTGCAATCAGAATGGCGAAAACCAACGCCTCGGGTGTCGTACTGAAATGCCCTCCGACCACGGCAAGAACAAAGGGATCGATATCGGTAAACCCACTCAGAAAGGCCATCCACTGAAGTCCTTGCTTGGGATCATGGGCGAGAAGAAAATGAGTAAGCCCTGTGACCAGAAGGAATGACAGGGCGAACAACAAAGAGGCATAGAGTTCTAAGGGATTTTTCGGGCTTCCAACGCTCGCGGGTAGCTGGATCGATCCCTCATGATGGCGCGCCAATAGAAAGGCAACACCGAGGGCCACCAGAAAAAGAGCCAAAAATGCCGGCATCAATAAGTAGCCGACGTACCGATCAAACAACGTCACCATCAGCAGCAAGCGGACATACATCATGCCGGTGGCTAAGACGATGGCTGCCGCCGGCTGATACGCCTGCAGATCAGATTGGCGCGATTCGCGAGCGAGGACAACGCTGGCCGCCGTACTGGAATAAAAGCCGCCGATGGCGCCGGTCAAAAGAATCCCCCGATGGGGCATCAGATAGGTCTGGACCAGATAACTCAGATAAGAAA
>CAILMG010000056.1 GCA_903835265.1 uncultured Methylococcus sp.
CTGGGGGCAACTTGCAGGAAACCTTGTCGCGACCATTAGCTACTGGGTCCTGACTCGATGGCGTCCTCGTTGGGTATTTGACCCAGCCATGTGTCGATCCCTGACACGCTATGGCGCTCAGATCACCTTGATGCTGCTCCTCGGTACCCTCATCCAGAACCTCGATTATGTCTTTATTGGGCGGCTACAAACGGCCGAACAGCTAGGGCTCTATACGATGGCTTTTCGATTGCCTGAGCTCATTATCCTGAACATTTGCTGCGTCATCAGTCCTGCCTTATTTCCAACCTATGCAAGACTTCAGAATGATCGGGGATCCATGCAGGCCCTCTTCCTGTCATCAACGCGCTATATCGCGCTCATCTGTTTCCCCTTGGGTATCGGCACCGCCATCATTTCAGGTGACTTCGTCAGGCTTTTTTTTAGCGAACGCTGGGAATCTATGATCCCTGTGATGCGGGTCCTTTCACTCTATGCGACCTTATCAACCATCGGTTTTAATGCCGGTGACATTTACAAAGCTCTGGGACGACCTAGCATCTCCAATAAGCTCTCGATCCTGCATCTAGCCATCGCGGCGCCCGCTCTCTGGCTAGCGGCAGAAGTTAATCTGCTGACCGTGGCCTGGGCGCAGGTAGGAACCATCGCAGTCATTGTCGTCTTGCGGCTAGTCATTGCTGGACAATTTCTGCAAATTCGCCTCCAGCAGATTGCGAGGGCTTTCCTTCCAGCAACGATCGGAGTCACCGTCATGACCTTGAGCCTGCTGCCGCTGATCTCTGCGCCGATCCCGGTCTATCTTCGCTTTGGCGCACTGATCATCACCGGATTCCTCTCCTATTCAGTGAGCCTCATGATCTTTGATCGAAGTCTGATTCGTGATGCGATTCAGGGGTTGACGTCCCTTCGGAAAGGCGTAACGCCATGATCCGAGGTTCAGGCATAAATATCGCCATTCATAGGTTGACTGCATGCAACAGGTGATTCATCTCATTGATGATCTTAGAGTCGGGGGTGCCCAACGACTCCTTCTGACGTTTGCTACCGAAGCCATGAAAAGGGGGGTCAGAACAGGGGTCATCAGCCTCACGGAGGACCTCCATGTCTCCATCGCATCACAATTGAGGATCGCTGGTGTTGATGTCATGTCGTGCCCTTCTAAAAGCAAAAGAGAGCTCCTTGACGTTCCACGCTTACTGAGGCTTATCCGCTTGATCCGGCAATCCTCGGCTGCGGTGATTCACACCCATTTAACTTATTCCAATATTCTCGGAACCATCGCCGGCAGAATCGCTGGAAAACCAGTGGTCAATAGCTTTCACGGTTTACCCTCAACAGCGAGGGGTTCCTCCGTCATGAACCTGGTTGAATATCGCGTTCTTGATCTTTTTTCGAACGGTATCGTCGCCGTGGGTGATGTCGTCACGCAACGTCACCAACCTTTTCTCAGGAGGCAGACCATCCTAACGGTTCCGAGTGCCGTCCATCCGGTGGCTGCAATCACTGAAGAGCAAAGACGAAGACATCGTGTCGAACTGATCGGCGATGACCAAAGAATACTGATCTTATCGCTGGGGCGCCTCACAGAGGAAAAGGGCTATTTGGATCTGATGCGGGCATTTAAAATAATCATCGGCAGGGTGCCCTCCTGTGCGCTGGTGATCATCGGTGATGATCGTGGCCCCCATGCCGAGCTGATCAAAGACGAGTTATTGCGACTCGATCTCAAAGGACACGTCTACTTACTTCGCCCGAGAGACCAGGTCCATGAGCTGCTGGGTGCCGCTGATATCTATATCTGCTCATCGCACAGTGAAGGGCTGCCCCTGTCGCTCCTAGAGGCGATGTCTGCAGGATTACCCGTTATCGCGACCCGAGTAGGCGCCATTCCGGACGTCATTGATGAGAGCAACGGTCTCTTGGTGCCAAGCCAAGACGTTCATGCGCTGGCAGGTGCCCTTGAGACCTTCATTCACTCTCCTAATCGAAGAAGACTCTTGGCCGATGGCGCTCAAAAAACAATCGCCACCTCTTTTGATGTCGGGATCTGGTTTAATCGACTGATGGCGATTTACGATGACATTGAGGGCGCGAGATCGGGTTCATTCACCTCGATCTGAATCACTTCCGAATAGGCTTTCCAAAGCCCATAATCAGCGGTCAGATAAGCGGTTTCGAGGCGTTTGTATTGTTTGGTCAGAGGAAATTCTAGACCGGAAAGTCTCAAGGCCTCCCGGTAGCGATGAATCAGATGGGCGGACAGAATGAAAACACTTCGAATCGTCATCTCGTCAAGATGCCTTAACCTTGAAGGATAGGACATCGCGCTGAGCTGCCATAGCAGCAAACGATAGATCTCGGGGCTTTCATTTCGTTTCAATTGAGACTTGAGGATAACCAGGATTTCTGCCACCACCGTGTAGGTGTCCACCACCTTCGATTGACCATGAAGACGATTCGAGACACTGGTTCGGCTGGATCGGTAGGCGCAGATGGCTTCCGGCAAGCAGGTCAATAGGCGGCATTGACTAAAGATAAGGAACGGGATGATCGTATCTTCGAACCAAAAACCGACCGGAAATCGGATACCATCGAAAAGCCTCCTTCTGAAGAGCTTCCCCCAAGCAAATCCCGGGTAACGCAAAAGACCATTAAAATGATAGACCTCCGTGACGGGCAAATCCGATGCCCCGAGATAGTGAGAGTCCTCACTGACTCGATGATATTGACCCTGGACGATATCCGCCTTTTTCTCCATCGCCGCAGTCATCAGCGTCTCTAGCGCCTCGGGCAAAAGGTAGTCATCAGAATCCACAAAAAGAAGGTAGCGACCCCTCGCCGCATCAATCCCTGCGTTTCGAGCGGCGGAAACGCCCTGATTTCTCTGGTAAAGGACTCTGATTCGATCGTCTTTAAAGGCGGCCACGATCGCGAGAGACTGATCGGTCGACCCATCCTCAATCACCAGGACCTCAAAGGTGTAACGGGTCTTTTGTCGAATGACCGACTCAAGACACATCGCAACAAACCTCTCCACGTTATAGACAGGAATAATGATGGAGACATCGATGGATCCACTCGCCCCAAGATCAACCGGCCGTTCAGGAATCCGTGTCGTGATCATTCCAAACACATGCGCCATCGCCTCTGAATAAGACAGTGATATTTTTTTCGAGTAGAGGCATTCAAAGTGTGTGACCCAAAAGGTCTTGAGTTTAATTCTCCTCGCCTCGCTGGACTGATAGAGGGCATAGCAAAGGGGAATCTGCTTTAAATCTTTGCGCCATCGTCTGATCAGATCCTTCATCTTGAGGGATCGCTCCAAAAACCGGGCTTTTTGATGATCTCCTCGGCATCAGAACCCGTCTTTAGCTTCATCTCTTTCCTCAAAGGGTTCACCGATCTCATCCTGGTGTCTTTTCGTTTGAGGATCCTCCGCGCCCCCTTCAACGACCAAGGCAAGATGCGTGACCCCATCACTCACATCATTCCTGAAGATTTGCTCTGCCTTCAAGGCAGCCTCCTGCTCATCATTGGCGATGACCTTAATTTTTCTGACGATCATGGCTTGAACCATCGTGTTGTAGACAACCATTTATCACTCCCTTTTACTCACTGCATGATGATCTTTTATTGAGATCTCTGAACCTTTCTTAGAAGCATGCACTTTAGTGACCGCC
>CAILMG010000057.1 GCA_903835265.1 uncultured Methylococcus sp.
AGCCAGGTACTCTATCCAACTGAGCTACGGGCGCATTGATGAACTGCGGATTATGGAGAATCTGCCTTTTTATGTCAAGCATCCGCCATGAACAGGAAGGGCAACAACCCTAAAGCCTTAGCCCCTATAATGGAGACCGATCTTCCCTTACGGCCCATCCCATGCCTTATCAGTCCCCCTACCACGTCATTCAGCACCCAGAGCAACTGGCCGCATGGTGCCAAGCCGCTCGCCATAGCCAAAGCGTCGCAATCGATACCGAATTTGTCCGGGAAAGTACGTATTACCCTCATTTTTGCCTGCTTCAAATCGCCTTTGAGGGCCATATTGCGCTCATTGATCCCTTGAGCCTCCCAAGCCTCGAGCCCCTTGAAGGGCTGCTTCAAGATCCATCCATTCAAAAAGTAGTGCATGCCGGGCGCCAGGACTTTGAAGTCCTCCACCAACACTTTGGTTTTCTCCCAACATCGATCATTGACACCCAACTCCTAGCCGGGCTTCTAGGACTCCCCGATCAGATGGGTTACGCCACCCTGATCCAAGACACCCTCGGGGTCACCCTCCCCAAGGATCATACGAGAACGGACTGGTCGCAGCGCCCTTTAAGTCCCGCACAACTAGACTATGCGGCGGATGACGTCCGCTACCTTGCCTTGGCCGTTGAGCCGCTTCTTGCCAAACTGGATCAACTGAATCGCTTGCCTTGGCTCGAAGAGGACTGCCAATCTCTTTTGGATCCTGCCTTGTATGAAAATGACCCGACTGAAAGCTGGAAGCGGATTGGAGGCATCGCAGATCTTGAGCCCCGAGCCTTTGATGATGCAAAGGTCATTGCTCAATGGCGCGAAGAAACCGCCAAAGCGCTCAACATCCCAAGAACCTGGGTCGTTCGAGACGACACCCTATGTCAGATGGCAAGACAATCAGACCCCACCGATGTCGCGGTCCGCATCAGAGGCGCTGACCAGCTCACCCAAAAAGAAGCCTTGGCATCACTGACCGCCCTCATGAAGGCCAGCACTCACCACAAAAGAGACATCACGCCTAACCCCCTGGCCGCGAGGGCCGATCCCTTAAGGCGCGCCTTGATCAAACAAATGGCAGGCATTATTCAGACGGAAGCGGAGCATCTAAAAATATCACCGTCCGTGATTGGATCGCGGAAAGACATTGAACAACTGATCGATGATCCTCAGAAATCGCGCTTGAGTCGCGGCTGGCGCCATAACCGGGTAGGGCCAAAGCTCTATGAGCTCCTCAAAAGCGCCAAAGACTGAAGAACCAGCTACCGCAAAAAAGAGGATTCAGATAAGGCGCTGTTCCGAGGAGCCCCGAGGGAAATAAACTCGCCGAAGGCGCGCGCCCCATCCCCCACTGTGATGGTTTTTTGAATGCGAAGCGTCTCTCCATCCAGAACAGTCACCGTATTGTCGAACCAATTAGCCACCCAGACTTGATGATCATCCGGATGACCCGCAATGCCCTCGGGATATTCACCGACAGGAACCGTTGCCATCACCCCCAGTGACTCTGCATCGATGACAGACACCGTGCTGTCATATTGATTCGTCACAAAGATACGGCGCCCACCCAAGGCACCGGCGACCGCATAAGGCCGCTCCCCAACCTTCACCAAACCGACGGGTGCCAGGGTCTTCGCATCGAGAACGGAGAGATCATTACTTTCAACATTTGCCACGTAGAGTCGGCCGCGCCCTTGATCCAAATACAAACCAAAGGGATGCCTTCCCACAGAGACCGTCTTGATAACCGTTAACGCCGTGGCATCGATCAGCGATACGGTATTGTCTTCACGCTCTGCGATGAAAATAGTGCCGCCATCGGGGCTCACCAGAACACCGGAAGGATAGTGCCCAACAGGCACTCGCTTCAGAATCGAAGCGTCTGACAAATCGATCACTGAAACAAAGTGACCATAGAAATCGGCCACATAAGCCCTCAGACCGTCAGGGCTCAGGGCCACGCCTAATGGGCCCTCCCCCACCTTCATCACCCCCCTCGAAACTCCGCTTTGGGCATCAAGGATAGTGATCTCGCCAACACTCGGGCTCGTAATGACGGCATAGTGACCGGCGCGGTCGACGGCTATCCCAGCGGGATCTTTTCCCACAGTCAAGGTCTTGGCCACCAACCCAGACGCCGTGTCGATCATACTGACCGTACTGGCCTTCTGATTGGTAATGAAGGCAAAAGGCTCTGCTAAAACCTCCCCCCCAAAAAACAATGCGGCGGCCAAGGCCACCGCACCGTTCGCTGTCTTCCAGCCGCTGAACATCAAACGATACTTACTTTTTCTCAGCCACGGCTTTGAGATTCGCGAGGGATTCACTGACGACCTTTTCAACAGCCGCCTTAGCCGCCGCTTCATTCTGGCCATCCGGCGGATTATTGTTGAGGAACCACCGATAAAAAGCGGCGTCCCACTCCACCTTGGAACCGGTCGCCGAAGCTTCAACCGTGATTTTGGCCGAGTAGTTATTGACCGGGAAAACCGCCGCATCCGTTGGATCGACAATCTTGTACTGGATAACTTTCTTTTCCGCGTCGATATTTTTCAGCTCTTCCTTGAG
>CAILMG010000058.1 GCA_903835265.1 uncultured Methylococcus sp.
GCGATTGAGGGGTTACAGCACGACAGCCGTTTGATCAAGCCGGGCGATTTGTTTATTGCGCTGAAGGGGCTCCATAGTCATGGGCTGCAGTTTGCCTCCGATGCCATTCAATTAGGCGCCAGCGCCATCCTTTATGATCCAGAGGGGGCAGAGGCTCAACAGGCCCTGCTGCCCCTCAGCGTGCCTGCTTTCCCTCTCCCAAAACTGGATGAACAATTAGGGCTGATTGCGGATCGATTCTTCCATCATCCCTCCCAGGCGATGACGGTCATCGGGATCACGGGTACAAACGGCAAGACCTCCTGCAGTCATTTCATCGCTCAGGCGCTCGGCATGACGGATCATGCCGCGGTGATCGGGACGTTGGGGTGGGGGATTCCTGGAGCCCTGGAGCCTACTCGGCATACGACGCCTGATGCCATCGAGGTCCACCGGATTCTTGATCAGCTTCGTTTTCAAGGGACCCATTTTGTCGCGATGGAAGCCTCCTCTCATGGTCTTGTCCAGGGACGACTCGGGGCGGTCCGCTTTCAGGGCGCCTTGTTTACCAATTTGTCCCGCGATCATCTCGATTATCACCAAACCATGGCGGCTTATCTTGAAGCCAAGCTCAGGCTGCTGGATGGGGAAGGACTGGAGTTTGTTGTCTTCAATGCAGAAGAAGTGTTCGCGCAAAGCATCATGGATCGAGCCCCCGCCCAAGCCCAAAAGATCGGCTTCTGTTCAGAGGTTTTTGAGGGGGATCTGGATGGTCCCCTGCTTCGATTCGGTGCGATCGAGCAAGGCCCTGATGGGCTGCGGTTCAAGCTGCAATTGGGCGCTGAGGAGGGGTGGCTGAGTCCTCCCCTCTATGGCGATTTCAATGTCGAGAATGTCGCGGCAACGGTTGCAGTGCTGCTCGGGCTGGGTGTTCCATTCGATAGGGCCCTCGGCCGCGTGAATCTCCTTCAGGCGGTCCCTGGCCGCATGGAAAACCTCCGTGGGCGAGGCCGTCATGTCGTGATTGATTACGCGCACACCCCGGATGCCCTGGCCTCAGTCCTTTCCAGCATGAAGCGTCATTGTGAAGGGCGCTTGTGGGTGGTGTTTGGTTGTGGCGGTGATCGTGATCAGGGTAAGCGCCCCGACATGGGGCGGGTCGCAGAGCAATGGGCCGATGTCATTGTGCTGACCGACGATAATCCAAGGGGCGAAGACGGAAGCGATATAATCAGGGACATTGCTGCTGGCATGCAATCCACCCCGATCCAGGTGATCCGGGATCGACGTGAGGCGATCCATGCGGCACTCAATCTCGCGCGAGATGGCGATTTGGTTCTGGTCGCTGGGAAAGGCGATGAAGGGACTCAGGAAATCGGCGGGATCAAAACGCCATTCAGTGATCGAGCGGTGATTCGTGAGTGGATGACCCAAGAGGCCCTTATAGGAGCCTCACAATGAGGTTGATCATAACAAGCACCAAGCCCTAGGGCCTGGTTTTTAGGGGAATGAGGGAGGGGGTATGCTGCTCGCGTTAGCGGATTGGTTATCGAATTATTACGATGGCTTCAGGGTCTTTAAGTATCTGACCTTTCGGGGGATTCTGGGTATTTTGACCGCGCTGGCGATTTCTTTGATGATTGGACCGGCGATGATTCGCCAGCTGAGTAAGTACAAAATTGGGCAAAGCGTTCGGGATGATGGCCCGCAAAGCCACTTTTCAAAGGCGGGGACGCCCACGATGGGTGGGGCGCTTATTCTGGTGGCTGTGGTGCTCAGTACCCTTCTTTGGGCGGATCTTCAAAACCGCTACATTTGGACCACCCTCCTGGTTACCTTAGGGTTTGGTGTGATTGGTTTTGTCGATGATTACAAGAAGCTGGTGTTGAGGAACAGTAAGGGACTCGCGGCGAGGCACAAATATCTGGCCCAATCGGTTGTTGGCTTGGCTGCAGCCACCTTTCTTTATTGCTCGGCGACGGTGCCAGCCGAAACCACCTTCATTCTTCCCTTTTTCAAGCAATTTGCTTGGAATATGGGGCTGGCTTATCCCCTGCTGACTTATTTCGTCATTGTTGGGACCAGTAATGCCGTCAACCTGACCGATGGCCTCGACGGTCTTGCAATCATGCCGACGGTCTTGGTTGCAGGCGCCCTGGCGATTTTTGCTTATGTTTCTGGGAATGCGGTTTTTGCGGACTATCTTGGTATTCCCTTTGTTCCCCTTTCGGCTGAGCTCGTCATCTTCTGTGCGGCCTTGGTGGGGTCTGGATTAGGGTTTCTCTGGTTCAACGCCTATCCGGCCATGGTCTTCATGGGGGATATGGGGGCCCTAGCTCTGGGCGCTGCGCTTGGGATGGTGGCCGTGCTTGTCCGGCAGGAAGTCGTCCTGGTGATTATGGGGGGCGTTTTTGTGATGGAGACACTCTCCGTCATGATTCAGGTGCTGTCTTTCAAATTGACGGGACGTCGGATTTTTAGAATGGCACCCATTCACCACCACTTTGAATTGAAAGGTTGGCCGGAGCCTCGGGTGATTGTCAGGTTCTGGATCATTTCAGTCATTTTGGTCCTCTGTGGTCTGGCAACACTCAAACTAAGATAAGTCCATGTCGCCTTATGTCGCCACCCACCCCCAAGCACAGCCATCCCCCCTCCTTGAGGCTTGCTTTGGTATCACCTTGAATTCGGCGCTCTTGATCGTGGGGCTGGGTAAAACAGGGCTCTCGATCGCTCGATTTCTTGGCCAGCATGGCCTCCGTTTTGCTATTACCGATACCCGTGAGAATCCGCCGGGGCTTGAGGCGTTTCGTGATGAATTTCCGGATGCGGCCGTGTTCCTCGGCGGATTTAATCAGCCGGCCTTCGAGGCCTCATCGCATTTGATTATGAGCCCTGGTGTTGCGCTCGATCATCCCTTTATCGAAGCGGCCCAGCGGAGAGGGGTCCGTCTGATGGGGGATTTGGATCTTTTTGCAGTCGCCTGTGAAGTCCCGATCCTGGCGGTGACGGGTTCCAACGGTAAAAGCACCGTCACCACCTTATTGGGCCTGATGGGTGAAGCGGATGGTAAAAAGGTCCGGATGGGCGGCAACCTTGGCACTCCGATGCTGGAGCTTCTCGATCGAGAGACGGTGCTTTATATCCTTGAGTTATCAAGCTTTCAGCTCGATACATCGCACCGGCTTGAGCCCTTGGCGGCGACCGTGCTCAATATTAGTCCAGACCACATGGATCGTTACCAGGACCTTGAGGCCTATGCAGCCTCTAAGCAACGGATCTTCAGAGGTCAGGGTGTGATGGTGTTGAATCGGGATGATCCGATGGTGGCCGCGATGAACAATCCGGCTCGGGAGACCGTATGGTTCAGTGTGGAGGATGAATCGGCCGATTTTTCACTCAGAGAAAAAAACGGTGAGGCCTGGCTCTGCCAGGGGGATCATCCCATCCTTCGTCGGCAGGATCTAAAACTCCATGGTCGCCATAATGTGGCCAATAGTCTCGCAGCGCTTGCGATGGGGCGCGCGGCGGGGTTCTCGGAGGCGGCCATGGTTCGAACCTTGAACAGTTTTAAGGGACTCCCACATCGAACGGAGTTGGTCGAGGAGTCTGGTGGCGTGACCTGGATCAATGACTCCAAGGCAACCAATATCGGCGCTTGTGTGGCCGCCCTTTCAGGCATGGATCAACCCGTGATCCTTATTGCCGGGGGAGATGGTAAAGGGGCGGATTTCAAAGAACTGCGTATCGCCGTCGCGGGTAAAGTGCGTGCGTTGGTTCTCATGGGCCGAGATGCGCCGAAACTTCAGGCCGCGTTGGCGGATCTTGTTGAAATCCGCATGGTCGTTACGATGGCAGACGCCGTGAGTGCCGCTCGGGCGCTGGCCCGGCCTGGTGATGTGGTTCTCCTAGCGCCAGCGTGCGCCAGTCTTGATCAATACAAGGATTATCAGGAGCGAGGCCGTCTGTTCGCCGAAGAAGTGAAAAAGGGGATCCCATGAACGCGCCCCTATCCGCCCAAAACAAGGGTCTGGTCCTTCAGTGGCGCGGCCATCGTTTTTACCTGGATACGGTCCTCTTGATGACCTCGCTGGCCTTGCTGTTATTCGGCTACGTCATGGTGACCTCGGCATCCCTGCATCTCGGAGATAAATTGGCCGGTGATAGTTATTATTTTCCAAGACATCAGCTGATCCATATCGCTTTAGGTCTGATGGCGGGGGTGATGGCCGGCTCGGTCAAGCTTGAAACCTGGCGCGACATCTCTCTTCAGCTCTTTTTTGCCGGTCTGGTGTTGTTGATCGTTGTCCTCATCCCGGGCATCGGCAAGGTGGTGAATGGCAGTTCCCGCTGGATCAACCTCTTAGGCCTCAGAATTCAGGTATCAGAAGTTTTCAAGCTCATTGCCGTGGTCTATATGGCGAGCTTCATTGACCGTCATATCAGCGTAGTTCGGACCTCCTACCAAGGGATGTTGCGCCCTTTTCTGCTGTTAGGTGTCGCGGCCTTCCTCTTGCTCAAAGAGCCTGATTTTGGCGCAACGGCCGTTATTCTCTCGGTCGCATTAGGCATGCTCTTTCTTGCCGGGGCGAGCCTCTGGCAATTTGGCGCGCTCATTACGATCTTTGTGGGGGCCGGGGTGGCACTGATCATGACGGCGCAATATCGTCTTCGCCGCGTACTGAGTTTCATGGATCCTTGGGACGATCCGCTCAATAGTGATTTTCAGCTGACCCAGGCACTGATAGCCTTTGGGCGGGGTGAGTGGAGCGGGGTGGGTCTTGGGTCGAGTATCCAAAAGATGTTCTACCTGCCTGAGGCGCACACGGACTTTTTGTTCTCGGTGATTGGTGAAGAGCTGGGGCTGGTGGGAACCACCTCGGTTATTTTGCTCTTTATGGTGCTGGTCTGGCGGGCCTTTGTGATTGGTCAGTTGGCGGAAACCTCCGGTACCCGTTTCTCCGCCTTTCTGGCCTATGGGATTGGCGTTTGGTTTGGATTGCAGGCCTTTATCAACATGGGCGTCAACATGGGCATGCTGCCGACCAAGGGCCTGACGCTGCCGCTGATGAGCTATGGGGGCGGCAGTATCATGGTGATGTGTGCAGCCTTGGCTCTCCTGTTCCGCGTTCGCAGTGATGCGATTGCGGCGGTCAGTGCCAAACCGAGAGTGAGGTCGACGTGGTCAAACGTATAATGATTCTCGCCGGCGGAACCGGTGGTCATGTTTATCCCGCCCTCGCTGTGGCCAGGGCCTTGAGGGATCAGGGGCATGACGTGATCTGGATGGGCACCCGCCGAGGCCTTGAGGCTCGCGTTGTCCCTGCCGAAGGGATTCCCTTGGAATGGTTATCTGTGGAAGGGATTCGGGGTAAATCCAAGCTGGGTCTTTTGAAAGCGCCCTTCATGTTATTGAAAGCCCTGCAGCAGGCGTGGTCGGCACTCAAAAGAGTGCGCCCCGATGTGGTCTTGGGCATGGGTGGCTTTGTGTCGGGTCCCGGAGGCTTGGTTGCCAGCGCGATGGGTATCCCCTTGGTCCTGCATGAGCAGAACCGTATCCCTGGTACGACCAATCGTCTTTTGGCAAAGCGCGCCGATGTGGTTCTTCAGGCCTTTCCTGAGAGCTTTCCGGCATCGATCGGGGCGATAACGACCGGCAATCCACTTCGGGCGGGACTCCAGCCTAAAAGCGCCCTGGAGAGTCTTGATCGTGGACCTTTATGCCGGCTTCTTATTGTCGGCGGAAGCCTTGGCGCCAAGGTTCTCAATGAGACGGTTCCGGAAGCGATCGCGGCGTTTGCAGGGGCCATCGACGTCTGGCACCAGACCGGGCTGGCGATGGTTGAAGAGACCACTGCGCGCTACGATGCGTTGGGATTGAAGGTGAGGGTTTCGGCCTTCATTGAGGATATGGCGGCGGCCTATGATTGGGCTGATATGGCGATTTGTCGTTCGGGAGCGATGACGGTCAGTGAGTTAGCGGCGGTGGGGTTGCCTGCGATTCTTATTCCTTACCCTCACGCCATTGATGATCACCAAACGGCCAATGCGCGCTATCTTGCGGAGGCCGGTGGTGCCGTTTTGATGCCGCAAGCCGAGGTGTCGGTGGCGTCTCTCAGGGACCGCCTCAACGTTTTTTTGTCATCGAGGGAATGGTTGAGCGTCATGCGCGTCAGCTGCCAAAAAATGGCCCAACCCGAGGCGACACAGCGGGTCGTGGCTATCTGCCTTGAGCAGGCTGCGGCCCGAGATTCAAAAGGACATTTAAGCCCATGAGACTTTCCGACGAACGTTACGGTCAGCACGGTATGAGCCGTATCCGACGGATCCATTTTATCGGGATTGGCGGAACTGGCATGAGTGGGATTGCGGAGGTTCTCCTAAACCTTGGCTATATCGTGTCAGGCTCTGATCAGGGTCAAAATGCGGTCACCGAACGGCTCAAGGGGTTGGGCGCTCAGGTGTTCAAAGGCCACCAGGCGGACCATGTTGAGGGTGTCGAAGTGGTGGTCGTTTCAACCGCCATTCAAAGGAGCAACCCGGAATTGGATGCGGCCCTTCGCTTAAAGATTCCGGTTATTTCCCGCGCCGAAATGCTGTCAGAGTTGATGCGATTCCGTTACGGAATTGCCGTGGCGGGAACGCACGGCAAGACGACGACAACCAGCTTGGTTGCGAGTGTTCTTGCAGAAGCGGATCTTGACCCGACCTTTGTGATTGGCGGGCGACTCAATAGCGCGGGAACCAATGCACAGCTGGGCAAGGGGGCCTTTCTGGTCGCCGAGGCCGATGAAAGTGATGCCTCCTTCCTCCATCTGCAGCCCATGATTGCCGTTGTGACCAACATCGACCGGGACCATATGGAGACCTATGAGGGGGACTACGAAAGGTTGAAGCAGACCTTCGTTGAGTTTTTGCACCATGTTCCTTTCTATGGGCTCGCGGTCCTTTGCCTGGATGATCCCGGGATTCGTGAAATTCTTCCTGCGATTAGCAAGCCGGTCGTGACCTATGGGTTTGGTCCCGAGGCGGATGTTCAGGCATTGAATGTCCGTCAGAAGGGGATGCAGAGCATTTTTGAGGTCGCTCGTAAAGGGCATGATGAGACCTTTGAGGTGACGCTCAATCTCCCTGGTCGTCATAATATTCTTAACGCGCTCTCGGTGATCGCCATTGCCGATGAGTTGCATATCGATGATGCCAAGGTTCAAAGTGCACTGAGGACGTTCACCGGAATCGGCCGCCGATTCCAGATAAATGGTGAGCTGCCCTTGGGTCATGAC
>CAILMG010000059.1 GCA_903835265.1 uncultured Methylococcus sp.
ATGAAGTCCCCGGGCATCGATCCAGCCTAAATAGGTCGCTTCAGGGCGGCTTATGGTCATGCGCTGAGATCCCTCGAAAAATTGAAGGAGCAGGTTGCGGTTCTCTTTGAGGTGCAGAATCAACGCACTGTGCCAGTCGCCATTATCCCGATAGGCGGCTTCTGCTGCGGTATAGCCTAAGAGATTGACGTGAGGCACTAAACCCGCCATTTCGCTGATGAATCGCCGCCGAAGGCTTGGATCCTGAATCACCGCAAAGGAGCAGCCAAGGCCTGCAATATTGTAAGTCTTCGAGGGTGACATCAAGGTGATCGTTCTGAGGTCGGCGGCCTCATTCAAGGCGGCGAGAGGACTATGCCGTCGATCAGAATCTAAGATCAGATCACAATGAATCTCATCAGAACAGACCGTCAAATCATATCGTTTCGAGATATCGATGAGACCCCGAAGTTCATCAAGATCCCAGGCTCTGCCGGTCGGATTATGGGGACTACACAGCATGATTAGACGGGACTTTGGGGTCAGGCGCGATTCAAGAGCATCAAGATCCATCAACCAACGCCCATTCGCCCTCTTCATCGGCACTTTGACCAGCTCACGGCCCGAGTGGCCTGGCGCATGAAGAAACGGGGGATAAATCGGCACCATCGTCAGTACTTGATCGCCAGGACTCCCAACAGCCCGACAGGCGAGATGGAGGCCTTGAACCAAACCTGGCAGAAAAACCAGCCATTCGCTTTCAATCGACCAAGCATAGTGAATCTTAAAATAGTGACAAATCGCCTCTACGAGGGAGTCAGGAGCTCGGGTATAACCCAAGACGCCGTGCGCTATCCGGTCATGAAGCGCCTTGATAATAGAAGGAGGACTGACGATATCCATATCGGCAATCCACATCGGAAGGATCTTCTGGCCCCGATACTTGTCCCACTTAATGCTCGAGGTTCCTTGGCGATCCGGATAATCCTCTCTGTTCAAATCATGACCTCCATGGGTCTTTTTTTTGCCTTTATGGATCACGTTCTAAAGTCTTGATCAGATTGCCCCCAAACCACCCCACCCACGATGAGCGATCCTCACGATATGACCTTTAAGCACCCGAACGATGGCGATAATCAAGAACCCTTTGATGACCATCACGCCATCATCAAAGGACTGCTGGACACATCTGCCTCGATCGCTCCAAAATATTTTTATGATCCCCTTGGCTGCCGACTTTTTGAAGTCATCACCAGGCTTCCTGCCTATTACCCCACCCGGATCGAAAGTGACATCTTTCTTCGGTCAGCGCCAACGATCGGGAAGGAGATCGGCGAAGGGGCCATCTTGATTGACTTAGGAGCGGGTAACTGCGAGAAAGCGGCTGGGCTCTTCGATGTCCTCAAACCACAACGCTACATCGCGGTCGATATCGCGAGTGATTTTCTTGATGGGGTTTTAAAAGGGCTACAGGAGCGCTACCCAAATCTCGCCATCGAAGGACATGCCTATGACTTTTCAGGAGGCCTTACCCTCCCCCCAGATCTTCCTAAGTCTCATAGGGTCATGTTTTATCCAGGATCGTCTATCGGTAACTTTACACCCGATGACGCGATGAAATTTCTAAGAGAAATCCGAAAAGAACTCCATCTTGGAGGACATCTACTGATCGGTGTTGATCTCGTCAAAGAAGATCAGATCCTTGATCTTGCCTATAACGACCCTCTCGGAATCACCGCAGCCTTCAATCGGAACATCCTCAATCACATCAATCGCTTGATCGGCAGCGATTTTGATATTGCCGATTTTAATCATGTCGCTTTCTACCATCGAGAAGAAAAGCGGATTGAAATGCATCTTGAAGCCCAACGAGATCTCTGGATACAGTGGCCGGGCGGTGAGCGCCACTTTAGAAAAAATGAACGTATCCAGACGGAATACAGTTACAAATATCGTCCAGAGACCTTCGAATCCATGCTCAAAGCGGCAGGCTTTCCAAGGGTGAAAACCTACCTCGATGAGGCGGGTTGGTTCTCACTCTTTCATGCCGAAGCAGGGCCGGGCTTTGTCAACGAATAAACGTCATTAACGATACGTTATTGATTCTCTTTCAATCCATTCTCAGGGATACCTTCGCCATGACCATGATAGAGGAATGGCAAGAATTTCCCGCTGATTGAAAGTTTAACGCGATCTCCTCTTGGGTGAGGCTGCCTTTCCATTTCCAAGGTGAAGTCAATGGCCGACATGATCCCATCACCAAACTCTTCCTCAATTAAAGCTTTTAATGCAGGGCTATTGAGCATGATAGCCTCAAAAAGCCTGTACTGAAGAGGATCCGTTGGAGGCATCGGGATGCCTCTGGACGGAACTTCAGACAGCATCTTTTTTTCATTTTCAGTGAGCCCAAATAAATCTGCAGCTTTCTCCGCCAAGATCGAAGGAAGTCTCATTTGTCCCAGTATCGCGGATGTAATGATAACGGGCGACATGCCGCCTATAGATTCCGTGATGTACTTCCATGACCAGTCGTTTTCACGCTTGATATCTAATAACTTCTCTGTGAGATCTTCCCTTTTCATAGTTGTTCTCCTATGCGTTGATTGATTAATAAAGAGAGTGAATTCAGATCCATCATCTACGCCTAAAATTAAACCCTAGATGTCACATGAACACACGGCGATATCCGGATCAATTAGGCCCCGATAATCTGAACGTGGTGTCATTCGCCTCTCGCGTGGGTGACGCCAGATTTGAGGTTACACTCTGCGCGGCTCCACCACCTGCAAAATAGAAACCCCCCCTTAAACTTCGGGTTGGGCCTAGGGTCCCATCCAGGTCATTCCACTGATAAAGCATGCCGGTTTGGTCAAAGGTGCCAAAATAGCTGGGGCTTCCTGAATAAGCACCCACATCCGTCAGATAGTTCTGATCCGGCTCAATGCGGGGAGTTGGGGTCAATGAGTAGAAGTAGGTTCCAGAGTAGTCATCAATGAAATTGACCATATTAGGCTTATCGCCAATTTGATTGCCAGGGGCATGGTTGCTTCTTGTGGCATAAAGATAATATCCTCCAGCGCCCATATGAAGCGATGGGCCGTAATAGGCCGCTTTGTACCATTCATCTTCCGTAGGGATGAAGAAGGTCGGCTCTGCGCCCGTATTTGGATTTAATGCATTACGAACCGTGGTGTAGCCTGGAGTCGCTCCTTTGAGCGTGTAGGCGCCATCCTCTGTGGTGCTGGCGCTCTGGAGGCCCACAGGCTGTCCGTTCGACATCCAGTTGGCGAAACGAGCAATGTCAAACCAATTAACGAACGTGATAGGCCTCTGGGCGCTATCGCCGGCGTTGTTTAGGGGAGAGTACGTATAACTCCCGGAAGACCCGCTTCGCTGGACTCCAGCGCTATTCAACACACTCGTCATCGCCGGATCATAAACCCCATAGGTGTCTGTCTTGGCTATGGCGTTCAAGAAGGAACAGTATTGGGCAATCGTTACCTCATATTTTCCCATCCAGAAAACCTTATTGACAGCCCCATATCCTGTTTTATCTTTCTTGTTGAGAGGATGACCAATTTTAACCAGTTCATAATTCAACCCGGATAACGAGTTTGCCCCACTCGCCAAACGAAAGCCCCCATTAAAGGCTGATCCTGAAGCGCTGCCGATCAGGCGATAACTAGACTGAAGATAGGTAAAATACGAGGTCCACCCACCGCCACGCAAGGTGACCAATGGACTACCGCCTGTTGTCGGAGCGATAAACTCCCAGACACTGCCGTTCATATCAAAGGTGCCGAAGGGGCCTTGAGATTTAGTGTAGCTTCCAACGCTCGTCAAATAATTTGCCTGCGCATTAAGCCCGCTTTGTTTGGTCACGGCAAATAAACCCTGCGCGTATACATTCGCAAGGTTTGGACCAGAACCCGGAGTGTTTAGAGGTGAAGTATTGCTATTAGTGGCGTAGAGCGTGTAGCCCCCCACACCATTATTCAAAGTTGGATTGTAGTAGGCCGCTTTATACCACTCGTTTTCGGTGGGTAAAGAATAAATGGGAGCCGCCCCGGTATTGGGGTTTATGGTGTTTCTCGGGACAGCAAAGCCGCGTCTTGTCCTTGGATCTTTGAGGTTGTATGCACCATTCTCTGTGGTTCTTATACCTTGACGCCCTATGGGCTGTCCATTGGCCATCCAATTAGCGAATCGGGCACTATCGAACCAGCTGACGTAGCTGACAGGACGCTTCCCTGTCGTCGCCGCTGCAATTTGGATCGGTCCCGCCGGTGGCGTCACACTGTAACTGTAATGACCTGACTTTCCAGACCTCGCTATCCCTGAAACCATCGGATCGGTGGCCATCTTGGGATTAAATAAGCCATGAGGATCCGACTGTGCCACCGCATTGAGGAAAGCAGCGTACTGCTCATCCGTGACGTCAAACTTCCCCATCTTGAAGGCATAACCAACATCACCGAGCAGGGTTAGAGGATCAGCCACGTTCCCAGGATGACCAATGACAACCGTCTGCATGGTGACTTGCTCGGCACCCACTCCGGCCGAAAAGGACAGCATGAGCCCCAAGATTTGAGCGAGACCTTTCTTTTTATGCAGAGATTTCATTAAGACACCATGATTTCAGGAACAAACGTTAGGTGATATCGGACAGAATCTAAGTCGCTCTATGCCTGCCGAAAGATGGCATCATAAAGGGATGAAAAAGCTCGGAGACTTTGTCTGATTGGATACTGAACCTCCTAGCGGGACATTTCAACCTGATAAAGCCAAGGGTTTGTCTCGACACGAGAAAGGGAGCCTCATAAATTCCGGGGTTAAACATGCATTCATCGAATCAAACCAAGGCAGCTCTCAATCCAGATACTTTTGAAGTCATTAGAAAGAGGACGCTCGATCTTGTGGCCTCTTTGAGTGCCGAAGACTGCTGCGCCCAATCCATGCCGGATGCAAGCCCCATAAAATGGCATCTCGCGCACACCACCTGGTTCTTTGAAACCTTCATCCTTGAACCTTTCAAAAAAGATTTCAAGTCCTTTGACCCGACCTTCAAGGCCCTCTTCAATTCCTACTACAATGCGATAGGCCTCCAATTCCCAAGATCGCAGCGGGGCCTACTGACCCGCCCAAGTCTTCAAGACATCTTAGAGTACCGAAAGGCCATCGATCATGATCTGATCGCCCTTCGCGATCAAATGTTAGGGGATAGCCCCATTCAATCACTGATCACCCTGGGCCTTCATCATGAACAGCAGCACCAAGAACTCATGCTGACGGATATCAAGCATCTTTTGTCGATGAACCCACAAGAGCCTGTCTATGATCCTTCATGGGAAGCCTCACACCTCTCACCGGCTAAAGCCCTCAAATGGATCTTTATTGAAGAAGGACTGAAGACCATCGGCTATGACGGCGAGGGATTTTCATTTGATAATGAACGCCCCAGCCATCGCGTGTTTGTGGAAGGCTTTGAGCTGGCATCCCGCTTGGTGACTCAGGGCGAATACCTTGCCTTTATCCTTGATGGTGGCTACCAAAGGCCTGAATACTGGCTTTCAG
>CAILMG010000060.1 GCA_903835265.1 uncultured Methylococcus sp.
CGCCGCCTGGCCCGTGAAGAAGGCATTCTCTGCGGTATTTCCTGTGGCGCCGCAGCAGCTGCAGCACTCCGCTTAGCTAAACGCCCTGAACATGAGGGCAAGACCATCGTCGTCGTCCTCCCTGATTCTGGCGAACGCTATCTCAGTACGGCGCTCTTTGATGGCCTTTTTGATGCACAAGGCCTGGCCCTTTAAGGCCAGGAATTCTCTTAAAGCGACTGACTAAAATTTCGCGCCATGCCCGTTGATCCCTCTTCATTGAATCTCGCACCCATCGTTAGCGAACTCCGCAGCATGCGGGACCGATCGCTGGCCGATCGTCAGCGCGAAAGACATCCCCCTAAACTCCCATCACGGGCTGTCCTCAATGACATTGTGGAGGGGCTTGCCACTGTCCTTTTTCCGAACCGCCTTGGAACGGGGGAGCAAACCGATGAAGGCATCGACTATTACGTGGGTCACACCCTCGATGCCAAGCTGCGTCTTTTGGTCGGCCAGATTCATCGGGAATTGCGGTTTGCCGAAGAGCAAAAAGGCCATATGACCCCGGCCTGGGACACGCTCCATGAGGCCTCGCTCACCAAGGTTCAAGCCTTCATCAAAACCCTACCAACGATCAGGAAGGTCCTCGATCATGACCTCCTCGCGGCGTTTGAAGGAGATCCTGCCGCAAGGAGTGTGGATGAGGTGCTGGTCTGCTACCCCGGTATCGCTGCGATCATCAATCATCGGCTTGCCCATGAACTCTATCGCCTGGAGCTCCCACTGATCGCTCGGATGATTGCCGAAATTGCGCATTCTAAGACCGGGATCGATATTCACCCAGGCGCACACATTGGCCCGAGCTTTTTCATTGATCATGGCACTGGGGTTGTCATTGGGGAAACCACCATCATCGGCGAAAGGGTCCGCCTTTACCAAGCGGTGACCCTCGGAGCTAAACGCTTCCCGACCGATGAAAACGGGATGTTGATTAAGGGCCATGCTCGCCATCCGATCGTTGAGGATGATGTCGTCATATACGCAGGCGCCACCCTTCTCGGCCGGATTACCATCGGCAAAGGATCAACGATAGGCGGCAACGTCTGGCTCACCAGGAGCGTTCCCCCCGATAGCAACATCAGCCAAGCCCAGGTTCGCCAGGAACTTTTCATCCACGGGGCGGGTATCTGACCACCCCTAGAGCCCTTCCCTCCCAAATCCATGGAATTAGAACGAAAGCCCTATCTGGTCGTCCTCGATGTCGACTCCACCCTGATTGAAAATGAGGTGATAGAACTTCTTGCCGCCAAGGCCGGCTCGCTTTTAGAGGTCGCCGCGATCACCGATCGGGCCATGCGGGGGGAGATGGATTTTGCAGAAAGCCTTCGTCAGCGCGTACTGACCTTGAAAGGGCTTCAGGTGTCGGTCTTTGAAGAGGTTCAAAAAGAGATCACGGTGACCTTCGGCGTTCAAGAACTCATCGCTCGCGTTAAGGGGGCAGAGGGCTATATTGGGGTCGTCTCTGGAGGCTTTCACGAGATTCTAGATCCCCTTGCAGAAGCCCTTCAGCTTGATTTTTGGAAGGCTAACCGACTGGAGATCATCAAGGGTGAACTCACAGGACACCTTCAGGGGGAGATCGTGGATGCTGAAGCCAAAGCTCAAACCTTGATGGCATGGGCTAAAGAAACGAACACGCCCATGAGCCAAACCGTCGCCATCGGCGATGGTGCCAATGACCTTCAGATGATGGCCGTTGCAGGCATATCCATAGCTTTCGATGCAAAGCCCATCGTCAGGGAACGTGCCGATCATGCGATTGATGGCCGAGATATGCATCCGGTACTCGACATCCTCTCTCTATGAATCTCTGATTTGGTGATGAACCCCAGAGGTTACCGCCGTTTCTACGTCAAAGCGGTACAACGCAATATCACCGGAGTCGCTTAAGTCGATCAGCCAGGGAATCGGTCGAGGCGCTGAACATCGATCAACGCCTGAGGGACCAGATTAAACGTGGCATCCGGGCGGGTCCGCGTCGATCCCAGATTCAAGCTGAGAGAGCCAGGTATCGGCCTCCTCCATCGTGAGGTGAAGGCCTGTCGCCTGATATTCATTCCACGCTTTGATTCCGTCCTGACGGAAGGCTTCCAACATCAGCCAATGCGCACTGCGCTGGCGAACGTCAGCGAAGCGTTGCTCCCGCTTCCTGGTATCGGGGTCAATCTTGAGAGTGGTAGGTCGAATCATGATAGCGCTCATGGGATGGTTACTCCGAGGTCTTCTTTACCATACCCTCAGGCAGATCATCACCTCTTAAAGCTGGTCAGCCGCAAAGGTGTCACAAGCCTCTAAGGTGCCCTGGGTGAGACCGTTTTTGAACCAGGCCACTCGTTGGGCAGAGGTTCCATGCGTAAAACTTTCAGGGACGACGACACCTTGAGATTGGCGTTGCAAACGATCATCACCGATGGCGCTCGCGGCTCGTAGTCCCTCTTCCACATCACCCGCCTCAAGAACCTCGCGCGCCTTTTGGGCATTGTGGGCCCAAACGCCTGCAAAGCAATCTGCCTGTAGTTCCATCCTGACAGACAGTTGATTCGCTTCGACCGGCCTCAAACGAGCCTTCATCCCTTGGACCTTATCTTGGATACCGAGGAGGTTCTGGACATGATGGCCCACCTCATGGGCGACCACGTAAGCTTGAGCAAAATCCCCGGGGGCCCCGAATCGCTTTTTAAGGTCATCATAAAAGCGAAGATCGATATAGACCTTTTGATCAGGCGGGCAATAAAAAGGGCCCATGGCGGATTGCCCCATACCGCAGGCCGTTGGGGTCGCACCACTGAAAAGGACCAGCTTTGGGTCTTGATAACGAAGCCCATGGCGCTGAAAGAGATCACCGAATGTCACTTCGGTATCTTGGAGGACCAAAGATACAAAATGGGCCTCCTGATCGTTCGCTGGGGGCCTTGGAGCCTCCCGTCTCATCTCACTGGTAGGCGCTCCTGTGGGTTCAAGAACGGCCAGAATCAGGCGGGGATCGAGCCCAAAATAGGCCCCGGCGAGGATCAATAATAAGGTCCCAACCCCAAGGCTTCTTCCTCCTCCAAGGAGACCACCCCGCCCACCTTGACTCCTCCGGTCTTCAACGTTCTGGCTTTCGCGTCCGCTCTTAAATAGCATCGATCTTCTCCATCGGGCTCATCTTAAAGTCAGCGTTTGATTCTAGCATCGGCGTCACCTCAGGCTTCATCATCAGGCGCCTTGGGGTAAAAACCCTCTTTTGCTATTTGCTAGAATGCTTCCATTTTTAAGGACGATTCGTGCCTCCGGCCAGCCGCTTTTTGAATCATTCACCCAGGTGGCGTCAGACCCTTTTTAGGGGTCGTCCTCGATCAGAGAGCGAGAAGATCATCGCTTCTTGGATCGAGGAATCAGGCTCGCTGACGGAGCGTCTGATTCAAAGGGTGGGTCAAGGATTTAGGGTGGTGGTCCTCCAGCAATACTTAGGGTCAGGCTATGCCGAGGAACGCCGCGCATTAGGATTGGCCCGAAACCAGCGGGCGATCATTCGGGAGGTCGCCCTTCAAGGGAACGATCAGCCTCTGGTCTTAGCGCGGAGCATTATTCCTCAATCGACCCTCATCGATGCCGATCGGCGCCTAGGTCATCTTGGCAACCAACCTTTAGGGCATATCCTCTTCAAGGACCCCCGTCTCACCCGAGAGAGCTTGGAAATGTGTTGTCTTAAGCCTCAGAGCATTCGGGCCCGTCAACCCGGTATGGACCCTCAACACCCAGAACCTCTTTGGGGCCGACGATCCCTTTACCAACTGGGTGAAGGGCACCCCCTTCTGGTGGCCGAATTCTTTCTGCCATCACTCCTTGATCAAGACAGATCCTCATCATGAAAAAGTTGAACGCCTATTGGCGCTTGATGCGGTTTGACAAACCGATCGGCATCCTCCTCCTTCTTTGGCCTTCGCTTTGGGCGCTGTTGATCGCGGGTCATGGACACCCAGATCCCTTCATCGTCTTAGCGATTATCCTTGGGACCCTCCTGATGCGGGCCGCCGGCTGCGTCATCAATGACTATGCCGATCGTGATTTTGATCCTCATGTCGAGCGCACCCGGCAACGCCCCATTCCTGCGGGCGAAGTCACGCCAAAGGAAGCCTTGATCCTTTTTGTCGGCCTCTGTCTCGTGGCGCTAATCCTCGTTTGCCAACTCAATCTTTTAACCATAGCCCTTGCCGTCCCCGGCGCCTTCCTGGCCGCAAGTTATCCCTTTACGAAGCGCTACACCCATCTCCCCCAAGCCTATCTCGGTATCGCATTTGGTTGGGCGGTTCCGATGAGCTTCGCCGCCCAAATAGGACATCTTCCCCCCATCGTCTGGATGCTCTTTCTTGCCACCGTCCTTTGGGCTTTGATCTACGACACCATGTACGCGATGGTGGATCGAGAGGATGATCTTAAGATCGGCGTCAAATCCACCGCCATCCTGTTTGGTCGCCACGATCGGGCCATCATCGGCCTCCTTCAGGCGACGATGATCGCGCTATTGGCCTTGGTGGGAAAAGAAGCGGAACTTGGAATGGGCTATGCGGTGGGACTGACGGCTGCCAGTATGCTCTTTGGCTATCAGCAGTTCTTGATCAAGGATCGTCACCCAGAAGCCTGTTTCAAGGCCTTTCTTAATAATCAGTGGGTGGGGTTAGTGATCGGCCTTGGAATCGCGGTGGATACCTGGATACGCTAGAACATCTCGAAAAAAAGCGCCCCCCAAAATGAGGAGCG
>CAILMG010000061.1 GCA_903835265.1 uncultured Methylococcus sp.
ATCGTCTCGCAGGAATGAAGAACATCATTGGGGTCAAGGAAGCGACCGGTGATCTTGGGAGGGCTCGGGACATCCTGAGACTTTGTGGCCCTGATTTTCTGCTCTATTCCGGTGATGATGCGACCGCCGGCGAATTTTGTCTCTTGGGGGGGCATGGTGTGATCTCGGTCACCGCCAATGTGGCGCCGCGCCAGATGCATGAACTATGTGCGGCTGCCGGCAAAGGGGACCGTGAGGCCGTTTTGTCGATCGATGCCGGCTTGAGGGCCTTGCATCGTGACCTCTTCATCGAATCGAATCCGATCCCTGTCAAATGGGCGCTGGCGGAAATGGGGCTCATACAGCCAGGCATTAGGTTGCCGCTAACCTGGCTCTCATCGTCTTGCCACGACGCGGTGCGAAGAGCGCTAAAGGCCGCAGGCGCGTTGAAGGAGTCGGCCCATGCGTAAGCTTGTCTCCTTGAGGTGCTGGGCTCTTTGGGCACTGCTTCTCCCCCTGACCCTTTCAGGCTGCACCATTGTCAGTAGCTGGTTCCCTGATAAGCATAAAGAATACCTCTACAGCTCCGATATTGCAGCGCTTGAGATTCCCCCTGATCTGACCTCATCGACCATCGAAGGCGCCAGTGGGGGTCGCCGCGAGGCTTGGGAGTCTCCGGCGGCCGAAGAGCCGACGCCCGAAAGCTCGGGGCGCGAGGCGACCCCGGCTCCAGACGCCGAAATGACCAAGGAGGAATACAGCGCGCATAAGGCTGACGGACAGCATGCAGAACCGACCTTGGCCCAGAGCACTCAGGATATTCCGCTGATCGAGATTCAGGCACCCTTTGAGACGTCTTGGTCTGAGGTCAATAAGGCCCTGGGTCGGATGAAACTCGAGATCGTCGATCAGAATCGCTCCGATGGCCTTTATTTCGTGCATTACGCCAAGGAACAAAAGCCTTACGAAGATCGAGGATTTTTTGGCGATGTGTCTGATATGTTTGCCAATGCGGGTGGGGGCACGAAGGAGTATCGGATCAAGCTCGAAACCCGCAGCAACGTGACCTCCGTTTTCGTTCAGGATATGGAGGGGCAGCCTCTTCGTGATGGCCCCGGGATTGATCTCCTGAAAGAATTGAATGCCACGCTGCAGGAAATTACTCAAGGCGGCAAACACGACAAGTCGGCTTCCTGAAACGGCCAGTCAGTGCCCCTGGCCTGATCCAGGGGCTCCATCTTCTTCATTCATCCGGATAGACCGATGTCGATGATCCTCACTTTCAAGGGCGCGGCGGCGCTGTCTGATTTCCGCCGGCAGGGCCTTCTTGAAGCGCTCCAGGCGATCGAACCCTGTGTGATTGGCGTTTTTGCTGAAGTCCTTCATTTGGTGGAGGTCATTGAGGCGCTCCCCGCCGATGAAGCAGAGCGTCTTCAATGGGTGCTTGAGGAGGGCCCTTTGGCCAGCAGTACGCTGGAAGGGCTTGAGATCCTGGTGGTTCCAAGGTTAGGGACGGTGTCCCCATGGTCCAGCAAGGCAACCGATATAGCAAGGCTTTGTAGGCTTCAGCGAGTCGTTCGGATCGAGCGGGGACGGCGTTATGTGATTGCCCACGAAGGTCTTCTATCCCCTGCTGCACGACAACGGGTGGAGGCATTGGTGCATGACCGAATGACCGAAACGGTCTTGTCGCCGGATGCCCTGCAAAAGGTCTTCTCGCATCACACCCCTTTGCCGGTTCAAAGAGTCCCTGTCATCAGGGAAGGAAGGGAAGCCCTGGCCTTAGCCAATGCCTCTCTGGGTCTCGCCTTGTCCGATGACGAGCTTGATTATTTGAACGACAGCTTTATCGCGCTGGGCCGGGATCCATCCGATGTCGAACTCATGATGTTTGCCCAGGCCAACTCCGAACACTGTCGACATAAAATCTTTAATGCCCGCTGGCAGATGGATGGGCAGGATGAAGCCGATACCCTCTTTGGGATGATTCGTCATACCAGCAAGGTGACACCCGAAGGCATTCTTTCAGCCTACAGTGACAACGCGGCCGTGATCGAGGGGCCTCTGGCTGACGTCTTTCTGAGGCATCCGGACCATCAGGAATATCAATATCTCAAGGAGCCGGCCCATCTCTTGATGAAGGTCGAGACCCACAATCACCCGACCGCCATCTCCCCATTCCCGGGGGCGGCGACCGGATCGGGTGGAGAAATCCGGGATGAGGCCGCCACCGGGAGGGGGTCTCATACCAAGGCGGGTTTGACGGGATTTTCCGTATCCCACCTTCATATCCCAGATTTTGAGCAGCCTTGGGAAATCCAACATGGGAAGCCATCGCGCATGGCCTCAGCCCTTGACATTATGCTCGAGGGTCCTTTGGGTGGTGCGGCCTTCAACAACGAGTTCGGTCGTCCCAACATCTGCGGCTATTTCAGGACTTTCGAACAGGCAGATCCCGATGGCCTAGGGCTTCGCGGCTATCATAAGCCGATCATGCTGGCGGGCGGTATGGGCAATATTCGTCCCTCACAACTCGGTAAGCATCCGATCCCTGAAGGAGCTCCTATTGTGGTCTTGGGAGGACCCGCCATGCTCATCGGCCTTGGCGGCGGTGCAGCCTCATCGGTCGCCTCGGGGGAGAGCTCGGAAGCGCTTGATTTTGCCTCCGTCCAGCGCGGCAACCCTGAAATGCAACGGCGCTGTCAGGAAGTCATCAATCGCTGCAATGCCCTGGGGGATGAAACGCCGATTCTTTCGATTCATGACGTGGGCGCGGGCGGCCTTTCCAATGCGGTTCCTGAAATTATTCATGATGCTGATCGGGGCGGTCTTTTCGAACTTCGGGAGGTCCTCAGTGATGAACTTGGGATGTCGCCGATGCAAATCTGGTGCAATGAATCCCAGGAACGTTATGTTCTTGCCCTAAAACCAGAATCACTGGCCGCCTTTCGGGGTTTTTGTGAGCGGGAGCGCTGTCCCTATGCCGTCATAGGAACCGCCACCCTTCATAAGCAGCTGATTCTGAAAGACCGCTTGCTCAATGAGGATGCCGTCCATATTCCGATGTCCCTCTTATTTGGAAAGCCCCCGAAGATGGAGCGGGAAGCCGTCCATAAGGCGCCTGGTTTATTACCTCTAGAACTGGGTGATGTCGATTTGGCAGACGTTGTGTCAAGGGTGCTTCGCTATCCCGCTGTGGCTGATAAGAGCTTCCTCATTCATATTGGCGATCGTTCCGTTGGGGGTTTAGTGGCGCGGGATCAGATGGTCGGGCGCTGGCAGGTTCCAGTCGCCGATGTGGGGGTCACTGCGACCGGTTTTAAGGCCCAAACCGGGGAAGCGATGGCCATGGGCGAAAGAAGCCCCTTAGCCCTGATCAACGCCGCTGCCTCAGGCCGAATGGCGGTGGGTGAGGCGCTCACCAATTTGCGTGCCGCCAAGGTCAAGCGACTCTCTGATGTGAAGCTCTCCGCGAACTGGATGGCCGCGGCGGGTTCCAAGGAAGAGGATGCTCGTCTGTTTGATACGGTAAAGGCCATTGGGCTAGAACTTTGCCCGAGCCTTGGCATTGCGATTCCTGTCGGTAAGGATTCGTTGTCGATGAAGACCGTTTGGCATCAGGGCGATCAGGAGGTGATCATGCGTGCGCCGCTGTCGCTGATTGTCACGGCGTTCGCGCCGGTGGGAGATGTTGCATCGACCTTGACGCCTGAACTTTCAAGAGATCTTGAAACTACGCTCCTTATGATCGATCTCGGTCAAGGAAGGAACCGCCTCGGTGCTTCCGTGTTAGCGCAGGTCTATGGCCAATTGGGCGATGAGGCTCCGGATCTTGATGACCCCCAAGCGTTCAAGGCGTTTTTTGATGTGCTCGGTGATCTCCTTGAAGGTGGTCAGATTCTGGCCTATCACGACCGTTCCGATGGGGGTCTTTTGGCGACGCTGGCTGAAATGATGTTTGCGAGCCGCATGGGCCTTTCGATCGACCTTCAGGGGTTGGTGGGTACCCCGCTTGAGATCTTATTTAATGAGGAGCTTGGGGCGGTCATTCAGATTCGAGATGGCTTCCTCGAAGCTATTCTTGGGCGATTTGAAAAAGCGGGCCTTCTGAGTCAGGTTCATGTCCTCGGTAAACCGACCCTCGAGCCGCATCTATGGGTCCATCGTGATGGGGTCACTCTCTTTAAGGGGAGTCGAGCAAAGCTGCAGTCGATCTGGTCTGAGACCAGTTACCGAATGCAGGCCCTCAGAGATAATCCAGAGTGCGCCCGGCAGGAATTTACCGCCATCACGAATGATGAGGATCCTGGTCTGAGTGTTCATCTGACCTATGATCTTGAGGCGTCACGAGGGTCCTGTTTCGATGAAGGGCCTCGTCCGCGGGTCGCCATCCTTCGTGAGCAGGGGGTGAATGGTCATGTCGAGATGGCGGCGGCCTTTGAGCGTGCAGGTTTCGTGGCGGTCGATGTCCATATGAGCGATCTCTTTGAGGCGCGGGTCGATCTTCAAAATTTCAAAGGCTTAGTGGCGTGTGGCGGATTCTCTTATGGCGATGTGCTCGGGGCAGGGGGCGGTTGGGCCAAGTCCATTCTTTTGAATCCCACGGTGAGGGCCGGCTTTGAGACCTTTTTCAAGCGTGAGGACACTTTCACCCTCGGGGTGTGTAATGGCTGTCAGATGCTCTCGCAACTAAAAGATCTGATTCCAGGGGCAGACCACTGGCCC
>CAILMG010000062.1 GCA_903835265.1 uncultured Methylococcus sp.
CGTAAGACCTCAGACGTGTCCCGGTCTCAAATTGTTCCGCATCTTCGATTTCTATTTCATCATCGGAGGGTCGGCGGCTTCTCATCGAGAGATGATTCTTGGCCGTATTGATCGCGATTCGGTAGAGCCAAGTATAAAAGGCACTCTCCCCGCGAAAGCCCGGCAAGGCCCTATAAGCTTTGATGAACGTCTCCTGAGCAACGTCCATGGCCTCATGGTGGTCCTTGATGTAGCGATTGATTAGCTGGGCGATCTTGTATTGATATTTGATGACGAGCGCATCAAATGCCTTCTTGTCGCCCCGCTGAACCCGCCGGACCAGCTCCTCATCTAGTTCTTCTCCCATCTCGGGACTCTATCCTGCTGCTGATATCCGAAAGTGAAAAGGCAATGGGTCAACCGAGAGGGGAGACGGCGAAGCATCCCCTGGCCCCAAAGCATCATCCATGGGCGCCACCGGCAGATCTTTATCACACCCAAGCAGCCCAACCAAAGGACCCTTGAAGTAAAGCCTACCATTGTAGTGCGCGAGCGCCCTGCTTGGCTAGGATTTCAAAGAAGTGAAACGTCAGTTCCTTTAAGAACCAACCCTCAATGATTGATCTCTCGAGCAATCAAAGCCGATAGGAAGCCTCAGGACCCCATGCGTTTTTGATAGAGGGTGAGGTCCTTCGTCTTCATGAGGTCGACCAAGGCACCCAGACCTTGATTCACCGCTTCAATCAAATGCTGGGCCGGCTAGATGACCTGTCAAGAGGGAACTTAAGGCCCTCACTCGACTCGAAAGGTTAGAAATTTAATGAAGAGAGGGGCGTGATTCGATGGCTTTCAGAAAGTCACCTGACCGAACAACTCCCTAGAGAGCAGCAAAGGGCTGCTCGCAACACCTTCCCAACCAACCGTCTTGGCCTAAAAAAATGGTACGGCATATGAAACACAAAAAACAGATAGTGATTGCATTGATTGCCTTCGTTTTATTCCTGCCGCTATCCAATATGCTGGGATTAACCAGCAAGAATGAGTCCATTGCGTTCTCTCAAGGAACCTCCCCGAGCTTTAAGGCAGCCTCGAACATTCTGCAAAATAAATGCGTGGATTGTCATTCCCCCGGGATGACCCGCTTCCCCTTTTATGCCAAGTTGCCGATCGCTGAGCAGCTGATGGAGAAGGACATCAAAACCGCCTCAGCGAGACTCGAAATAAGTAAATCCATGTATAGCGGGGAAACCAAGTTCACCCCCTTAATGCTCGCTCGGCTTGAAGGCGTCCTTCGTAACGACTCGATGCCACCCAACCTCTATCTATCGATGCACTGGACTGGCCAACTTGACCAGAAAGAAAAGGCCGCGATGCTTGCCTGGATCGCTGAAGAAAGAGAACAGCTCGCTTGGAGCCACGACACTGCTCCGACCCTAAAAGGGGAACCGATCCAGCCGCTCCCTCTGACGGTCTCTTTGAACCAAAACAAAGTCCTTCTCGGAAAGCGTCTCTTTTTTGATCGGAGGCTCTCAGGCGATCAAACCATGAACTGCGCTTCCTGCCATGATTTGACCAAGGGGGGAACCGATCAGGCGAGAGTCGCCACCGGCATTCGAGGGCAGCAAGGACCGATCAACTCCCCCAGTGTATTCAATGCCGCCTATAACCTCGCGCAATTTTGGGATGGCCGCGCCAAAGACTTGGCCGAACAGGCCGCAGGCCCTGTAGCTAATCCCGGCGAAATGGGCGCGAATTGGAGCCATGTCCTCGAGGCGTTGAAGCTCGATGACAGCTACCCAAAGGATTTTTCAGCCCTCTACCCCGATCAGGGCATCACCCTATTAACTGTCACCCAAGCGATTGCGACGTATGAGGAGTCGCTGATTACCGGCGGCTCGAAGTTCGACGAGTACTTAAGAGGCAATAACCACATACTGACACCCGAAGAGAGAAACGGCTATTACCTCTTCAAGATGGACTGCGCATCGTGTCATTTCGGACCGACGCTCGGGGGGATGTCTTATGAGAAGCTTGGAACCAGTCAAGATTATTTCGCCAAAAGAGGGTCAACGCTCACTGATGTCGACAATGGCCGCTTTAATGTCACCCACAATGAAGCCGACCGACATGTCTTTAAAGTACCCAATCTGCGTAATGTTGAAGTGACCCAGCCTTACTTCCATGATGGATCAGCCGCCACATTGGAAGAAGCCGTCAGAACAATGGCCACCGTTCAAGTCGGTAAGGAGCTCAGTCAAAGCGAGGTGTCTGACATTGTGGCTTTCCTAAAAACATTGACCGGAAAATACCACGGGGTTCCGCTTCAGAGCCTCAAAGAAGAAAATCTCTAAGTATCCTCTCCTTCATAAAGAAAGAGGGGTCATTTGAATGGTGGGAGAACGCCCTAACAACGGCTACTCCCACGAACCGTTTTAAGTTGTGGAGTTAGAACGTGCTCTTTGGCCCCTCAAAGCCAGTGATTGGAAGGTCAAACATTCTGATCTACGCGCCTATTGAAGCCGTATTCTCTTTTGTTGGGCATGATTTTTTTGATAACTACCCACGCTGGTCATCTGAAGTCATTGACCTAAAGCGGGACTTTGAAGGGGCAATGAAGGTCGGCAGCCAAATGCAACAAATCAGAGCAGATCACGGTCGTCAAACCCAATCGACCTTCGTGGTCACGCAGTTCGAGGAAGATGTGTGCCTTACGTTTGAAGACGTCGCGAAGAAATATCGTTGCTTATATCGATTTGAACAATCGACACATCAACCAACGGCCACGCACCTCACATTTATTTTCGAATTTCCGGTGCTAGACCCCTTATTGAGGCCATTTGAAAAGCTGGTCAGGAACGCCGTTCAGGAGGGGGCCAACAACAACACAAAAAACATCAAAGCGCTCACGGAAAAAGTTCACCGAACCTGAGCGATGGGCGAGGGCCCAACACAAAAAGCGATGCTTAAGTTAAGGATCACGGAATACGATGACCCTGAACCACATCCCAGGTATCGCCTTCCGCGGCGATAAAACACTCAAAAGTGGCTCCTAATTGCGCCATCACATCGAAGGCTTCAGCAAGCTTGATATCGAGATCATCATCGCTATGGTCAGGATCATGATGAAATAAGAACAGTTTTTTGGCCTGCGCCTTATGCGCCAGAGCGACCACCTGCGCAACACTCGAATGCCCCCAACTCACCTTATGACTGTATTCATGATCGAAATAGGTTGCATCATGAATAAGAAAGTCAACGTCCTTGAGAAACTCAGCGAGCCTCTCAACGAAATCATCATCGATATCGATGTTACCTAATTCATTATCGGTGATATAGGCGAGCGATGCACCTGCATGATCGATACGATAGCCAAGACAATACCCAGGATGCTTTAGATGGAACGCTCTCAGGGAAACGCCATCGAAATAGTGTTGACCTTCGCGCATGTCGCCGTATTGAACGTCCGCCCCAAAGGCATCGACCGTAATAGGGAAATAGGTGCCATCCATTTGGCCATCCAAGAGGTCCCGAAAGGATCGATTATCCTGCGGAGGGCCCATCAAAGTAATGCGATTACCTGGAATATAGATCGGCGTAAAGAAAGGCAAGCAATTCAGGTGATCCCAATGTGGATGAGAAATGAAGACGTATCCGTCGAACTTCCCACCCGTCTTTTTCATTAAGTATTTCGAATACTTTTTAAGACCTGTCCCTGCATCAAAAATGAAATGGCGGTCAGCGCCAATATCAATAGCGACACAGGAGGTGTTGCCACCATATTTCAAAGCGCCCTCACCAGACACCGGAAGTGTCCCTCTGGCTCCCCAAAAAGTAGCTTCGAATCTTTCGGCTAAGGCTTCGACTTTGATCATATCATTCAATGTATAAGGTTTTTGAATCATCTCATCAGCCCCTAGGGAGAACCTTCGTGCCCGATTCTCAATGGAGCTGTCTTTCGTTATGATGACAACAGCAATTTTCTTCTAAGCTTTAGATAATCCAATCTCCTTAAGGATTTAAAATCCAAAAAAGCCTGGGAGATCACCATCCAGGAATAAAACGCCACCCATGGCGGCCATCTCTTTTGGGCGCTCTCGCGACAGAGGATCAAGAAACTCCCTATCAACAGGACGCTCACGGGGGCCCCATCAAGGTGCGCCTGTCGTTATTGATCAGAGGCTTCAACCATGACGATCGGCCCTAAAACACCCAACCGCTCACTTGCGATCAATCTGCCTTTGATGGCTTTTTAAAAAATCCTCGTATCGCCAAACCGTCAGAGGTGGATTTCGCAACAATCTGCAGCAACAACTTTTAATATCTCTTCATAACTCTTCATATCATCCACCGCAGGATCGGCTATCGAATAGACGGGTTGTGGAACGCTTTGACCTTTCAAGGTAAATTCCCCAGCACGAATAAAATTCCAGTTTTCTTCGCAAGCATCTCGGACCACCTCCGTCAACGCAATCCCTTTTCCAATTTCACGGGTCAGACTTTCTAATCGCGCGGCAAGGTTCACAATGTCACCAAGCACCGTGTAATCCATCTTGATGGATGAACCAATATTACCTTCAATCACCAAGCCTTTACTGATCCCAAAACCACAATAAAGGAATTTCTGAAGCCTACAGTCACCGGCTGATGCTCGGAGCTCTTGGATGCTTCTGAGTGTTTCAACGCAGGACCTAACCGCATCGTCGGCACGATTGGGTGGAAAATGAGCAACCACACAATCCCCCACATACTTGGTCACCTGCCCACCATTTTTTGCGATATTTCTGGATGTAATATCCAGATAGAGATTTACCAGTTCAGCCACCTCTTCGACAGGATAAAGGCCAGAAAGATATGAAAAGGCGACAATATCCCCAAACAAGATGACTTGCTCCGTTTTCATCACGGGGACAGTGAGAGGGTTAACCCCCTCCGTCATAAACTGGAGCACCGCAGGCTGGGTATATCGCTCAATAATTCGGTGAGAATCCGTAATATTCTCCAACATAATTCTTATCGCCTGCATCAGCATGTCACTCATGCCATCTAAGCGAACGGTATTCATTGACCAGTCACCGAAAAGACGCTTCGTCACACCATTCTCTGCTTTAAGAATGAGAAGACCCTCGTGTCTTGGATCTCGCTTGATGCGGTCCATC
>CAILMG010000063.1 GCA_903835265.1 uncultured Methylococcus sp.
AGGGGGGGTGTAGCGGAGTGGGGCCGCTTCATGTTGACGATCTTGGGATGTCGGCCCACAAAATCAAGGGACTAGCGAGCGGCGGCTAAAAACATTGCGCCCGCCGCAATGTCTGTGGATACTCTAAATAGGAGCGGTCATGAGGCTGATGCCATGAAGGGGGGCGTTGGACTCTCAGACGGACTCTATTCCCCCGTGCGCGAGCCGACGATCCTGTTACCATCCTATTATCCTCGATCCTAACCATCAGGGTGTTCATGAAAGAAAACGTGTTCGATGTGCTGATTTATCTCTTTGAAAGATTCATGGATGGCGACGCTGATGATCAAGCGGATGTTGATCAGGTCCGTACCGACCTTTTGGAGGCCGGATTCCCCCAAGCTGAAATATCCAAGGCACTGGATTGGCTCGATACCCTGACCGAAAACCACGAGATCAAAACGGTCTCCACCCCAGCGTTTCGGGTTTTTTCAGGGGCGGAGGAGGCTCGATTGGATTCTGAGGGTCGTGGCCTTTTGATGTTTCTGGAGCAGTCTGGCATTTTGACGCCCGCGAGTCGCGAACTGGTGATTGATCGGGTGATGGCGCTGGATGAAGCCCATCTCACGCTGGATAACCTTAAATGGATGGTGTTGATGGTCTTGTTTAGTCAGCCGGATGAGGAACTGGCCTTTGCAAGAATGGAGCACCTAGTCTATGGTAATTTGCCACAATCTTTACATTAGAGTAGACCTGATACAAAGATCCCTCCTTCCCCTTTTAATGCGAACACGCACAATAATAATGAACCAAGATGGGTCATAACCTCGTCATAGTAGAGTCTCCCGCCAAGGCCAAGACCATTGAGAAGTACCTTGGTAAGGATTATCAGGTCCTTGCTTCCTACGGTCATGTGAGGGACTTAGTGCCCAAAGAGGGAGCAGTCAATCCGGATGAAGACTTTGCGATGCGGTACGAACTCATTGACCGCAATGAGAAGCACGTTCAGTCCATTGCTAAGGCCGCAAAACAGGCCGATGCGCTCTTTCTAGCCACCGATCCAGATCGCGAAGGAGAGGCGATTTCATGGCATATCCATGAAATTCTTCAACAGAAAAAGCTCCTGACCAATAAGCCCGTTTATCGGGTGGTCTTTCATGAAATTACGAAGCGCGCGGTGACCGAGGCCATCGAAAATCCCAAGGAGCTCTCAATCGATCTCATCAATGCTCAGCAGGCGCGTCGAGCGCTTGATTACCTGGTGGGTTTTAAGCTCTCGCCGTTGCTGTGGAAGAAGATTCGTCGGGGACTCTCAGCGGGTCGCGTGCAGAGCCCTGCACTTCGGATGATTGTTGAGAGAGAACTAGAAATAGAACAATTCATCAGTCGTGAATATTGGTCTATTGTGGCCAACGCATCGGCTGAAGGGCAGGCCTTCAAAGCCCGATTGACCCATCTTAAAGGGAACAAGATGGAGCAGTTCAGCATCACCGGCGAGACCGAGGCCCATGCTGCGCAGAGTTTGTTGACGGTGGCCGCGCAAGGAAAATTGACGGTCCAAAAAGTCGAGGAAAAGGAACGCAAACGAAATCCCGCAGCCCCCTTCACGACATCAACCCTTCAGCAGGAAGCTTCAAGAAAGCTTGGTTTTACCACGCGACGGACGATGACGGTGGCGCAGCAGCTCTATGAAGGGATTGATCTTGGTGGCGAAAGCGTGGGTCTCATTAGCTATATGCGGACCGATTCGGTGACTCTGGCCAATGATGCGGTCACGGAGCTCCGGGAATTGATTGCTCAGCGATTTGGCCCCGTCAATGTGCCTGATAAGCCTCCTCAGTATAAGACGAAGAGCAAGAATGCTCAGGAAGCTCACGAAGCCATCCGACCAACCTCAGCATTCAGAGTTCCTGATGAAGTGAAGGCGCACCTGAGTCCTGACCAGCTCAAGCTGTATGCCCTGATTTGGAAGCGGACAGTGGCATCACAGATGATCCACGCCACGATCAACACGGTCGCTGTCGATTTGGCCTGCGGTGATGGCTTGGAAGGCCTTTTTAGAGCCAATGGCTCAACGGTGGCTTCACCTGGATTCATGAGTGTCTATCTTGAAGGTCAAGATGATGACGCCGCAGAGGATGAGGAAGGATTTCTTCCTCAGTTGACGCAAGGTCAGGCCGTCTCGCTGCTGGATATTCTCTCAACGCAGCATTTCACCGAGCCACCCCCAAGGTTTACTGAAGCGAGTCTGGTGAAGACCCTTGAGGAATACGGGATAGGCCGTCCCTCGACCTACGCCTCCATCATATCGACCCTGCAACAGCGAAAATACGCCGAGCTTGAGACTAAACGATTCCATCCGACCGACGTTGGCCGGATTGTTAATAAGTTTTTGACCGATCACTTTACTCGCTACGTGGATTATCATTTCACCGCGCATCTTGAAGATGATCTCGATGCCGTATCCCGCGGTGAAAAGAATTGGATTCCTCTCATGCGGGAGTTCTGGGATCCCTTCATTCGGTTAGTCGAGGAGAAGGATGAGAGTCTCAAACGTCAGGATGTGACGCATGAGGAAATGGATGAGGCTTGCCCGGACTGCGGTAATAAGTTGTCTATTCGACTCGGCCGCAATGGTCGGTTCATCGGCTGTACCACTTATCCTGAATGCAAGTACACTCGGAATTTGAAAGATGACGGGACCCAGGTTGCCCCAGAAGTCGTTGAAGGGAGAACCTGCCCTAAATGCGAATCGCCGCTCATCATCAAGACGGGGCGTTATGGAAAATTTATTGGCTGTAGCGGCTATCCTGGCTGTAAGCACATTGAGCCGCTTGAAAAGCCGGAAGACACCGGGGTGGAGTGCCCAGAATGCCACAAGGGTAATCTGACTAAGCGTAAATCGAGATTCGGGAAACTGTTCTATTCGTGCGCTACTTATCCTAGTTGCAGTTATGCAGTCTGGAATCCGCCGATCAAGGAACCTTGTCCTGATTGCCAATGGCCGCTGTTGACACTAAAGATCACGAAGCGCCGAGGGGCGGAGAAGGTATGCCCTCAAAAGGAGTGTGGTTTCGCAACGCCTTATGAGGGTGAAATCCCTTCAGAAGAAACGTCAGTCAGCGGATGAGATCCTAATCACTCGTAACCTGCGCCTTGATTCTTGACAGTCTCATTGCGCAAACCTAGCATCACGGCTTTGATTTAGTGGCGATATTCCCCCTTTGATGGGGCGGCGTCTTTTTACCAACAACGTTATGACCTTAACTGCTCCTTCGCCCGCCACCATCGATTTCTCTTCTATCCGAGATCTCGTTAAGGTGGAGACCAACGCCGTCGATCAACTGATTCTCGAAGAGTTGAAGTCGGATGTGGTGCTGATCAATCAAATTGGTCACTACATTGTGAATAGCGGGGGCAAGCGGTTACGGCCCATGTTGCTTTTGCTGGCGACCAAAGCCCTCTCATGCGATGACCGCCATGCCATCACCCTGGCCGCAGTGGTTGAATTTATTCATACCGCGACATTGCTGCATGACGATGTTGTTGATGAATCGACGCTCCGCCGGGGACGTGATACGGCCAATGCGCTTTGGGGTAATTCGGCGAGTGTCCTCGTTGGAGACTACCTCTATTCCCGCTCATTCGAGCTGATGGTGCGGGTCAAAAATCTTCGCATCATGGACATCCTTTCGCAGACCACGACGGCCATCGCGGAAGGCGAGGTTCTGCAGCTGTTGAACTGTAACAATCCTGAAACCACTGAGGCCCAATACCTTGAAGTGATCTCCCGTAAAACGGCGATCCTTTTTTCAGCGGCACTTCAGCTGGCGGCGGTCCTTTCAGGCGCCGAAAAAGGGGTGGAAGAATCCATGATGCGCTATGGGCTTCATTTGGGTATTGCCTTTCAGTTGATTGATGATGCCTTGGATTATCGGGCGAAACCTGAAGAGCTCGGAAAAAATCTAGGTGATGATCTTGCCGATGGCAAACCGACCCTCCCCCTGATTTATGCCATGGCCCATGCCAATACGGCGGAGGCCAGCATCCTTCGCCGCGGGATCGAGGAGGGTAATCGCGATGCGTTTATGGACGTCTTTGCCGTTGTGAAGTCGACCGGCGCGATTGATTACACCTCAGGACGCGCCGTTGAGGAGGCCGATAAGGCTATTGCGGCCCTGAGTGTTTTGCCGCCATCGCCTTATCGTCAAGCCCTTGAGGATCTTGCAAGATTCTCTGTCGATCGTAACTACTAAGGCAGGTCCTCAACCATCGGACTGATGGGATTGAGTCATTCAAAGGACTTACGTAAACTTGCTCCAGTTCAAGGGTAGGTGACCTGCGCTTAAGTCTCCATCGTAACGGGATGTCGCTCAGCTTGATAGAGCGCTACCTTCGGGAGGAAGAAGTCGAAGGTTCGAATCCTTTCACCCCGACCAAATTCCTCATCTTCACTTATGGCGCTTTTATAAAGCAGGGCGGTGTTTGAATGGATCTCTTTTGGATTTACGATATCCCAACCTGGCAGGTGGGTGTCGGAATAACGCTCATTTTTCTCACCATTTCGTTCGCCGGGCTGGTCACAAGCCGGCCCGTGATCGAGAAATATTTTCGCCCATTGCAAAAGGACGATCAGCCCGTTAGCGCTATATTTAGTGCCATCGGGACGTTATACGGGCTATTGCTGGCCTTGGTTGCCGTCGCGACCTGGCAAGATTATGACGAGATGCACTCGGTTGTTGATCAGGAATCAGCCTCACTCATCCAGTTATATCGATGTGTGAGTGTTCTGAATGATCCATCCCACGAGGCCATCCTCGATGACATTAAGACATACACGAAGGACATCATTGAGGTTGAATGGCCTGATCAGAAGCATGGCGTTGTCGCTCCGAGCGGCAATGCATTGATCACTGCTTTGCATCAGAAGATTGCACGTTATGAATCTAAGGCAACGACTCAACCCATTATTTACACGGAAGCCGTCACGGCATTTTCTGCCATGATAGAGCTGCGAAGAATGCGGATCAATGCCAGTAACCTTGGAATCCCGAAAGTCTTTTGGTTGGTGATTGTTGGGGGCGCATTTCTTGGTATCCCTATCTTATTCTTTTTTAATTTCCCGTCCTTTCGAGTCCATCTTCTTTTTACAGCAGGCTATGTGGTTTACCTTGCCGGAAACGTTGCCATTATTGCTGTTCTTGATAATCCTCTCCGGGGGGAAATCAGCGTTTCGAGCGACCCCTTTAAGACCGCCCTGAGTGTGATGTCGAGCATCAGTTCACAACAACCGTAAGATGCTTCGTGGGGTGTTGTTTTGAGGAGGTTTCTACAGATCCTCTGGACTTACCCTCTGATCCTTGAAGAGTCGTCGTTCGATGTTCTAAGGACCAATCAGATTAGCCACTCGATTTTGAACATCGGTGGCAAGCGCTGATGGGAGGGCGCCGTCGTAAGTTCAAATCCCTTTATCCTGACCTAGAACGCAACTTTCTCCACCGTCTTAGGCAAAAGCCCTCCATTGACGGGCTTCATGATCTCTATGATGCGCTTTAAGCCAAGGCGTCCAGATGATGTCGCTTAATCTTGGTTGGTGGGAGAGAGATGTGCCCATTGACGCCAAACCTTCATCAACGTGACCAAAATGCAGGGGCCGGTAAATATGCCGACCAAGCCAAAGGCCAAAATACCCCCTATGACGCCAAAAATGACCAATATGATGGGGTAATGCAGCAGATGGCTGATAAGAAGGGGTCTCAGGATATTGTCTGTGGGATGTATGGCTAGAATTCCCCATAGGACAACTGCAATGGCCGTTGTGGTTTGATGGTCTATGATGAGGCCGATGACGATGGGGCCCCAGACTAAAGATGCCCCCAAACCAGGGATCAAAGAGGCCATCGCCGATGCTATGCCAAGCAGTAACGGGGTTTGAAGGCCCAAGAGGGTATAGCCCAGTGAGGCGATGAGGCCTTGGGCCGCGGCACTCCCAATGAATCCGAAACTGACCGCATAGACTGTGGACCTGATCGTTTCAAAGTAATCATTCAGGCTAGGTCCGATCACCCCGGCTAATCCTTTTCTGATAGATGCGAGGATGTCCCCCCCTTCCTTGAGCAAAAAGAAGAGTGTAATGCCTGTCAGAATGAGTTGGAGCAGTTGGCTCGATAGTCCTCGGAGGAGGGCGCCGATACCCCGACCTATTAAAGGAATCAGATCCTTGAATTCGAGAATGATGGATTGGGCCTCCCTCGGTATAACAGCGACAGCATCATGGAGCCATTGACCTATAATCGGAATTTCAACCCATTGGTCTGGAACATTCAATGCCAAGATCGACCCCTCTCTCGACAGCTTGTGGTAGGCGAGATTCGCTTCGGATTGAATTTCCAACAAGCCCCAGATCAAGGGCCCCATAATCAATAGTCCAGTACCTAAAGAAATACTTAATGGCACAATGATCTGTCGAGATGGGAATCGCGCCAGGAGCCAGCGATGAAGGGGCTCGAAAAGGATCGTTAAAATGGTGGCCCAGAGGATCGCCTCAATTAATGGACGAAGCACGATGAATCCCAAGCCTAAAAGCAGAAGCACTAGGGCCGATCGGACCCTGATGGCCCCATTAGATAGAGGTGATTCGGGCAATGCCGAGCTTTTGCTTTCATGAAACATTCAGAAAGTGTACCAAACAGACGACCGACCCCAACCATCGATAGATCAAGAAACGGACTCAGCCATCAAGAGGCTTCTCAATATCTGAAGGACTATGGCTACAACGAGTTGGTTGGTGGCCATGCTCGCAGTGTTTGGAGAATGCTGCTGGATGTTCTCAAAGAGCCGATGCTGCTGCTGCTGCTTGGATGCGGTGGCACCTATTTTCTATTAGGGGAACCCCAGGAAGCCCTCATCCTTTTAGTGTTTGTGATGGTGGTCATCTTGATCTCACTCTATCAAGAGGCCAAGACAGAGCACTCGCTCGAAGCTCTGCGTGACCTATCAAGCCCAAGAGCCTTGGTGATTCGGGACGGCGAGCCGGTTCGAATCGTGGGGCGCGAAATTGTTCTCGGCGACCTTTTGGTGCTTAACGAAGGTGATCGCATACCTGCCGACGCAGTCCTCATTGACGGTAGCTACCTTGCCATCGATGAATCGCTGATTACTGGGGAGGCTTTACCTGTCCGTAAGGTCCTTTGGCATCCTGATCACAAACACATCCAGCCTGGGGGTGACGACCAACCCTACCTCTATTCAGGCACATTGATCGTCGCTGGACGTGGCCTGGCTCGAGTCACGGCCACTGGCAATCGGTCTGAACTTGGAAAGATCGGAACCAGCCTCGTATCCATTGATACCGCTCCAACGACCCTCCAAATGGAAACACGGCGTCTGGTTAAGCGCTTGGCTCTGGTTGGTGTCGCGTTGTGTACGGGAATCGCGGTGGTCTTCGGAATAGTCTATAGAGACTGGCTGAATGGAATTCTGTCCGGTTTGACTTTGGCCATGGCCATCCTTCCTTCGGAGTTTCCTGTTGTCCTGACCATTTTTTTTGCGCTGGGTGCCTTTCGGCTTTCAAAGATACGAGTACTCACGCGGAATAGCCATGCCATAGAGACGCTAGGTGCCACGACGGTACTCTGCACCGATAAGACCGGAACGTTGACGGAAAATCGAATGCAACTTTGGGGTCTTTGTGCGGCTGGACAATGTCTACAAGGGCAACAACTCCAAGTCGACATCCCAGAATCCCACCACCGACTCATCGAAACAGCCATTCTGGCGAGCCAGCCTGATCCTTTTGATCCTATGGAGCGAGAGTTGTTATCCATGGGGCAGCGGCATGCGTCTGACCATATTCATCAAGAGTGGGTTCTACAGAGGGAATATCCCCTGACCAAAGATCTGTTGGCGATGTCGTATGCATGGCGAATCGCCAGCGAAGCCAAACTGTTAGTCGCCGCAAAAGGGGCGCCCGAAGCCATTATGGATCTTTGCCACCTATCAGATCACCAATCCAAACGGATCACCAAGGATATTAACCGGATGGCAGCATCAGGTTTAAGGGTATTGGGTGTGGCACGTTCGCTCAGTCAGGGGTTACCGGCCATTCAACATGATTTCGATTTTGAATTCGTCGGTCTTTTGGGATTTATGGATCCGATTAGGAAAGAGGTTCCAGATGCCGTCCATCTCTGTCGAACCGCGGGTATTCGTATCGTGATGATCACGGGTGATTATCCCCTCACGGCAAAGCATATTGGGCGAACAATTGGCCTTGATGAGGGGTTGATTGTAACTGGGGATGCGCTTGAGCAGATGTCTGATCAGACCCTTCAAAAGGTTCTGCCCACCATTAGCGTCTTCGCACGCGTCGTTCCAGAGCAAAAGCTTCGGATTATTCGGGCATTTCAGGCCCAAGGGGAAGTCGTTGCTATGACTGGGGACGGTGTCAATGATGCGCCGGCACTCAAAGCGGCGAATATTGGAATGGCTATGGGTAAAAGGGGAACGGATGTCGCTCGCGAAGCTTCAGACCTTGTTCTTCTCGACGATGCATTTGATGCCATTGTTGCAGGCGTCAGGATGGGGCGCCGGATTTTCGATAACCTTCGAAAGGCCATGGCCTACATTATCGCAGTTCATATTCCGATTGCTGGGATGAGTCTCCTTCCCATCGTCCTTGAGGTTATCACGCATCGACCATGGCCGGTCATTCTGATGCCCATCCATATTGCTTTTCTGCAGTTGATTATCGATCCAGCCTGTTCAGTTGTTTTCGAAGTCGAGCCAGAAGAGATGGGCCTTATGGATCGGAAGCCCCGACAACCCAATGAAAGTCTTTTCGGGGCACGGATGGTGTCATTGAGCATGGCTCAGGGAGCGACAGCGCTCATGATGGCTGCCGTTATTTATAGCTATGCCCTCATGAATGGAATGTCCGATGAAGTTGCCCGATGCTTGACCTTTGCAACCTTGGTTTTTCAAAACCTGCTGCTCCTGATGACTAATCGGTCTTGGCGTGATGGTTTTTTCAGCGCACGACGTCAAAAAAATAAGGCCTTCCGATGGGTGATTTTGGGAAGCCTTGGGACTTTAGCGCTAACGCTTTATCTCCCGAGCCTTGAGGGCCTTTTCCACTTTGCAAGACCACCGTCCGAAGGCCTCTTCGTTGCCCTTGGATGCGCGATTTCATCAATCCTTTGGTTCGAAATCTATAAATTTGGAGTCAGATGGCGTCAGCGTCCAAAGAAAAGTAAACCCCTCCTCCATGGGCCATTAAAGGCCCGCCGAAGATCGAGCCGCAAAAGAAAACACAAATCCATCAACAAGGCTATCGGATGAGCGGCACTCGGCTTGAAGGCATTGTGGATGAAGTCCTATGCGGGGTAGGGTTTCCTGGATGATGTTTATCTGAGAGACCCTGTTGAACCGAGTATGATCATCTATTGTTCCAATGCTCTTGGGTTTCAGTAGGCGATTTCTGATGACTCCCATATTTAATATGATTTCCCCCTTTCCCTCATGGCTCGCCTTGCTGCTGCTGCTGGCTCTTCCTTTCAGGGTCTTGGCGGTGTCGCAGCCACCGGTGGCGCCTGGAATGACAGAGGCTATGGGCCTTTGGACGCAAGTGGTTAGGGAAGGCAATTTATCACCCATCGATGATAGCTTGGCCAATGTTCGCTTATGGATGGAAGGCCAAAGTCGATTCAGCGATGCGAATCAGACGCATAATTTGAGTTGGTACCAAGGCTTATTGAGAACCGCTTTGGGTTACGCCATCACCGACCGCCTGACCGTTTGGGCGGGTTACACGTATCTTCCAACCGGCAACTCCAACAGGAAAATCATCGGCGAGCAAGCCGCATGGCCAGCGATCCGTTACCTGGTTCCAACACCGATGGGAACCTTGATGCTGCAAGAAATGCTTGAGTTGCGATTTGTGAAGGGCGATACCCCTGGTGTTCGGACTCGCACCATGGCTAAATTCCTCCATTCGTTCGAATTCGAGCCAAGTCTCGGTTTTGTCCTGTGGGATGAGGTCTTTTTTAATGCCAACAATGTGGTCAACAATCCTCTCTTTGGACTTTCAGGCTTCAACCAGAATCGGGCCTTCGCAGGGCTCAGTTGGACCTTCAATGAAAATACTCGGGTGGAGGTTGGTTACATGAACCTCCTGCTCAACAAATCCAGACCCAATTTGTCTTACAGCGCATACGGTAGTTTAAATACCCTCTCACTTTCATTATTTATGGGCTGGTAACCATGCCCTTTTTTCTAGTCTGACCTAGCGGTCAAGGAGGATGCCTGATGTTGATGACTCTTCGAATGTCTGTGATGGTGGTGCTATTGACCGTAGCATTTTTCTTCAACGGCTGCGCCATTATCCAGCATGATGCAGAGATCGATAAGAAAAGGCTTGCTGACGATCTGATCCCTGCTGAGGCCTTGGCTCATCAACTCGGCCAAAAAGATCTTACTTGTTCCAATATCAAGTCAGACGAACTCTCAGCAAAGCCCAAAGAAGGAGCACCGCAGGGGCCTGTCTGGAGTAATTTCATCATTCAGGTCAGTGGCTGCGGAAAGGTAAAGACTTATAAAATTCAATGCGAAACTAAATCCGCTTGTTTCCTTAACGACTAAGAAAGATCATGATGGAGCCTCTCATTTCAGAGACCCGATCAGCTGACCATCAGGGCGGATGGTCAGTTGCCGGCCAAGGCCACCATCCTAACCTGGTGGATCATGGGACGTCTTTATCACACGGTGACCCCCTCACCCTCAACTCTTCAAAGCATGGATCCCATACCCTGGATGGCGTCTTTAACCTCATGACCCCTAGAGCCTTCATGGGTGGCCTATTCCTTTTTTTGACCGGTTGCGCCGGATGGGGTGGATATGGCGCTAATAACGGCGGATTTGGGGGCTATCCAGGCTATGGGTATCCGGCTTATGGATACCCGGGCTATGCTTACGGCTATCCTTCCTATGGCTATGGTTACTCGACTTATTATGGTTCAGGGGCTCCTCGCTATCGGCAACCGCCTGAGAGCGAGACCCAGAAGAATCTCAACACCCTCTATGATCATCGCAATGAGATTCAGCGATTGCCCCCTCAACAACAAAAAGCGGTCATCCGGGAGGCCAATAAGCTCCTGCAACAACGTCAGCGCGAAATGCATCAGAACGGTCATCGCTAGCATCAAGATCAATAGTTCAGAAACGCATCATCGTCGATGAAGGCGCGAGATGTGAAGATGCCCCTCAGATCTTCAAAATCCTTATAATGGAATGATCTTAGGGAATAGACATTGATGAGGCCACTGGATCAACGGGCATCATTACATCAGGAGTGATCTCGAATGAGTGGAATGATGGCGGGGTTGATGGCCGCGAGGTCCCTGATGCATCGAACAGCCAAGCGATGGGTCGGCCTTCTCTTTGGCTATGCGCTGGTTGGTTTCTTGATCCTTCCTTTGGGACTTCAGCGATGGTTGCCTCAACAGCTGGGTGATGTCTTAAAGTGTCCCGTCAGTATCGAATCGATTTACTTCAATCCCTTCTCCTTTCGTCTCGAGATCGATCGTTTGGCGCTTCTCGATCAAAAGGGAGCACCGGTCTTTTCTCTGGGTCTAGGGGTTGTCGATGTGGATCTCATCGGAAGCCTCTGGCATCGGGCACCGACCTTTTCGGAATTCCGCTTAGAAGCCCCCTCTTTGGTTCTGATTCAGGATGCGAACGGGGAGATCAATCTTCTTGAAATGATCAAGGGCATAAAATCTACGCAGCCTCCTTCGCCGCCTGTTCCTGAAGAAGCCGCACTGCCGCGGCTCCTCATCGAAAGTGCGACCTTGATCGATGGCGCCGTCTCTTTCGAGAATCGGGAGATCGAACCCTTCTATTCGACGAAGGCGGAACATCTGTCGTTGACGCTCGACCATGTTTCGACCCTTAAGAACCAGGAAGGGGACTATGGCATTAAAGCCCTACTTCCAGGGGGGGGAATCCTCGATTGGCAGGGAACGCTCAGGCTCAGCCCCCTGGCCTCGAAAGGAGCTCTGGGTATTAAGGATCTCAAACTTGACACCCTCTGGCCTTATATCAAGCCCCTCACTTCGTTGAGTCAACTCGAGGGCGATCTGAGCCTTGAGCTTCATTACCGTTTGGATGGGCAATCGAAGCCACCTTCCTTTTTCATCGAACAGTCGCGCCTCGACCTTCAAGGATTCAGTCTCTCAGATGCGAAAGCGCCTCTGATCACTCTTGACCATCTCCATTTGGGTGAAATCCAGGCTAACCTTGCGGCTAAAACACTCTCCATTCCAGAATTCTCGTTGACGAAGGGACAGCTCCATCTGACGCTTGATGAAGCGGGTCACAGTAATTGGGAGGAGGGGCTAAAGCGTGCTAAAAAATCGTCCTCCGCTGTTTCACCACCCCCCAGTGTGACCACTCAGATGCCTGAGGATGGCCCTAGTCCGCCTTGGACGATTGATCTTGAGGCCCTCGCCATCGATGACATCGGTATGGATGCGGCCACCCAGCAATTCGCTATTCCGCTTGGGATCAATCTCAATGCCTTTAAGATGGCCATGAATGTTCATGGCGTCATTGGTCAAGGACCGCCAGAGATACAGATCGACCACCTTGGGCTGGGTTTCAGAGACTTCAACGTAGTGACCCCTGGAGCTCAAGAACCATTGCTGGCATTGCAGTCCTTTGATGTGCTCAATGGCGCCATTGATGTTGCAAAACGTCTGGTTCATATTGGAAGCATGCGATCGATAGGACTCCATACCGGCATCACTCGAAGCGCTAGCGGCGATTTTTATCCCCTTTCCGTGTTCACTTCCAAGAATCCTTCTCCTCCAACGCCTCAAAACACGGCGACTCCTGAATCCCCTGGTTATATTTTTGATCTTGATGAATTCACGATGGATCAAGTGAATGTCTCGATGAGGGACAAAAGTCATCCCGTTGAAGTGGCTTATGACATCGTTGATTTGGGTCTTGGCATTCAAAAGATCTCCAGCAAGGCTAAAGCGCCGATCCCCTTCAATGTGCATGCCGCTATCGGTCAAGGGGGCACGATGGATTTTCGGGGCGCTCTCGACCCGGTTGCCCATGGGGTTAAGGCCGATGTGCTGTTGGACCGTCTAAATCTCAAACCGCTCGATCCATTCCTTGGGGATGGAGTGGCCTTGCATCTTAAAGATGCCCAGCTCTCATCCAAACTGGCGGTCAATGTCCAACAAAATGAAGCCCCTTTGAAAGGGACCGTCAAGGGCGATCTCCATCTCAGTAATCTCCACTTGGTGTCACTCAAAGGTGAAAACAAGTTCTTGTCTTGGCGTGATCTTTGGCTTCGTGGTCTTGAGATGAATCTCGCGCCAGAACGATTGACGATCAAAGAGGTTCGCCTTATCGAACCTGATGGTGTGGTGGCTATTCGTGAAGATAAACAGTCCAATATTTCAGATCTTTTTCCTGCTCAAAAAGCGGTCGTAAAGACGGTAAAGGAGACACCTCAAGAAGCGCTCAGCCTCAAGAATAAAGCGCCCATCAAGTCCAAGGACAAGCCTGCGCCTTTCAATGTTGCCATTGGCCGGATCGTTATTGAAAAAGGGGCTTTAGATTTTAGCGATGCCAGCCTTGTGATTCCCTTTGCGACCAGGATTGAATCCTTTGGTGGGGCCATCGCGGGGTTTTCGCTAGCCCCAAAGGCGAGGATCAATGTTGAATTGGGGGGACGTATTGAGCCTTATGGAGAGGCCAGAATAGATGGCGTCTTAAGTCCCTTAGCCGTCAGGGATTATCTCGACCTTGGGGTTGTCTTTAGGAATGTGGTGATGTCCTCTCTATCCCCTTACAGTGCGACGTTTGCAGGTCGCCGAATTGAATCAGGAACCCTCGATCTCAACCTTCATTACCAGGTAATCGATAGCGCACTGAAGAGTACGAATGACATCGTCCTTGATAACGTGACCTTAGGAGAAAAGGTCGAGAGTCCAAAAGCGACCTCACTCCCCCTTGAATTAGCGTTGAGTCTTCTTAAAGATCACGATGGAAAAATAAAAGTTTCAATCCCTATCGAAGGTCGATTGGATCAACCTGAGATGCCTCTTGGTAAAATAGCCTTCGATGCCTTGGCCGGTTTCTTAGCTTCGGTCGTCACCGCCCCCTTTCATGCGGTTGGATCCTTATTAGGTATGAACTCATCAGGTGATGCGGTCGTCCTTTTCGATCCTGGCCATGCAGCACTATCACCGCCAGAAGAAGGCAAACTGAAAGCTTTGATTGATCAGCTCGCTAAAACGCCGTCGGTGAAGCTGATTGTCCATGGGGGGGTTTTGAAGGACGTGGATCTTGAGGGGCTTAAAACGTTGGCGGTGGGCGATGACGTTGGCGCGCTGCTGGGCGTGTCTCTGGCGCCTGGAGAATACCCTGACGCGGTCAATACAACTGATCCCGCCGCCCAGGTGGCCTTAGAGAAATTGATCAAAGAAAGTAGTGACGGGGATCATGCCATCGTTTTAGCGTATCAGCAGGAAACCGGCCGAAGTCCCGATCGGGTTAATGCGGTGGGTGGATTCTTTGGGAGAGCAAGCGCGACCCCTGATTTTTATGACCGCGTTTATCACGCGCTGGTTGCAAGGAAATCCCTGCTGGCCAATGCGCTCGATACCTTGGCAAGCCAGCGTCTTAAGAGCCTCATGGATGCCATAGAGTCGCCAGCGAAACGTCAGGGTGTATCGGTGGTCAAGGGGGCCCCGGTGGCAGGCGTGATCGATGCCTCCCAACGCGTTGGAATACCCATCGACCTTGGCGCTCAATAGAACCCAATCAAATAGAGGTGATCAATGTCCATCTCACCCCGCATTTTCAAAGGAAAAACCTGGCTACTCATTGCCTTTCTGGCCGTACTGATCCAGGTGGTCACTTACGCCATTTTCGAGATCAATGGCCCTAATAGTGCTCAGATCCGAACCGAGATCCTCAAGGCCTTATCAGAGCAAACGATTAATCCCGTTGCGACGTTACGTGAATATCGGGGAAGAATATTTTGGGAGGGGAGTGGTCTTTTATTGGTTTGGGGTTACATCATGAGCATCATCTGGAGTATCCATGCCCTTAGACGGTGCCATCAGACTTCATCGGTGCTTCCCATCCTCCTGATGGGTTTTGCTATTGTCATTCTGGACCTCTTTCGCCTTGGAGGTGTTGATGAACATTCTGCTATTTACAATAATATATTTGCGACCACCTTTGAATGGCTTTCGGCGTCTTCTTTAATTGGACCCGCTGTCGCAGAAACTGTCTGGTCCGCTATTGTCTTTATAAATGTCCTTGCCGTTTTCTCAGGAATTATGGTGCTGCTAGCGATCTGTGCTGCGGTGACGGAACCAAGGCGTGAGTGTGACAATACGCTTGATTATTATTTGATGCGTGATATCTGTCTTGATCAGAGTGTGATTATTGGCTCACTGGTCATGCTTTTTGGGATGCTGCATATGTGCTGTTGGCTGGAATGGCCAATCTCCCTGCTGGACGATTCGGAGACCAAAAAAAGCATTCATGGTGTGATGTCTTCTATCTACCAATATTGGGGGATTGCCTTCAGTGTGCAGTTATTAACCGTTTATGGTTCTGCAACACTTTATTGGAATCGTCGGTTGCGTGACTTCATTGATCGTGACCAACCTGGAGTCAACAGTAAGGAGTGGATTCGTGAGCATGGATTCGAATTTTCTATCAGGCATCGCGCGCTTCAGTTCATTGCTATCGTGGCCCCCATCATTGCAGGATTCAGTGGTGGTGGCTCTAATATGTTCGGTTCGCACTAATCACCGGGGTAAACAACATGAGACGAAGTATTCGTTTGCTTCAGATCAGTCTTTTGGCGGCATTGCCCTTGGCGCCTTCATTCGCGGGTGAAAGCAACCAGACATATGATCGTATCAATCTCACGGCCTCCGCTGAAAGCAAAGTTGCTCAGGACACCTTGATCGCCATCCTTTATGCCCGGAGCACCGGAGCGAATGCAGAAAGTCTTGCTCATGAGGTGAATGGGACGCTTCAATCTGCCTTAGAAACCCTTAAAAAAGTGCCCGATGTCGACTATCAGACCCTCAACTACCAGACCCAACCGACCTATCAGGATCAGAAGGTGACGGGTTGGAGTGTTCAGCAATCCCTTCGTCTTGAAAGCAGAAATCTAGAGGCTTTAGCAGGGGTGATTGGACTGCTTCAAAAGACGCTCAAAGTCGAGTCGATCGACTACATGATTTCTCCTCAGAAATTACGTGAGGCAGAGGATCGTTTGATTGGGGAAACCCTAAAGGGTTTTGCAGCGAGGGCCGATCTGGTGTCGAAGCAACTTGGAAGAAAACGGTACCGAATCGTGACCTTGGATGTGAACACACATGGTAATGCTCATCAACCGCTCCGTGCCAATCGCGCCATGTCTTTGGAGGGTTCTGATGCGGCTTCTTCACCCGTCCTTTTAGCCGGGGAACAGAGTGTATCTGTCACCGTGCAGGGAACGATCGAATTACAGGCAGAGTGAGCCAATAAGGGGGGCTTCCATGCCCCCTAAAGCGCTTTTAATGGGCGCAGTGGCTCACGCAAGCCTTGGCTTGTGGGTCTTTGTGTCCTTCGCAATGCTGGGCACAGTCATGACCCGCGGTGCTCGTCCCATCACAATGTTGAGCACAGCTTTTATCCATGCCGCCCGTCGGTGAAGAGGCGCAGTGTGACTGACATGCGTGGTCTTGGCTCATCGTCGAACCGCAATGTGCCATACAGTCATGGCCAGCTGAAGCCGTTTGAGTGCACTTCTTCATGCACGCTTTCGCTTTTTTGCCCTTCACCCCTTTGCACTCCGCCTTACAACTGGCATCAACAGAGGCCTTCATGGCGTCCTTCGTGCAGTTCTTTGGATCCATAAGGGGTTTCGCCGTCTCCGTGACAGCCGGGGTGACGGCGGCAGCGGGTGCCGCGGGTGCCGCTACATCAGCGGGTGGCTTCTTGGCTTCACAGCCGGTCAGTAAAATCGAGGCGATAAAGGCGGGGACGAGGAGGTAACGGAATTTCATGATGATAATCTCCAAATGATCAATAAATGAGCTTATTCCTTCAAGGAAGGACCCATATGATAAGGATACCCTAAGTCAGACGGCTGATTGATCTGATAGGTTCATTCTTTGTATGGGATCGATTCAAAGAACCTATGATGAGAATTGACTTTAAGGCCTAAAGGGTCCTTCTCTTAGGCTGTGGTTGATAAAGACGGCTGAATTTCTCTGTCAAAGGGATTAAAAAAGTCGTTTTGGAGCGGTTTTTCTAGTCTGAAAAAACCAGCTTTAAGATACACCCTTCGCTGGTATCCCTGATCGAGACGCTATCTGCGAGCCGACGTAACAGATACCCGGCCATTTGAAGCACGCCGTCCTCGTTCAATAAAAACTCCTCATGGGTCGGTGGGTGCATCGCCAGAGGGACCGTTTGGCCGCGATAGCGAACAATCACACTGAAGGTGAATTCGTTGAATACCGTCTCGAGTTCTATTTCGGCTTGCTGACCATTGGGCGATGTTTTGAGGAGATCATGTTCGGTCAGGATTTCGAATGCTTGCCAAGTCGCATATTCTGCTTTCCTGACAATCTCGGGGCGCGCGCCCCACGCTTTGCCTTGATCGATCAAGAAGCTTGATACCTCATCAATCGAGCTGTGGTGGGCATCGAAACGACGACGCAATCGAGTGTGATCCCCAATCCTAAAAATAGCGGATAACGCGACGGACACAAAGACGCCAAATCCTACGCCGGAAAAAATGAAGTGCTGCAAGCTTTCAGGAATATGGTGATAAATGAGCTCTCTCAAGGGTTCGAAACTGATGCCTACCATCATCCCAAAGCCAACCGTGATGATTTTACGGCTATCAAGTAGCCTCGAAGACACAATCTGGAGGCCGGTCATCGCAGTGAAACAGGCCAGAAACATCATGGCAGAACCCATGACACTTGGGGGGAGGATTTCCAGAAAGACGATCACCTTGGGCATAAAGGCAATGATCGTCATGATGCCTGCGAGCCAGTAGGCCAGTGATCGACTGGTACACCCAGTCGCCGCCGCAAGGGTCACCCCGCCTCCGGAGGAGGTGATCGGTAGACCATTCATGACGGATGCAAACAAATTGGTGACCCCCTCAGCGACGATGCCCTGACGAATCAAAGGCATTTCCGGCCGTTTCCAATCGGCATCGCTAAAGCGTTGGGCGGCAATTAATGCGCCAAAGCCATGGAGCGCTAAAAATAATCCGGTGACGACACCGGGGAGGACACTGTTCCAGTTGAAATCCCATCCCATGTGCAGTGGTTGCGGGGTCATAAAGAGGGGGGCAGCCGCGATCAGGTTCCATTCATCAGCGGAGATAACACCGAGATAAATGCTAGACGCTATCCCTGTGACGAGCCCAATAAACGCTGAAAAGAGCTTCAGGAGCCCAGATGACCAGACGTTACAAAAAATCATGCTACTGAGTGTCAGCATCGAAATGAGGAGGTCATCACTGGAGGCATATTGGCCCGCTTCAGGTTGGATAATTAATTTGAGGCCATTATGGCCGAGTCCCAGACCGATCAGCATGACGGCAATGCCAGCTATTTGAATGGTGAAGATAGACCGCAGCCTCAAAAAGATCTGAGCAAAGATAATCTGGCTAAGACCGACGACGGTCACCGCGCCAAACATGGTTGCAATGCTGCCCAGCGACTTAGCGAAAATCAGGGCTCCAAATGACGAGGAGGTCGCTTGAAGGGGGCAAAAGTAGCCTGATCCGATGCCAAACCGTTGCATGCGTTGTAGCAAGACCCCGACCGCCGATCCGAGAAGCGTCGAAGCAATGAGCTGGATCGATTGGTCATGATTAAGCTGAAGTGTCCTTGCAAACATGGGTGAGACGACCAAGTACACCCCAAGGAATGACAGTTGCTGGATGCCCAGCAACAATGAAATTTGTGCTGGCGGATGTTCATCTAGCCAGTAACGGATGTTTTCGGGCCTTCTCATAGGGGGCCAGGTCTCATTAGGGTGTTAGGTCAATCTATCTCAACAAACAACCCGAGGTCAGAGCAAAAGCGCTTAGGAGATCATTCGCTGATCTTTCATCCATTCAATCAGCGCGTCGGGTGTCTTGATCGATTTTGGCACGACAAGATGATCCTCGCTAGAGGGGCGTTCACCGTCGATGACGTTGAGGACCAGGAGTCCTGCACGAAGCAGTTGATGGGTGAGGGGATAGAGGATGGATTTCAGGGAGGGATCATCCAACACGATGGCACCGTGGCCGAGATTGAACAGGCGGCGTCCGGTTTCTTCAGCGAGTTGAAGTTGGTCACTGCCCAGCCATAAGATTTTAGCCTTCTGTCCCAGGCGGGCCTCAAATTCTTCTTGGGTCACCGGCCCAAGCTCATCCTCAAGGTCAGACAACCCGACAATCATTCCAGCCCCAACGGTTGCATTCGTCAGCCGATCAATGATGATGAAGGCACCGGTTCCCTGGCAAACACTATAGGGATCAAAGGGGATAGGAGCATTTAGCACCACCTCCACGAGACCGATCTCATTGAGATGGAGCTGGGTCGACGAGTGATGTGTCTGGGTGTTGACGTCGATGCGATAGCGTATTTCTCGGAAGCACCCGGTGACCGATCGGGTATTGTGCTTGATGAGATATTGGCGGCCAGGCACTAGGGCCGCTTCGTTCATCCAGACGACATGGGCGAGAAAGTTGGCTTCAAGAAGCGGCTGGTCGTCGGGACGGACCAGCGTGTCGCCGCGGCTGACATCAATCTCATCGGTTAAGGTCAAGGTCACGGCTTGGCCCTGGAATGCTTCCTCGAGGGGGCCATCGAAGGTATGAATCGAGGCTATCTGACTGGTTTTTCTCGAAGGGAGGACCATGATGGGGTCGCCCGCTCTAAAAATACCAGAGGCCATGGTGCCGCTATAGCCTCTAAAGTCTAGATGCGGCCGGTTGACGTACTGCACGGGAAAGCGGGGATTTACGAGGTTTAGATCGCTCGCGATTTCGATGGAATCGAGGAGGGTCATCAAAGGAGGCTCGAGGCACCAAGGCATGCTCGGACTGGGGTTGACGACGTTATCGCCCTTCAGTGCTGAAATGGGTAGGAAATGAATGTCTTTGAAATGAAGTCGATCGGCAAAAGCAAGGTACTCGCGCTGAATGTCCTTAAACACCGCCTCGCTGTAATCCACCAGGTCCATCTTGTTGATGGCGACCACAATATGACGGATTCCGAGGAGTGAAACGATGTAGCTGTGGCGACGGGTCTGCGTCTGAACCCCATGTCGCGCATCAATTAAAATGATCGCCAGATCGCAGGTCGAAGCACCCGTGGCCATGTTTCGGGTGTACTGCTCATGGCCTGGGGTATCTGCAATGATGAACTTGCGCCGGGTCGTTGAGAAGTAACGATAGGCCACATCGATGGTAATCCCTTGTTCGCGCTCCGCCTCCAATCCATCCATTAAAAGGGCAGGATCAAAGTCATCACCGGTGGTTCCAAAGCGGGCACTGTCTTTGCGAATCGCGGCAATTTGATCCTCATAGATCATTTTCGAGTCATGCAACAAGCGACCTATTAAGGTGCTTTTACCATCGTCGACATTACCGCAGGTCAGAAATCTTAAAAGATCCTTATGTTCATGCTGGGTGAGGTAGGCAAGAATATCCTCGGCAATCAGGTCGGATTGGTGAGCCATTAGAAGTAACCCTCTTTTTTCTTCTTTTCCATTGAGCCCGCCTGATCATGATCGATGAGGCGGCCCTGGCGCTCGGACGTGGTCGTCAACAACATTTCCTGAATAATTTCGGGGAGGGTGGTGGCTTCAGACTCGACGGCGCCCGTCAGGGGATAGCAGCCCAGCGTTCTAAAACGAACATTCTTGATTTTGGGCGCCTCGCCAGGCCTTAAGGGGAATCGATCATCATCCACCATGATCAAGATGCCATCACGTTCAATCACGGGACGTGGCGCTGAAAAATAAAGTGGAACAATCGGGATACTCTCAAGGTAGATGTACTGCCATATATCGAGCTCCGTCCAGTTCGAGAGGGGGAAGACGCGAATGCTTTCCCCTTTATTCACCTTAGCGTTGTAGATGTTCCAGAGTTCAGGGCGCTGATTTTTAGGATCCCATCGGTGATTCTGATCGCGAAACGAATACACCCTTTCCTTGGCTCTTGATTTCTCTTCGTCGCGACGGGCGCCGCCAAAGGCGGCATCAAACTGATAACGATTAAGCGCCTGCTTGAGGGCTTCTGTCTTCATGACGTTGGTGTGCTTTTCACTGCCGTGACTAAAAGGGCCGATGCCGGCGTCGACGCCCTCCTGATTGATATGAACGAGGAGGTCAAACCCCAAATCATGCGCCATTTGATCCCTGAAGGTGATCATCTCTTTAAACTTCCAGGTGGTATCCACATGAAGCAGCGGAAAAGGTGGTTTTCCTGGATGAAAGGCCTTCATGGCAAGGTGCAGCATGACCGCAGAATCTTTCCCAATGGAGTAAAGCATCGCCGGACGCTCAAATTCGGCGGCGACCTCACGAATGATATGAATACTCTCTGCTTCCAGCTGCTTGAGATGGGTGAGCTTATGTTCTTGCATGATGAATGATGACTGAGCCGAAGCGGGGGATCCAGCGCGGCAAAAAAACTTGGAAATAACTCGTTATTTTACCATACGGTGACAGCGGGTGCGGGCCTCACCCGCAGTCCTTCACTCGGCCTCAGTCAGTGTCCAGGGGAGGGTTTGCCCGGCCATAAAGGGGATGACGGTTTCTTCTCCAAAGGGGAGTGCATCAGGGATCTCGGTGGGAACCCTTTGCAGCCGAATCGTCTCGGTATTTCGGGGGAGACCATAGAAGTCTGCCCCATGATGACTCGCGAAGCCTTCAAGCTGATCTAATGCACCAACCTGATCAAATGCGGTGGCATACAGTTCGATGGCATGATGGGCGGTATAGCAGCCAGCGCAACCACAGGAAGACTCTTTAAGGGATCTAAGGTGCGGTGCGCTGTCGGTTCCAAGGAAAAAGCGAGGATGACCTTTGGTCGCTGCAGCCAACAGAGCCTGTCGATGGGTTTCTCGTTTAAGGACCGGTAGACAGTAGTGGTGGGGCTGAATGCCACCCACGAGCATAGCATTTCGGTTTAAAAGGAGATGATGCGCGGTGAGAGTGCCGGCGATAGGACCCGTGGCCCGCTCGACAAATTCCACACCTTCCCGGGTGCTGATATGTTCGAGGACAATTCTTAAGGATCTAAAGCGTTGACTCATTGGCTCGAGATAGCGTTCGATGAAGAGTGCTTCGCGATCAAAAATATCGATGTCGCTATCCGTGACCTCACCATGAACCATCAAAGGCACCTGATAATGGGCCAGGGTTTCTAGGAGAGGATCAAGGGCCTCGAGTGATCGGATACCGGCCTCTGAATGGGTCGTAGCCCCCTGTGGGTAGAGCTTAAAGCCGATCACTTCGGGGGTTTCGGCAACGCGAGCAATCTCTTCTTTGGGCGTACCGTCGGTCAGGTAGAGGGCCATCAGAGGATTGAAGGGATGTCCCTCATTGAGTCC
>CAILMG010000064.1 GCA_903835265.1 uncultured Methylococcus sp.
AGAGGCACACTATTTCCCTACACGACGCTCTTCCGATCTGACCCTATCGCCAATCTTGGGGATTTCTGGTTTCTCGGGAAGATCTATCACTATCCCGAACCCGGCATTCATTTTGGGGTGACCTTCGCCAATTATTGCGGATGGTTTATCGTCGCCTTAGCGACCCTGGCCGCCAACGGATGGCTGGATCGATGGTGGCAACGACAGGAATCAACCCCCTTCAAAGCGCCCCCCCTTAAAGGCAGCGGGTTGTTTGCACCCCTCTTCTGGTTCGGGATCGTCGGATTCCAGCTAGGGATCACCTACTGGATCGCTCTGAACCCTCCTCAGGGTCTCGATATCGATAAAACGCTCTTGCAAGCCGTCACTGGCAGTTACCTCCTAGCTCCCCTCTTGGTATGGACGCTGGTTCACCTCCAAACATCAGCCGATCCTCCCCGCTAGAAGAAGCGCCTTAGGCTTGGTAACGGGTAGGATCCACAACGCCGGCCTCCTCGAAGCCCTGACGCCTGAGCCTGCAGGCATCACAGACCCTGCAGGCAAGACCTTCGCGATCGGCGGCATAACATGAAACCGTCAAACCATAATCGACGCCCAGTTCAAGACCCAAGCGGATGATGTCGCTCTTGGAGCAATCCATCAGGGGCCCGTGGATCTTGAACCGCGCGCCCTCGACACCCGCCTTTGTCGCCAGATTGGCGAGATTTTCAAAGGCCTCGATAAAGGCAGGCCGGCAATCAGGGTACCCTGAGTAATCCACCGCGTTGACCCCGATAAAAATATCGGTTGCGTTAAGAACCTCCGCCCAACCCAGCGCCAAAGCCAGAAAGACGGTGTTACGGGCCGGGACATAGGTCACAGGAATCACTCCCAGCTGCAGCTGATCGGGGACCGCGATGCGCCTATCGGTTAGTGCGGAACCACCAATGGCATCAAGCCCCAAATGAATTCGTTTGTGATCCACGACGCCTAAGGTGTCGGCCACCTTTTCTGCAGCCCGAAGCTCTGCATCATGACGCTGACCGTAATCAAAACTCAAGGCATAGCAGTCAAAACCCATCCCCTTGGCGATGGCCAACACCGTCGCCGAATCAAGTCCACCTGATAATAAAACGACCGCCCGTTTCGTCATACGCCTTGCTGATCTCCCCAAAGAAGTTTGTGCAACTGGATCTGGAACCTGACATCAAGGCCATCCCTTAAGATCGCTTCGGCTAACCACTGGGGATTCATTTCCCCAGCAACCGGGGAAAAGAGGACTTCGCAGCGCTCTTGAAGGGCGTACTCCAGAAGCTTCCTCTTCGCCCATTCGTAGTCAGTTTTATCAGCAATCACGAATTTCACTTGATCGGCCGGCGTCAGAGCCAGAAGGTTCTCATAGCGGTTGGCCTCTGCCTCCAAAGAGCCTGGGGGCTTCAGATCGATCACTTTAATGACCGCGGCATCAACCTCGGAGACATCCATCGCACCCGAGGTTTCAAGGGAGACCTCATAGCCTCTTTCAATCAACCGTTTCAGTAAAGTCAAACAATCAGACTGCGCCAAAGGTTCGCCCCCGGTGACACAAACCCTCGGCGTGTTGTAGCTCGCGACCTTATCCAGAACCTCCTCTAAGGTCATCCGCTCCCCCCCTTTGAAGGCATAGGCGGTGTCGCACCAACGACAACGAAGTGGACAACCCGTCAACCGAACAAACACCGTTGGCAAACCAACGGTTCGTGACTCTCCTTGAAGAGAATGAAAGATTTCCGTGATGCGAAGGGAATGGGACACTCAGTGTTTTTCCTGCTGCATGCGCTCCAGCCGCTTTTCAGCCATTTTGGCCGCACTGGTATCGGGATATTGCTTCACCACCTCACCCAAAAGCTCACGAGCCTTAGCAAACTGCTGATTTTCGTACTCGATAAAGCCCAACTTCAGTTTGGCATCGGCCAACTTAGCGCTTTGCGGAAAGTCATTGATCATTTTCTTAAAGGCTTCACGGGCAGCAGCAAAGGCCCGATTAACATAGTGCGCCTCACCCAACCAGTATTGGGCGTTATCGCTAAAATCACCCTTCGGATACTGGGTGACGAAGGCCTGGAATTCAGCGACAGCTTCTGAGTACTTCCCCGCCTTGAGGGTCTCAAAGGCATGCTCATAAGCCTTTTGACGCACCTTGGGATCCACCGCCGGCGCGCTGGCCACCGGCGGCATGGATAAAGCCTGATCAACCGCACTCACCGGTGCTGGTGTGGGCGTCACAGTTCCAAGGTTCGGCACAGACGCCCCTGGGGGAGAGTTCGGAGGGGCGCCAGAGCCCGCCAGCGGCGGTGTTCCTGATCCCGCCGTTGGCGCGCCTGATAACCGCGCCTCAAGATCATTCTGTCGGCGCTCAAGCGCTGAATAATGTTCCCCCTCAAGACGACCCAGTCGATCCAGCGCATTCTTGAGTTCTTCGGCCGTTCCTCGGAGCTTTCGCACCTCATCTCGGAGGCGATCCATGTCCCGTGACAGTTCCATCAAGGGCTGTCCTTGAAGCCGTTTTTCAAGTCGAGCCACACGGGAATCAAGCGTTGAGACGGCGTAACCGGCCTCATCCTGTATCGATCCCTCATCCAGCGGTTCGGCGAAAACCGGACGGACTAGGAAGAAGGGAAGCCAACAAAGACGGTGAACGCGTGTCATAAAGGATCCTCGGATCAGCGACCTGGGTAAGTGATTTCGACTCGACGATTCCGTTGCCAGGTGGATTCATCATGTCCAGAGGTGGCGGGTTTTTCTTCACCATAACTGACGATCTGAAGTTGGCGATCAGCCACCCCCTGAAGACGCATACTCCTTGCAACCGACATGGCACGACGCTCTCCAAGGGCAATATTGTATTCGGATGAGCCTCGCTCATCGGCATGCCCCTGAAGAACCGCGGTGGCCTCTGGATGGCTCGATAAATACTCGGCATTACCGGTAACGACCGATTGATACTCGGGGAGGACATCATCACGGTCGTACTCGAAATAGATCACGCGTTGGGATGCGGGGCTTCCGGGGCCAGCGGCTCCACCCATCCCGCTCCTGCCTCGACCATAGCCATATTGACCCGTTTTGGCGCCACGCCCCCCCTCTCGATTGGCCGCGGCCTCATCACCCCCCTCACCCTCTTCATTGACACCCCCCTTGGAACTGCAACCCAGAACGAGGAGCATCATCAAGACACTGAGAACACTTTTGAACATCTGCATCATCATTCCCTCTTCAGAAGTCAGTTCAGGGCGACCAAGATGCGCCGCGAACATCACCGCCCTTGATCTTTAGATTCTGTTTGACTTTCCCGTCAATGGAGACCATGGCCAGTTGGTCATGGCCTCCATCTTTTCGGCTATAGAGGATGAACTGCCCATTAGGCGAAAACGCCGGCGACTCATCCAGGCGACCGGCCGTCAGGAGCTTAATATCGCCACCCTCCGCATCCATCAATCCAATTCGGTAACCACCATCGCCCCCATGCACCATGGCAATCTTGCGACCATCGGGCGAGAAGACACCCCGCGCGTTGTAAGACCCTTCATAGGTCAAGCGCCGAGGCTCGCCGCCCTGCGCCGAGACCAGATAGAGCTGTGGCTTGCCACCGCGATCCGACGTCAAGACCAAAGAATGTCCATCGGGGGACCAGTTGGCCTCGGTTTCAATCGAGTCATCCTGTGTCACGCGGCGCAAAGACCCCGAGATGACTTGGAGAATATAAATATCGGGGCTGCCATCCTTAGAGAGGGTCATCGCCAATTGGGATCCATCGGGGGACCACGAGGGCGCCCCGTTGATACCGCTGTGGGATGAGACTTTCTGGCGTTCACCGCTGCCGAGATTCTGTACAAATATGGCCGCTGCATGGTCTTCAAAGGAGACATACGCCATCTTCTTGCCATCCGGCGACCACGTCGGCGACATGATCGGCTCGGGTGATGTCATCACCACACGCGGATCCTCACCATCACTATCGGCGACTAACAGCCGGTATTCCCGATCGTCTCCGTAACCCGAAGCCGAGACATAGGCAACACGCGTATTGAAAACACCCCGCTCACCGGTCAACGCTTTGTAAATAAGATCAGCAATCCGGTGTCCCACATGGCGTATTTCATTGACCTTGAAGGGAACTCGCTCCGAGAGGACTTCACGGCCCTGAATAACATCATAGAGAACAAATTCAGCCTGAAGTGTATCGCCTCGAGACCCTTGGAGGACCCGACCGATGACCACATGTTCCTGGCCCTGTTGTTGCCATAAAGGAAAATCGGGGGGCGTTGGCATCAGCGGGTGTTCGGGAAAACGCGAAGCAGGCATCACGGTAAACTTTCCTGAACCTTCAAGATCCGAAGCGATCACCTGGCTGAGGCTCCCTGAAGAGACCCCCGATGCACTGAAAGGGAGGACAGCAATGGGCATGGCGCCATCACCCCCTTGGGTGATATCAACCATGAGCTCCGCACTGACAGAGGAAAGCCCCAGCAGAAATAGTCCACCCAGGAACCAGCAAAGGCGGAGAAGCGGTCTGATCTTCATGAAGGGTCCTCAGTTCACTCTGGACTAAAGCGAAAGGTCACCATTTGACCCAATAGCTGGGCGGCTACCTGTTCATCATGGGGCATTGGAAAGGGGGCTGCTTTTCGAACCGCCGCTTCCGCCGAGCGCTCAAAGGCGGCATCACCGCCGGCACAATGGGCTTCAACGGTCGATACGCGCCCATCTGATTGGAGACGCACCTGAATTTTACAGGACATTCCAGAGACTGCGGAGGCGGGCTTCAACCAGGCCTTTTCGACTCGAGGCCTGAAATACCGATTCACGAAAATCTGGGCTGCTTTTTCAGCCTGAGCCTCAACCGCCTTAGCCTCTTCACGCCGATGCGCCTCCTCCTGAGCCATAGAGGCTTGAAGAGCCTCCTTCCGCTGCGCCTCTTCGGCCTTCTGCTTTTGAATCTCCTCAGCCTTGCGCTTGGCCTCCGCCTCCCCTTTTCGCTGTTGCTCCTTTGCTTCAGCCGCTTTTTGTTTTAACAGAAGCTCGGCCTTCTGGGCTTCCTCTTGGGCACTTTTCTCGGCCGCTTTCGCCTTGGCCTCTTTGATCAAAGCGTCTTTCTGCGCCTTTTGCTTTTTTTCCTGATCAAGCTGACTTTTGAGCTTGGCGTCCTCGGCTGCTTTTCTCCGAGCGGCCTCCTCATGGCGCTCGGCTTCCGCCTTCTTCTCCTTGGCAGCTAAGGC
>CAILMG010000065.1 GCA_903835265.1 uncultured Methylococcus sp.
GGTCTGAAGATTTCTTTAACGAGGATGCTCCTAAAAGGGGTCCGTTTGCCAGAGATTGCATGGTGTCTAAAACGCTGATTCAACTTTTTCCGCTGCCAGGAGGCGAGGTTTCATTAGAGGGGCTCTATCTCAAAGAAGCCCTTTTCCGGCGAGGAACCTTTGAGAACCCCTTTGTTTACGGTAATTTTTTGACGAGCCTTGATGGACGAATTGCTCTTGAAGACGAAGAGGGGGTTGCCTATACCCCCTCTTCGCTCACTACACCGGATGATTTTCGCTTGTTTTTGGAGCTTCAGGCGCAAGCTGACTGCCTAATCACCCATGGCGGCTATCTAAGGGCGCTGGAAGCCGGACGTCTTGGGAATATTCTTCAGATCGGTCACCATCAGTGTGGGATTGATCTGCTCGGATGGCGTCGCCAGCAAGGGCTTTTGCCCCAGCCGGCGGTCGTTATCGCAAGTGCAAGCCTCGATTTTCCGCTGCCTGAAAGCCTTAAGGCTCACGATCAAAAAGTTTATATTGCAACTGGGGCTGATGCGCCAAAAGACCGAGTGCTTTTCTGGCGTCAGCAGGGTATCGAGGTCTTAGTCGTCGGCCGAGGGACCCTGGTGGAGGGGGATCTATTGACCCGGGCGCTCGGAGATAAGGGCTATAGAACCCTTTATCTGATCGCAGGACCCCAGATGCTGGAGACGATGGCACGCGAATCGTGTCTGGCCGTTTTATTTCAAACGATGACCCATCAATTAATGGGGGGCGAGGCCTTCAGGACCTTAGTGCCAGGTCCTATCCTTGGTTCCTTTGGTCATTTGAAGCTGGTGACGCTCTATTACGATCAGGCAAGTTCAAATGGCGCGGGCCAGTGGTTTTCTCAATTTCAAGCGTTGAATAGTCCCTCTTCAGCTGGAGCCTCTCCATGAATCTTTCATCCAATGTCAAAGTGGCTCTCATTACTGGAGCCGCTCGAAGAGTGGGGGCCGAGATCGCGGAAGTCCTGCATGGCTGTGGCTACAATATCCTATTGCATTTCCATCGATCCCGGGACGATGCGGAAGCACTGGCGGAACGTCTCAACGCTTTACGGTCGCGTTCCGTTCACTTGGTGGAGGCAGACCTTCTCGATGTTGCTGCCATCCCCGGCTGGCTTCCAGAGGCCGTTGCGGTTTGGGGGCGACTCGATGCGCTTATTAACAATGCATCAGCCTTTTATCCCTCGCCACTGGGCACCGTGACGCTTCCAATTTGGGATGAGCTCATGGGCAGCAATCTCAAGGCGCCCTTTTTTCTTTCGCAAGCGGCATATCCTCATCTCGCGGTGGTTGAGGGATCCATCGTTAACCTCGGTGACATTTATGCCGGTCGTCCCCTTAAAAACTATCCGGTCTATTGCATGGCCAAGGCAGGCTTGATAGCTATGACTAACGCACTCGCGATCGAATTGGCCCCTTCGGTTCGGGTCAATGCAGTCTCTCCCGGGGCTGTGTTGTGGCCGATTGAGAACCCGGATCCCGAGGGACGGAAAAAAATCCTTGAGCACATTCCTATGGGCCGTTCGGGTAGCCCCCTCGATATTGCTCGGTCTGTGCGCTTTTTTCTGCAGGATGCGCCTTATGTGACCGGTCAAACGCTGTCGATCGATGGCGGCAGAAGTCTTTTTATCTGATCTTTAGAGGCTCAAATCGCCTTTAAGTCGGCTTTGTTGGAGCCCTTTTTTATCAAATTGAGCCCAAAGATCCCGGTAGGTTTTTCCGGAAATGGGATGTCGGCCCTCTGGGGCTATCTCGGCCAGGGGTTCAAGGACAAAAGCGTACCGATCAATTTCTGGTCTGGGTAATTCCAGTTCCTTGCTCTTAAGGATGGTGTCGCCATAAAGGATAAGATCAACATCCAGTGTTCTTGAAGAAAACTTCTGGCTATCGCGAGTTCGTCCGTGCTTTTCCTCTATGCCCCTCAATATCTTTGCGATCTCGAGGGGTGGGCACTCGGATTCGAAGCGGGCGACCAGATTGATAAAGGCCGGGCCCTCAAAACCGATCGCCGCCGTTTTAAAATAGCTTGACAGCTTGAGGGTGCCGAAGACGTGCATGAGGTCCTTTAGAGCGCTGAGGATATGGGTTTTAGGCGCGATGTTGCTCCCGATGCTTAGGAAAATTTCAGGCATCCGCGTTTTTGGAGCCGCGTTCAATCTGAATGCCGACGTCGCTGGCGCCGCTGATAGCGCCCTTTTTGTTGAGCGTTAGTCGAACCCAGGGCGCGTTGAACTCATCTATCAAAATGCCGCTGATACGTTCGGCAAGCGTCTCGACCAAAAAAAAGTCACTGTCTTCAACAAAGGTGATGACGCGTTTCGAGACCGCTTTATAGTCGAGGGTATGAGCAATATCATCGGTGGCTGCTGCCTTACGGATGTTGGTGCCCATCTCAAGATCAATCAAGACGGTTTGCCGAATGTTTCGTTCCCAATCGTAGATGCCGATAAC
>CAILMG010000066.1 GCA_903835265.1 uncultured Methylococcus sp.
CCTTCACAAGAACCTCCAACAGAAACATAAGCCCATAAGCCCATAAGCGACCTTACCATGGCAATAAGCTGAAACCTAAAAAAACCTCAGTCAATGCCAGTTCGCAGGATCTTCTACGCTCCTAAAGCTCTCACGGCATCAAAAGTGCTTAGCCAGCTTCATGCAGCGTGACGATAGGAGGAAGGTTTTGATTGGATTTCGCGGCTTAACCGACAAAAATTCTGCTTTCCCCTAAACCGCTCCCAACCTGAATTCGTTTTACGCTCACCCAACCAGCTTGTTTTCAGCCAGTACGTGCGTGGTAGAGACAGCTTGGGGCATAGCAAAGGGTGTTCGTTAGTGGGTGTATGAACATAGTGTGCTACGAGATCGGTAGATTGGAAAAGTGTGTAAGCGGTGTGTAAGCAGGAATTTCGGGCAAAAAAAGAGGCTACACTTGGTAACCTCTTGATTTAGTATGCCTAAATTGGCTGGGGGACAAGGATTCGAACCTTGGTTGACGGAGTCAGAGTCCGTAGTCCTGCCGCTAGACGATCCCCCAAGTAATCTCTTATTGAGATTAACGCTTAGAGTACTGTGGACGGCGACGAGCACCGTGGAGACCGACCTTCTTACGCTCAACTTCACGGGCATCACGGGTCACATAACCCGCACGGCGAAGGGGCTGACGAAGATTCTCATCAAAAACTATCAGTGCCCGAGTGAGGCCGTGGCGAATCGCACCAGCCTGGCCGCTTGGGCCACCACCAGAAACCGTCACAACAACGTCGATCTTTTCGCCGAGAGCAACCAGCTCGAGCGGCTGACGCACCACCATCTGGTCCGTCTTACGACCGAAATACTCTTCAACGGGCTTGTTATTTACCAGAATGCGACCACTGCCTGATTTTGCGAAAACTCGGGCAACTGCGCTCTTGCGGCGGCCGGTTCCATAGTAATGCTGTTGTGCCATGGGGATATCCAGATGAACTCGTTAGATTTCCAGCAGCTTCGGCTGCTGTGCCTGATGCTGATGATCGGAACCTGCATACACCTTCAGCTTCTTAAACATGGCGCGACCCAAGGGGTTCTTGGGGAGCATGCCCTGCACTGCGGTCTCAATGATCCGCTCAGGATGCGTCTGGCGCAACTTGCCAAGAGCAACAGACTTCATGTTACCGATGTAGCCCGTATGCTTGTAATAGATCTTGTCTTTTTCCTTATTACCGGTCACGCGGACCTTTTCCGCATTGACGACGATGATGTAGTCACCGGTATCCACATGCGGCGTATATTCCGCCTTATGCTTGCCGCGCAGACGGGTAGCGATCTCGGACGAAAGACGTCCCAAGGTCTTCCCATCGGCGTCGATGACGTACCAGTCGCGTTTTACTTCGGCCGGCTTGGCGCTGAAGGTCTTCATGAATGCGCGCTCCAAAACAAAGGCATTGCCTGAAAAGCCGAAAATTTTATCGAGAATCCGGCAAAAAGACAAGCCTCTTATCGCAAATCCTTTTGTCAGGGCCTAGAAACGTGGCCTGAAGCCTCGTAAAAGGCCTAAGCCTCAACAAACTCTGGAACCAACGCCAGCAACTGTTGGTGCAGCAGCGGCTCATTGAACTCATCCACCGAGGCTCTCATGCCATCTAAAATGACACCAATCTCACCCAAATTCAAGTCGACTGACTTGGCCAGCAGCAACTTCTCATGAGGCGTCGGCATGGGCCTTTCATCCTCTAAAAATAATTCTTCGGTCAACTTTTCCCCAGGACGCAGCCCAACAAAATCGATACGGATGTCCTGTTCAATCCGCTTGCCAGACAACCGAATCATCTGCTCGGCAAGATAGCGAATCAGGATGGGTTCACCCATATCAAGGACGAAGATTTCCCCACCCTCGCCAACCGCTGCAGCCTCCATAATGAGCTGACAGGCCTCTGGAATCGTCATGAAATAGCGGGTCACCTCTGGATGGGTCACCGTCACAGGACCACCCAATCGAATCTGTTCTCGAAAAAGCGGGACCACGCTTCCCGCCGAATCAAGGACATTACCGAACCGGACTGTTATAAATCGGGTACCACCCTCACCATCTAGGCTTTGCACCAGTTTTTCAGCGGCCCTTTTGGTCGCTCCCATGACATTGGTCGGTCGCACTGCCTTGTCGGTCGATATCAATACAAACCCTTTAACACCCTGCGCCATGGCGGCTTCGGCAACGACCCGAGTGCCCAAGACATTATTTCTGACTGCCTGGCGAATCTGCCCCTGAAGGAGGGGCACGTGCTTGTAGGCCGCCGCATGAAAAATAAGATCTGGGAGCGATTCCGCTAACGCCCGCCTGACCGCCGCCTCATCCGTCACATCCCCAAGAAATACCCGTAATTTTAAGCCAGGATACTTCTGGTGAAGGCTCCGCTCAATACGATAGAGATTGAATTCGCACTGCTCAAAAATCGTGAGCTCGGAAGGCTCGAAGCGCGCAATCTGAAGGCATAATTCAGAGCCTATGGAGCCGCCACCACCTGTAACGAGAATCTTTGCGCCTCGCATCTTTGTAGAAACAGCCTTGCGGTCTAGCTGCACCGGCGTACGCCCTAGAAGATCCTCAATAGAGACCTCCCTTAGATGTCCGAATATCTGGTCGGACAACATTTCCTGAACGGATGGCAGGGTCAGAAAAGGGGCCCCAACCGTCTCGCAGATCCCGACGATACGGCGCATTTCCCGATCATTAGCGGAAGGTAAGGCAATTAAGATGATATCGAGATCCAGAGATTTGACGAGCGCCGGGATTTGATCGCAGCCGCCACGGACTCGAACACCATGGATCTCACTCCCTTTCTTCCCAGGATCATCATCGACCATCGCAAAGGGAACGAATTTCGCATCACGGACCCTCAATAAGTCCCTCACCAAGAGCTCGGCGGCTCGTCCAGCACCGACCACCAACGCCCGCTGGCCTGAACCAAGCCGCATACTCTGGTCTTTCCACATGCGATAGACCAACCTTGGCGCAGAAAGTAAAAGCCCAAGGAGAAGGATATAGAGCGGGATCACCGACCGCGGGATCCACAGAAGCCGGCTATAGAGGTAAAGACTCACAGCGATGAGAACCGCCCCAATCAATACCGCCTTACCAATCCGGACCAGGTCCGGCAGGGAGGCAAAACGCCAAACTCCCCGGTAAAGGCCGAGCTGAAAAAACACAAAGGCCTGAATGCTTAAAACGATGGGTAAAGCGCCCATCGCTGCATGGACGTACTTCAGAGGCGGCATATCGAGATTGAATCTCAAAAAATAGGCCGCTGACCACGCCAGAAAGACCATCAAGAGGTCATGCATGAAAACCAGCGAACGAAGCCGAATCTTTTGGGAGATCACCGTCAATTAATCCTCAAGGTCGTCCAGCACCAAGCCAAACAGCAACGCCCATGAGTGGGCTGTATGCCGCCAGCAGCGAGAATAGCTCCATCTCCGGATGCTGCAACGCAACATAAGCCCAAGGCAGTAACCAGAAAAGATTAATGACCAGTACCGCCCCACTGACCACCCCATGGCCACCAAAGCGGTGTGCCGCGTGTTGATAGGCGTGGGAACGATGGGCTTCAAACCAACGCTCACCCCTGGCCATTCTGACCAGGAGCGTCAAGGTGGCATCCACTAGAAAGACACCCACCAAAATGAAGCCAACCGGCAAATGAATCCCACCCTGAGTGGCCCCAAAAAGAAACAAAATGGTCAACGCAAAACCGAGTCCACCACTTCCCACATCACCCATAAAGATGCGCGCTGGGGGCCAATTCCATATTAAAAACCCGAGAACGGCGGCCCCAAGGAGGATCGTTGGACCCATCGTGAAGAATCCCCCCTCTCTACCCCCCAACATGACCAGCAGCGCCCATGAAAAGCAGGTCGTAACGACTTCCCCACCGGCAATTCCATCAATGCCATCCATGAAATTAAAGAGGTTGATCATCCAAACCGTGAAGATGACCGCCATGACACCGCCCACTCCTCCAAGATGAAGCGTCATTGCCCCAAGAGAGACCTCAGGAAACCAGCCAAGCAACCCAACGGCCCAGACGGCAGCCAAAATCTGTACTAAAAGACGCCAGCGAGCGGGAACATCACCATGATCATCGAGGAATCCAATCGCCGCGAGCGGAACCAGCCCCATCAGCGCCAAAAAAAACACGGTAGGCATCTCACCCAGGGCGAGCAACAAAGCCAAGCCCGCGACCCATGAGATGACCACAGCCAGTCCGCCGCCTCTGGGGGTTGGATGAACATGGGAGCTTCTGGCATTCGGGATATCCAAAAGCCGCGCCTTTGCATAACGACGAACCCATGCGGTCAGGCCAAAAGAGAGGGCCGCCACAAGAAAAGACAGCCCAAGTAAAGCCCATAATTGGGTCACGCGTGATCCCCCACCGCCGCCTTCTTCATTAATATTGTCTCTTCAAAGAACACGTCAAAAGCGGCCATCACACCACTAGGATCCCTCAACCTCATCGGCGCTTATACCCCCAATAGCCTCTTCATTAGAGAGAACATCGCGGAGGTATTTAAAGAGGAGACGGGCCGCACGGGGTGGCGCCATTCTATCGCGTTCACGCAGGGCATCACGGACCCACTGTCGAAGCTTTTGCCTTTCAGTATCCCCATAGGCGCTAACAAACGCATTGATCGCCTCATCACCCTCACCGATCATCCGGTCCCGCCAACGCTCTGCTTGGTGCTGGACCCGAATCAGATCCGACGTCTCGCCCTTGAGTGCCTGAAGACCCACCCGGATAGGTTCCGGGTCAAGGCTACGAATCAGCTTCCCAATGTACTTTCGTTGCCGCTGCAATCCACCGTGGGCCGTAATCCCTTGCCCGACGCGAACCGCTTCGAAAAGCGCCTCCGGCAAATCAAGACGCTCGAGCTGTTCCTTTGAGAGCGCCATCAAAAGCTCCCCCAGATCCTGAAGCTGAGAACTCTCCCGCTTTCGGCTTGATTTACTGGGTCCCCTAACATTGAACCACTCTTCATCATCGACTTCTTCATTCATCATGAAGCGTTGTATCCTGAACAAAAATATCAATTGTACTGGTCACAATAAAAGCCCCTCTTTTAATGGACACCTAGGCTTCTCCAAAAGGCTCTCTTGGCCCATATTTTTTTGCCGCCTGCCGACAGAAGGCATCGACCATGGACTCGCTGACCTCCTTGAAAAACCCACCAAGCGCCATGCTCAAGAGTCCACTCGCAAATTCAAAGTCGAGCCTGAAAGCCGTTTCAGAACCACGATCACCCTGAGGGGTAAAGGTCCAAAGTCCATTCAAACGCTTAAAGGGCCCATCCACCAGCCGCATCCGAATGTGACGCCCTGCTTCCATCGAGTTTTCCGTCGTAAACGTCAGCTGGATTGCTCCCTTCTTGAGGGTCATGGTCGCCTTAAGGCGATCGGCACCTTCCGATAAGAGCCGGACATCGGAACACATCGGGATAAAGGCGGGATAGGATTTAACGTCATTAACCAGCGCATACATCTCCCTCGGGGTATAGCTCACCCGCGCGCGGGTAGAAACAGTGGGCATGAATAGTCTCCCCGTATCTCTTATTTTTTGGCCCCTACTAGAGAGGATTCGCCGACTCACTCAGAGGAATTGAGTACCAGCGACCCCCCTTCACAAGGAGACTATCGGCACGCCCTACACAGCCCGCGAACCTCGAAGGACTGCTGTCGCGCCTCAAAACCAGCACCTTGTATTTCTTTCTGGGCCGCCTGCATCACACCGGGGGCCAATCGCTCATCGACGGTATGACACGCCGTACAAATCAGTAAGAGCAAATCATGATGAAGATCCGGCTGACGACAGCCAACGAAAGCATTGAGACTTTCAATCCGATGAATGAAACCTTGTTCCAAAAGAAAATCGAGCGCCCGATAGACCGTCACCGGCTTGGCGGCCTTATCGATACCCTGGAGCGCCTCCAAAAGGTCGTAGGCCTTCACGGATTCGTGATTCGACCAAACTAACTCGAGAACCTTCTTTCTAACAGGGGTAAACCGAACGCCGCGCTCCTGGCAAAGGCGGTCCGCCTTCGCCATCGCTGACTCAATACAGCCTTGATGATCGTGAAAAGTCATAATCTGCCCACAGCAGCGTATCAAAGGGATGATTCTAACCGTTGCTTGGCCCTTGATCAGCTTTCAGATTCAGTGAGAGTCACTCAACGGGTAAGTCGTCCCCACAACAGCCTGTCACCTCTTCAGCTAACGCCTTGTCGAATAAAGGCGAAATCACGATATAATGGTCAGTCATCGAAGACAATTGCGAAAACAGCTTAGCGCTTCTCGATGCATCTGCCCCGGTAGCTCAGATGGATAGAGCATTCCCCTCCTAAGGGAAAGGCCACACGTTCGAATCGTGTTCGGGGCACCACCTCCCATTCTGTAAAACCCAACCCCTCATAACACGGGGTCTTAGTCCTTGCCTCTCGAAAGATATTTCTGGGTGAAGGCTTTATGAAGATTGACTTCAACTCCCCTATAGACCCCAGGAGCTAGGATTAGCGAAGCATAGTCCGTTTTCAGGCGCTATAATTCGCGCCACTTGGGATCTGGTTCGGGACCCTCTCCCCTCTAGCACCTCGAGCAACAGATCCTCATGCTAGCCCTTGAAGTTCGACCCCCAGGAGACCATGAATGAGAATCGCTGTCCTATTGATGCTCCTGATGGGGACGCTGGCCCTATCGATGAATGCCGCTGCCCAAAACCAGAAGATCACTCCCCCGCTGAGCGGAATGGAGGAACGGGTTCGCTCTTCTCTCCTGACTATGAGCGACTACCTTAAGACGTCCAAGTCCTACAGCTTCAAGGCCGACGTCCAATACGACGATGTCCTCCCCTCCGGACAGAAGATTCAGTTTGCAGCCTCTTCGGATATCAGCATCCGTCGCCCGAACGGCCTTTTTGCCCACCAGATATCGGACAATGGCAGTCGACGCCTTTGGTTTGACGGCAAACAATTAACGCTCTTCGACCCGAGCAACATGACTTATGCGGTTGATGCGTTTGCTGGAAATACCGACAAAGCCTTGGAGCACATGATCACTATTCTGCGCTTCACCCCTCCCTTGGCCGACTTTCTCTTTGAAGACCCTTTCAAGGCGCTTACACGCACCAGCGCACATGGATTCTGGGTGGGGACCAGTCCTGTCGAGGGGGTTACGTGTCAACACTTGGCCTTCGTTGATCGCTATATCGATTGGCAGATCTGGATTGAAGAAGGCAAGCAACCACTCCCCCGCAAACTCCTGATCACCTACAAGACCCTGCCTCAGGCCCCTCAATACATCGCGATCTTGAAAGATTGGGACTTTACTACCCGCTTACCGGATACGCTGTTTAGAGCCAATATCCCCAATGAGGCGACTAAATTACCCTTCCTGAAGGAAGCCCAGGCCATCAGCAAGACCTCTCCTCCATGAGCACCTGCCCTCCAAGGGACATCCTTATGAACCAAGCCATTCAGCAACCGAGATCCCCGAGGATCCGACCCCTCCTCCTTTTATGCCTTCTCATGACAGGAGCTGGACAGGCTCATAGCCATGTCGGATTCGGGGGAGATGGTGATTTCGGCAATCACGCCGGTGGCGGCGCCTTTGGGAGTGGCGGCTTTTCAGGCGGCGACAATCAGCGCTATGGCGGCAGCGGCTCTGGCGACGGCCATTTTGGTGGCGGCGGCCTTGGTAGTGTCCGCGGGTCTGGATCGGATAACGGCGCAGCACATGACTGGGCCGAGCGGACGGAGCCTGGCCGGGAACCAAGGAATGATCAAAATGAGGCCTACCGCTACTATAACCAAAGGAGCTACACCTATTATGGCGGCTCTTGGGGAGGCTTCTATTCCGGGATGATGATGGGTGAAATGACCGGGATGATGGTAGGTGCGTCTATGGCCAGCCTACCGAGACAGTATTCGACCATCACGGCAGGCGGGACCCCCTATTACTATTCC
>CAILMG010000067.1 GCA_903835265.1 uncultured Methylococcus sp.
CCACCGCTTTGGATAGCGCCCGCATGCCCTGCGTGTGCATGACTGTCATCAATAATCTCAAGATGTTCGGGATGGAGCCCATCCTGAAGCAGCGCCTTGATCGTTTCAATCCGTTGAGTCATGGGGGTAAGACCTTCTTAAAGGGATAAATACGAACCTCGGCGAAGACGCCTGCCTGCTGATAGGGGTCTGCTGCCAGAAAGGCCTCCGCCTCACCAAGGCTATCAAATTCTGCAACAATCAGGCTGCCCTTGAAACCAAGATCACCCGGGTCCTCTGATTCAGCGGCAGGGAAAGGGCCGGCGAGGATCAAACGCCCAGCCTCCTGCAGCGACCTGAGCCTTGCTAAATGGGCCGGCCTGTTGTCAAGCCGAAGCGCCAGAGTTCCTGGACGATCCTCAGCCATGATGGCAAATAACATCCTCAGTCCTCGTTCATCGGCGCCGACGCTGGCGAAAGGTGGCGCGCTAAAAAGACCGACTGTAAAAGAACAAAGGCAATCGTCAAACCGAGCATCCCAAAGAGCTTGAAATTGACCCAGACACTCTCTTCATAGTTGAAAGCCACATAGAGATTGATGGCGCCAATCACCACGAAATAGACCGTCCAAGCAAGATTGAGCCGGCGCCAAATCGCGGAGGGCAGTTCAATCTGCGACCCCATCATCCGCTGGATAATCGTCTCTCGACCCATCCATTGGCTCCCAAGAAAAACCACCGCAAACAACCAATTGAGTACGGTCGGCTTCCATTTGATGAAATTAGGATCCTTCAGGAACCAGGTCGCACTCCCAAAAACGACAATGAGGACCAGGGAAACCAGATGCATCGTCTCGACCTTTCGGGTTCTAAACCAACTGTAGGCAACCTGAAGCACGGCGCCCACCATGGCCGCGAGCGTAGCTATATAGATATCACCCAGTTTATAAGCCGCGAAAAAAAGAACGATCGGAAAAAAATCGACCAGGAGTTTCATAGGTTCGAAGTAGCCCTAGGGCGTCTGAAGATAAGGTGCGCTATAAAAATATCGAGCGACGGTCCATCGGTGTGATCAAATCCTGAATCGGTATCACCACCCTCAGCAAGACAGACACCCAATTTGTGGCATGATTATAGCCCAGAAGCTGACCTCATTCGGCAACTCCTTTTATGGAGCCTTTCATCCGCCCGCCAACACCCAAGAGAGCATCCTCTTCCATGGATCTTCAAACCACCACCGAACTCGAAGCCGCAACCTTCAGGCGCCTTCTCAGCCACCTTGAAAGTCATCCTGAGGTGCAGAATATTGAATTAATGCTCCTGGCCGATTTTTGTCGTAACTGCCTCGCCAAATGGTATAGCGCTGAAGCCAACGAACGAGGAATCAGCATCGATTACCCCGAAGCACAGTCCCTCATTTACGGGATGCCCTACCCCGAATGGAAGGCGCGCTTTCAAACAGAAGCGAGCCCAGAGCAACTCGAGCGCATGCAAGAACGCCAGCGCCAACAGCAGCAAGCCGCCCAGCAATAAGCACCCCTAGACGCCGATGAATGTGAACCAGAGGGCAGCGACCGGCCTTTTCCAAGGCCCTGTCATGATCGATATTGAAGGCCTTAGCCTCACCCAAGATGAACAGCTCCGGCTAGAACACCCAGCGACCGGCGGCGTGATTCTTTTTAGAAGAAACTACACGTCCCCAAATCAAATTCGAGCACTCATCGCCTCGATTCGGGCCATCAGAGCCTCCCTCCTGATCGCTGTCGATCATGAAGGGGGCCGCGTCCAACGATTTCGTGATGGTTTTACAAGGTTGCCGCCAGCAGCGGCTTATGAACACCTCAATGATCTACCTTTCATCGAAGATGCAGGCTGGGTCATGGCCGCCGAATGCCTTGCGGTAGGGGTCGATTTCAGCTTTGCACCCGTCCTTGATGTTGAATCAGGGATCAGTCAGGTCATTGGCGATCGTGCTTTCGGCCGCGATCCTGCCACAGTATCCCGCCTGGCCAGCGCCTTCTACCGAGGCATGCGGGCTGCCGGTATGGCAGCCGTCGGCAAACACTTCCCTGGCCATGGCGGGGTGGTCGAAGATTCACACTTTGCTTTGCCGGTGGATCATCGGACCCTCAAACAACTCGAGGATTGGGATCTTCTCCCTTTTGCCGACTTAATCGCTGCCGGCATCGAAGGCATCATGCCGGCCCATGTCATTTATGATGCCGTAGCTCCAGAACCGGCCGGCTTCTCCCCCTATTGGATACAAGAAGTCCTAAGACAACGACTCGGCTTTCAAGGGGCCATCTTCAGTGATGATCTTTCCATGGCAGGCGCCGCTGTTGCAGGGAGCCCGATCGATCGAGCCATCCTAGCGCTTGAAGCAGGCTGCGATATGGTGCTCGTCTGCAATGCCCCCGGGAGCGCCGAAGCGGTTCTTGAGGCCTTAGGGACCCCTTTGCCGAACGATTCAAGAAGGTTGCGACTGGAACGGCTGCGCGGCCATCGCCGTATCGCTCCAGAGGACCTCTTTAACCATCCCCGCTGGCAATCCGCAGCCCCTCGCCTTCAATCTCTTAGCGAGCAGTGAATCATGACCCTCCTCGAAGAAATTAGACGCGTTGCCGATGAAGCGACCTGCCTTTACACCCACGACGAGATCCATCAGGCCATCAAAGCGATGGCCGCCAGGATAACGGGAGCGCTTCAAGATGCGCACCCCATCATCCTGACCGTCCTCAATGGAGGTATTTTTTTCGCAGGGGAGCTCATCCTTCATCTGCCTTTCCCCCTCGAGGTGGACTCGGTGAAGGCCGGGCGCTATCAGGGGGCCACCGCAGGAACCAGCATGACCTGGACCTTGCGCCCGAGCCTCTCACTCAAGGACCGGACCGTCTTGGTCGTTGATGACATCCTCGATGAAGGCATCACCCTCAGCGAGATCATTCGGTACTGTGAACAAGAGGGTGCCAAGGCTATTTTCTCAGCCGTGCTTGTCGATAAGATGATCGGCAAAGACAAGCCCGCTCAGGCCGATTTTGTAGGGCTTGTCACAGAGAATCATTATCTGTTCGGGTATGGTCTCGATTATAAGAACCATCTCCGTAACTGGCCTGGCATTTATGCCTGCCAGACGGTTTATTAAAACCTCAAGCTTGGATCACCGTGTTATGACATCACTCACTGCCATCCTGGGTGGGACCGGTCTTACCCATCCCGAACATTTCAAAATCGAACGCCGCGAACGGGGTGAAACTCCTTTTGGAAAACCCTCCGCAGACCTTCTCTACGGCACCCTGTTCGGCCAATCCATCGTCTTTCTGGCACGCCATGGCAACCCACATGTCATTCCACCCCACCAGATCAACTACCGGGCCAATCTCTGGGCCCTCAAGGAAGCCGGCGTCCAACGCGTCATCGCCATTGCGGCGGTCGGGGGGATCACTCAGGCCATGGGCCCTTCGGTGATTGCGATTCCAGATCAATTGATCGACTACACCTATGGGCGTGCTCATACTTATTTCGAAGACGATCTTGATCATGTCACCCATATTGATTTCACCGAACCTTATACCGCCACCCTTCGCCAGTCGCTGATCAATGCCGCCGAACGCGCCGGCGTTGGCGTCGTGACCAGAGGGATTTATGGCTGCACCCAAGGACCTCGCCTTGAAACACCGGCTGAAATCCTCAAAATGGAGCGGGATGGTTGTGACCTCGTAGGGATGACCGGGATGCCTGAAGCCTCGTTGGCCCGTGAAATTGAACTCGATTATGCCGTCTGTGCCGTCGTCGCCAACTGGGCCGCTGGCAAACAGCAGGGCGCCATCACCATGGCCGACATTGAGGCAAACCTTAAGCAGGGTATGGCAGATCTTGGAAGACTCCTTGAGCATTGGCAGCCAGAAGCTTAAAACTTCAGCCCATCGCTTAGGAAAAAGGGACCCCAAAAATCCACCCTTCCTTGAGGGCTAAATTCCTGATCCAAAGGTCTTGAGGTGGGCCCCATAAGGCGTCGAGTCCTCCTGTCCGGTCCAAGGTCTCAAGCATTCGAGCGATGGCGTAAGCATCTTTTTGATCAGCCGTACCCATCCTCTCCCCCTGCACCCCCTTCCACAAAGAAGGATAGGCTTCAAGCAAGACAGAAACCCCATCAGGAACTTCAAATCCATCCATCGGCCAAATATGGATCCGGCTTTTAACAAAGTGGCGAAGGTGATGAAGCCAAGGAAGCCCTGCATGGGTTGATTTGGCCACCGATCCTGGAACATCGAAGTGAAAAATCGATTTAGCACCAGCGACGATTTCAGTCTGGCGCCGCCAGCGCGCTGAGCCGAGCCTCACATTCTGAGACCTTTGGGATTCGACCGACACCCCCTCAAGATGGCAGGGCCAGGCCTTTACAAAATCATCAAGCCACTCATCCCAGCCGCCCCCCAAGGCATAGGTCTCAAGATAAGCTATAGGAAATGAAAAACCGTGGTCGATCCCAACCAATACCGGCGCGCCACTGGAGAGGGTCTCCATCAGCCAATAGGTGAGGCTCCGACGGGACCAGTGCGGATGGGTGCCCCCCTCAGGGCGGCATTCAACGGGCACCTCGTGCGGCAAGGCTTCAAAGACCCGAAGACCTTGAAGGCCCTGATCTGGGAGCCCGGCGCCTGAATAGTCGATCCCAATATATCTTTCAAAGTGGCCCACTTGGCACCAACGCTAAAAGTCAGTTCGTTCCTGAGGGGTCCAGATCAACTGATCTTCTGAAATCCCAAAACGCCTGGCACGGCTGATGAGATCGTCCTTAAGCGCGGGTGAAAGGTGGCGATCTCGAGCAAGAATCCAAAAGTAATCCCGATCTGGCCCCATTACTAAAGACCAACGATAGTCCTTTTGATCCAGAGCGACCACGTGGTATCCCCCATAAAAAGGGCCAAAGAAACTGACCTTCAAAGAACCCACCGTTTTATCCCGAAGGAAAAAGGCACGACCGACGGCTTCCTGCCACGCGTTTGACTCAGGGTTAAAGCCGCGATTAATGACCGTGAGACTGCCCTCTTCGCCGTCTTGATAGGTCGCATGGATATCGGTTAGCCCTCGCTCAAAGCGATGATCCAGACGGGCGATTTCATACCAGACTCCGGTATAACGGCTCACATCGAAGGAGGTCACCGCGTTCACCCCTTTTGGGGGACCCATCGAGCATCCGGTCAATAAGACTGTCAGGATGAGCCACAGGGCCCAAGGTTCTGGGCGGTGGGTGGCCCCAGCCTGCTCTTGGGACCATCGATTGAATGGCTGCATCGGGACGCCTCAGGTTCACTCAAAAAAAGGAATTAAACCATGTCGATCAGTGGCAGGCCAAACCCTCGACTTGAAGGCTAAAAGCCCACTATGGCATGATGGTCGGTCTTCGCGCAAAGGCCAAAGTGGTGAACCCCTGAAGGCCCTAGTCAAAGACAACCCTCATCTCCAACAGAACCCCTAAGGACACCCTGATGCCAGGTCGCAATCATCTCTATATTCCAGGCCCTACCAATATTCCTGACGTGGTCCTGAGCGCCATGCATGTTCCTTCCGAGGACCATCGCTCACCGAATTTCCCGAAACTGGTCACGCCACTCCTCGAAGACCTTAAAAAAATCTTCCGGACTGAAAAAGGCCAGTGCTTCATTTTTCCTGCGACCGGAACCGCCGGCTGGGAAATTGCGATCACCAATACCCTTTCACCCGGTGATAAGGTCTTAGCTTACCGCTTCGGCCAGTTCACCCACCTTTGGATCGACCTGGCTAAGCGTCTTGGCATGGATGTCGAATTTCATGAGATCCCCTGGGGTGAAGGCGTTCCCCTTGATCATCTGGAAGATCGCCTCAAGGCCGATTCAAAGCATGACATCAAAGCCGTCCTGATTTGCCACAATGAGACTGCGACAGGCGTCACCAGCAACCTTCCAGGAGTCCGGAAGGCTTTGGATAGCAGCAGCCACCCGGCTCTCTTCTTTGTCGATGGCGTCAGCTCAATCGGTTCTCTCGAATTTCGTTTCGATGATTGGGGAATCGATGTGGCCTTGGCAGGGACACAGAAAGGCTTCATGCTCCCTGCTGGCCTTGCCTTATTGGCCTTCAGCCAGAAGGCACTCGCCGCCCGTGAGCATGCGACCTGTCACCGAGCTTTCCTCGATATCTATGACCACATGGTCCATAACCCTGGCGGCTATTTTCCTTATACCCCATCCATTCCACTTCTCTATGGACTCAAGAAAGCCATGGAGCTGATGCTCGAGGAGGGGATGGACCAGATTTATGCGCGCCATGCCCGTCTGGCTGAAGGGGTTCGTCAGGCAGTTGCCGCCTGGGGCCTTCAAACCTGTTCCAAAGGCCCACAGTGGCATTCCAATAGCGTGACCGCCATCGTGGTTCCAGAAGGCTTTGATGCGCGTGATGTCATGCATTATGCCTACCACCGCTATAACCTGTCCTTGGGCGCGGGACTCTCAGAAGTCCTCGGCAAAGTCTTCCGCATTGGCCACCTGGGCGACCTGAATGAATTGATGCTGTCGAGCGCCATCGTCGGATCAGAAATGGCGATGCGGGATGCCGGCATCCAGGTAACCCCAGGCAGCGGCATCGCTGCGGCTTCTGAGTATTGGCGAAAAACAGCCGCCCCACTCGCTCCGAGGGGCTGAGCCTTCTTCAAGGCGTCTTCTTCATCAGAGGGCGCCTTTTATTACCCCCTTTCCATCTTCTTGGATGGCGCTCGGAGGTTCTAGATGTCAAAACCCAAGGTATTGGTGACGCGGCGGTGGCCTTTCGCCTGTGAAGAAAGGCTCCTGGAGCAATTTGATGTCACCCTGAACAAAGACAATCACCCATTGA
>CAILMG010000068.1 GCA_903835265.1 uncultured Methylococcus sp.
GGCGATAAAACGACTCCATCACATGAACCAATCCATTGTGCTTTTCTTCAAGCCGCGGCCCTAAAAGAAAGCTCAACAACACGGGAATCAAGGTGAGGGTGACGATAAGCGAGCCTATGAGCGCGAAAGAAAGCGTAAAGGCCATCGGCGAAAAAATCTTCGCTTCAACTCTTTGAAAAGTGAAAATGGGCAGGAAGGCTGTGATGATGATGGCTTTTGAGAACAAGATGGGGCGCCCCATCTCAGCAGCCGTCATCAACATGGTCTGGCGCATGTGATTCAGGTTCTCCCGGTTCGCCATATCAAGGGTGATCTTCACCATGATGGCCTCGACCAAAACAACCGCACTATCAACGATGATGCCAAAATCGATGGCCCCAAGTGAAATCAAGTTGGCCGAAACGCCCTTAAGATCAATCAGGATGAACGCAAAAAGGAGCGATAAAGGGATCACCAGGGTCACAATCGCGGCAACCATCGCGCTACGAAGGAAAACCACCAGAATCATCAGGATAAGGGCGGCGCCCTCGAGCATGTTGTGCTCAACGGTCTTGACCGTATGTTGAACGAGCTCAGTCCGATCGTAGATCGGCTCGATTTTGACCCCAGGAGGCAATCGATGCTCATTGAGCTCAGCGACCGTTTCCTTCACCTCTCCGAGCACACTGACAGCATCACGCCCCTTGATCAGAAGAACGACACCCTCGACCACATCATCCCGCTCATTAAAGCCAACAATGCCCGTTCTTGGCTGCGGACCGACCGAGACCTCGGCGAGATCTCGCACCCTGATCGGAAGACCGTCACGGGTGCTGACCAGCACCTCGCCAATATCATCGACACCATTCAGGAGGCCGACACCACGGACCACCAGCGCCTCGTCACCATGCTCGATATACCCGCCGCCGGTATTCTGATTGTTGTCCGCGATGGCCTGGTAGACATCCGTAATTGGGAGCGAATAGCTCTTGAGACGATCGAGATTGACCGAGACTTGAAATTGTTTGACCCCACCCCCGAAAGAGACGAGATCAGCCACCCCCCTAACCGCGCGCAATCGAGGCTCAATGACCCACTCCTGAATGGCCCGCTGTTCCACCAACGGCATACTGGGAGCGCGAATCACATATCGAAAAATCTCACCAACCCCGGTACTGAGGGGCCCTAGCACAGGTTTTAGGTCCGTAGGTAAGGAGACATTCCGGAGGCGCTCGAGGACCTGTTGTCTCGAAAAGTAATCTTCTGCCTCATCATCAAAGGTCAGGGTGACCACAGAAAGTCCGAAAATCGACACCGAACGCATATTGATGAGATGCGGAAGCCCATTCATCTCCTTTTCGATGGGCAGCGTGACGATCTTCTCCACTTCCTCGGGGGCCTGACCCGGATACTGGGTCACCACCTGCACGAAGACATTCTGAACATCAGGAAATGCCTGAATTGGCAACCGCTCAAAAGAGACAATGCCTAAAGCAACGATCACCAGCGTCATGCTCATCACCATGACACGCTGCTGAAGGCAAAAGACGAGCACTTTTGAAATCATCGGGGCTTTAACAAATAACTAGCCATGATCCGCTTCATCGGAGATCTCTGGTCTTAAGGCTTCAAGGGCGCATCAGCTGCCGTCTGCTCATTGGCCTCCTCCGTCCTCAACAGCAAAGCGCCTTCTGAAACGATCATCTCCCCTGGCGATAAGCCTAAGCCAATGACAGCACGATCCTTGAGGCGAAGCCGAACCACAACATCCCGCTGTTTATAGTGGCCATCACCGATTTTCACGAAAACCTGATCCCCTTCACCCTCTGTAAATAAGGCCGTCAATGGAACGACGATGGCCATGTTTTTCGCGGTACTAAGGACCTCGGCCGTTGCGAACATCTGGGGTAACAAAGCGCCATCAGGATTTGCGATAAGCGCCCTGACCTTGATCGTGCGGGTGGTTTCATCGACCAACTTGTCGATGTATTCGACGGTCGCCTGAAACGTTCGATCGGGAAAGGCGGGCACTCGCACCAAGACATTGGTGCCGGGCATAACGAGCCCCAAATCTTTTTCAAACACACTCATTTGAAGCCAGAGTGACTTCAGGTCCGACACCACAAACAAGGGGGCACCGAGATCGGGCCTCACCTCCATCCCAGGATTGACATGGCGCTCCGTAATCACGCCGGCAATCGGGGAACGAACGAGGTATCGATTGTTGATTTCATTATCAGAGACCCCAAGGTTCTTGAGATGCATCAGACTCCGACGCACATCATCCTTGGCATGTGCTAAGCGATTCTCAACCTCCTGTAATTCCTTATGAGGCAGGACGCCATGATCGAAGAGTGTTTTAGCTCGACCCCAGGCGTTATCGGCCAGTTGCTGATCAGCGAGCGCATTGGCATAGTTTTCCTTCGCCTGGCCAAATTCAGGGCTATCGAGTTCAATCAAAGGGTCTTTCGCCTTGACCACGGCACCCAGCCCCGGGAGATCGGAAACCACCCGCCCCGAGATAGGGGCACTGACCCTTGCCGTGCGGGTCTCATCATAAGCAATCTTGCCAGCAATCGGCTCCATCACAGGCGCCGAGATCAAGGCAACCATCATTTCGACAATCATGGCCCGCTTCGAGGAATCCTCTGCCAATAGCACCTCATCCTTGGGGAGCGCTGGTTTGGCCGAAGCCAACTCGGGCTGAGGATTCGGCTGGCAGGCTGTAAATAGAAGCAGGAGACCCAAGAAGGTCAGAACATACCCCAAGTATTGGCGCTTAGAATCCATCTTCAATGCCGGGTCTCCTCACCGATAGCCGCCAAAAGATCCGCATAGGCCAGTGCCTTATCTTTGAGGGCTAAATAATAATCAAGCGTCATCGCTTTATAGTTTCGTTCAGCATCCAAGAGGTCAATGAGACCGATAGCACCCTGTCCATAAGCAAATTCCGCCGAATCCCTCACTTTCTCAATCCGCTGATTCACCTCATGCTCAAATCGGGCCACCACCGCCGCAGCGCCCATCAGGGAAGCATGCGCCGAAATGACTTCCTGGTGGATCGTATTACGGACCTGCTCCTTTTGGAGGCGGGCCTGGTTGAGACCTGCGACCGCCTTGCCGATATCACCCTGAAACTGATTAAAAACGGGAATCGGGGCGCTGATGTTAAAAATTCCAGAATCCGTTACCAAATTGCCACCATCGTGAACAAAGCCTGCTGAAACGGTGACATCAGGAACAACAAGGCGCCTCGCTAATTCAACCTCCCGCTCCATCTGGTCTGCCCTAAGGGTCTGCGCCTTCAAGTCGGGACGAGTGGCATAGGCCTCTTCCACCAGCGCGGTATCCTTCGACTTCTCTAAATAGTCGGGAACGCTCGGCCACTCGTCGACAAGATCAACGATCATGGCCTCCTGAGGCCAATTCAAGAGATTCGCAAGCGCACTGCGGTTGGACTTCAGAGAGGCTATTGCCTTGTCGACCTCGCCTTTGGCCTTGAGACTTTCAACCTCGACCCGGACCAGATCAGACTCTGAAATATCCCCAACCGAGTGCCTCAACTGATTGGCGTGGACGATCTTTTCGTAACGATGCGCGACATCATGAGCCACTGACAACGCCTTTTGAGCCAGAAGAACATCATAAATAGCCCGCCTCACCCGGTTAAGGAGAATCCGGACCGTGTCTTTAAAATCCGTCTCGACCGCCTCACGACCGATCTGACTGCTCTCGGTCCTCAGCGCCCGCTTTCCATTCGTTTCAATGAGTTGCGTCACGATCAAATTATATCCAAGCGCCTTCTGACCCACCTGTGGGTTGGCAGAGAACGAACCACCATAACCCCCAAGCTCATTAAAGCCGAAGGAAAGAAACGGGTTAGGTATAGCAGAGGCAATCCACTCCTGCGCCTCCGCCTCATCAATCTGGTACAACGAGGCGATCAGTTCGAGATTACGCTCAAAAAAGAGCGCGACGATCTGCGCTTCGGCCATGACCTTTGGCACGCCTTCTTGAGAAGATGCCTCGATTTTTTGTTTTTGTGGCTTCACTTCCGCAGAGGCATGATGGGCCACGGCCATGAATAAACAACAACAAAAGAGCCTCAGGAAACGCATAACAATAGAAGAATCAACGCCCATCAAATCATAGGAAGGAGACCGAACCCTCTCGACGACGGACTCGATATGCCAGACCGACAGCACAAGCACAGTCTGTGCCGAGGAAGGCATCGCCCGCAGCGCCAGGGGCTGGCTCTCTCTCCCCGCGCGATTCCCATCGTCTTTTAAACCTTTAGGGTCCAAGCACCCCCATGGATCGGTTTAAATAAACCAATCAAAATCACCCAAAAGCGCCCCCAAGGCAATCGGGCTAATTATCAAAAGACGTTCTAAGAGAACATCTGAATCACTATTGTTTTTAGGCGATACCAATAATATAGCACGCCTAAATGACAATCCATCAGCCAACAAAGGTCTCAAGGAGGTCCCTCTAGGAAACTCCGAAGACAACTCGCCCCTAAAGATCGATGGCTTATGATGGCGAATAGCCTCATTCATGGCCCGTTAGTTGCTTTGATAAAGGAAATGATCCTCCAACCCATGATGTCATGACCCCTGAAAGCCACCCAGCCAAGACCATGCCCGCCCCCCCTCACGACCATTCTCCTCCGGCCAAAGCGACCGAGCTTGTTTTCGATCTTGACTCAGCGCTTGAACATATTGCCCACTGGCTCCCAAGCCAAAGCCCCATCAAAGACTTCATCCACCACAACACCCTTCACGCACTGCAGCATAGACCCTTTCACGAAGCGGTCGCTATTGCCTCCAGAATCTACGGCGCCAAGAGCTATCTTCCCCTATCGGACTATCAGGCCCGCTACCGCGAGGGGCGAATTTACGATTTTGCCCTCGAACGCGCCCTCGAATCGGTAGAACCGGATCCTGATCTGCGGGAGCGCCTCAAGGAGGAACTTTTTCGAGACGATCATGAAGCGCACTACCCCCCCTTGTCACTGGCGCTTCATGGCCTTCGTCAAACTTGGCTGACCCATATAGAGGTCAACCTCGATGCCCAAGTGCACCCGATCCTGTTTCGACTCATTGCCAACTTTCTTGATCAGGGCATTAGTCGATGGTCTATCGCCAGGGAGGGAGAATCCCTTTGGAAGTGCCTTTATCGACTGACCGAGGATTCCTTTGTGCCGCTCTACCCCTTCAAGGACCCAGGGATTAGGAAGATTCTCTCAATGACCCCCGATGAAGCCATTCTCTTTTGCCTTCAAAAAATCGTGGGTGATGAGACACTCTTTGGGGTCTACCTCCTTGAATTAGCCCTCGGGCACCCCGGCTGGTCGGGGATGGTTCGCGTGATCGAAACGAACCCAGAGAGCCTTTTGACACGGCGAACGATTTCTCTAAAGGAGTTCATGGCCGTCGAACTTGCGATGGAAATGGCCCTTTTAGTCATGAAACGCGGCCCCCACTTTCAAACCCTCTCAGAGGTACCAGGCATCGACGAGGCCCCTTCTTTTGCAGAATCCCTGGATCAGTCTACAACGCCTCAACACCTCAAGACCTGGCACGAGGCCATGGAATTTTCGCTCCACGCAGAACTCCTAAGGGCGCTTCAGCAGCGGCCAGGCCCTGCACCCCTCAAAGAGATTAAAGTACAAGCGCTTTTCTGTATCGATGATCGTGAATGTTCTTTACGTCGCCATCTAGAGGAAATCTCACCCGCGATTGAAACCTTCGGTGCCGCTGGATTCTTTGGCATCGAATTCTTCTTCAAAGGGATCGACGACATTTATCCTGTTGCGCAATGTCCGGTCGTCATCACCCCCAAACATCTCGTCATCGAGTCTGAATCCTCACCCAAGATCCAGCCTGAAATACTCTCAAGACCGTCCCTCGACCCCCTTAAAAAGTCGCAGCTGATGCGCAACTGGCTGTTCACGCAGACCCTGGGGCTTGGTTACGCCGCCAAACTCGCATGGGATGTCTTCAGACCCGGCGCCACGATGGTGAAGATTAAAAAGCTCGCAGAGGTCGACAACCCAACACGTCTTCATCTCCTAAGGGTAACCAACGAACCGAACGATCAGGGCCAGCTGCTCGGCTTCACACCCACTGAAATGGCCGACCGCCTTGAATCCCTCTTCAAAAATATCGGGTTAACCGAGGGTTTCGCCCCCGTCGTTGTGGTGGTCGCTCACGGCTCCAGCAGCACCAACAACCCTCATTTTGCAGCCTATGACTGTGGCGCCTGTGCTGGTAAACCTGGAGCGCCCAATGCCAGAGCGTTTGCCCACATGGCTAACCTTCCGGAAGTCCGCAGCCTCCTTCAAAGCCGCGGCATTAATATTCCTCCAAACACCCTGTTTATTCCGGCTCTTCACAACACCAGCCGGGATGAGGTGACCTACTACGATCAGCAGGATTGGCCAAGCGAAAAACCGGAAGGCTTGAGTCATTTTCAATCGGTCATGACGGAGGCACTTTCACGAAATGCCCATGAGCGCTGTCGCTGGTTTGAATTAGGGCCCACATCGAGCTCAGAGGCTGCCGCCGTCCAGCATGTTCGCATCAGGGCCTCTTCGATCTTTGAGCCACGCCCTGAGCTCAACCACTCCAACAACCTCTATTGCATCGTGGGGCCTAGAAGCCTCACCGAGGCACTGTTTCTTGATCGTCGAGCGTTCCTCCATTCCTACGATCCTCACCAGGATCCAGAAGGAGAAAGACTCTCAAGAATCCTTTCTCAGGTCATTCCCGTTTGCGGGGGAATCAACCTCGAATACCTCTTCTCACGGATTGATAACTCCATGTATGGTGCCGGGACCAAACTTCCCCACAATGTGATTGGACTCTTAGGCGTTGCTAACGGTGTCGAAGGCGACCTTCGAACGGGCCTCCCTTCACAGATGATCGAGGTTCATGAGCCTTCAAGACTGCTGATTGTCGTCAACCAGACGACGACCATCCTCAATGCCGCCCTGTCAAAAATCACCGCCTTCAAAGAGTGGCTTGATCATGATTGGCTGCGTCTTGCAGCGATAGACCCCAAAACCTCCGAAGTCCTTCTCTATCGATCCAGTAGTTGGGAAGCCCTCTCGTTTCCGAAGAGCTTTAGGACCCCTGAGGGGAATTCGTCACACGCAATCTACCAGGGAAAATCCAAAACCATTCCGGTTCACGTTCTGAGGAAGGTCTCCCTATGAATGGCCTCATCCTAGCCTGCCTATGGATCCCCCTCCTGGGCTTTATCTTCATTTTTCTCCTAGGAGGGACCGAGCAGCGAGTGGCGTTCATCAGCCTCTGGATGACCCGCCTCCTCGGCGCCGCGATCATTGGACTACTCTCCCTCTGGGCGTGGCTTGGATTTCCTGTCCACGAATTCCAGTGGTTCACCCTGCTGCAACAGGGGGACTATCAATTTCCTATCCTCTTTCTATTTGACCGGATTGGCGCTGCCTACCTCTTCTGTACCTGGGTGATCTTTTCAATCATCGTGCGTTACTGTCGGCACTACCTCCACCGTGAGGCCGGCTACCGCCGATTCTTCCTCACTATCTTCAGTTTCGTTTTCGGCCTCAACATGGTGATCCTGTCAGGGGTTCTCGACATGTTTTTTGCCGGCTGGGAGATTGTTGGCATCTCCTCCTTTCCTCTGATCGCGTTTTATCGGCATCGCTTTCAACCCATCCGAAATGCCCTCAGGGCCTACAGCATCTACCGACTCTGTGATTTTGGACTCTTACTCGCCGCGCTTCTGATTGACCTTCTCCTCCACGGCCGCAATCATTTTTCTGAGCTCAAAGAGGTCCTCAGCGACGGTTATCCCCCAGGCGGCTATATCGAATTCTTCGGCCTGTCGCTCCTTCTTATCATTGCCGCCTCAGGAAAATCCGCCCAATTCCCGTTCTGTTTCTGGATCCCGCGAGCGATGGAGGGGCCCAC
>CAILMG010000069.1 GCA_903835265.1 uncultured Methylococcus sp.
CCGAGTAGTGACCGATGCGGCCCACTTAATAAACCAAAGTGCAGAGGAGCTCACCAATGCATCGGCCACGTTGCAACAGATCTCGATCGAGCTGACTGAAAGCTTATCGGAGCTCGTCTAAGGTGCGATTCACTTAGGCTTGTTGATCGTTTGAACTCTTTGGTTATTCACCTGAGGCAACATCGAATCATGCCTCCAATGGTGATAAACCAAATAATGAGCGCACTATCTGAAGGTATATAAAGAACGTGAAAGCGTCGCTCAGTGTTTTGATTATCGATGACTCTAGAGCGATGAGGGCTCTGATAGAGGACATCTTGGGTTCTCAATCAGACATCTCGATTGTCGGATCTGTCTTCAGTGCTGCCAAGGCGTATGAGATTCTTCAGCGCACCCCCCCCGACATCGTAACGATTGATCTTGCGATGCCTAGCCTTGATGGGACCAAAATTCTCAAAGAGATCCAAAAGATCAATGCGCTTCAACCTCGCGGACGTAGTATTGGCATACTTGCCATCAGTGAGGATCTCACCGTAGGCAGTGAAGGCGCTCTAAAGGCGCTACAACAAGGCGCATTTGATGTTCTTGAGAAGCCTCTCTTGGTGCCAAATGAAACTATATCACAGGCGTTTTCAGCTTCCCTTATCGATAAAATAAGGACTTACTCACAGCGGCGTGAAGGGAACTATAAGGTCGTATCCCGTGTTGAGTCTGATCCTGTCGGTGGATCTTCAATGGATAAAGCCCGCCTATCCAACGAACGGACTCCTATCCGTGGGATTATGATTGCGGCGTCTACGGGTGGTCCCAAAGCGCTTTCAACCCTTTTACCTGAATTGGTCAAATTGGTGAATCTTCCCATTGTCATTGTGCAGCATATGCCCTTGGGATTTACGACATCGCTGGCTGAATCATTGTCGAGCGCCCTTCCTTGGCCAGTACATGAAGCACGTGATGCTGAAAGGGTAGAGCCTAAGACGATTTATATTGCCCCAAGTGGTCGTCATCTCCATATCCGCCAACATGCGGAACAGCATCTTATGCTGGCCTTGTCGGACGATGTCCCTGAAAGCGGTTGTAAACCTTCTGCAAATGTTCTTTATCGTTCAGCAGCCAATCATCTGGGGTCAGGTGTTTTAGCGATTATTTTGACGGGGATGGGGGATGATGGCGTCAAGGGGCTGATGGCTGTCCGATCTAGCGGCGGGTACGTCATCGCTCAGGATGAAGCCAGCAGTGTGGTCTGGGGGATGCCTGGTGCTGCAGTCAATGCCGGTGCTGTAGATAAGATTTGCCCTCTCAGTGATATTCCATCGATGGTTTTTAGCGTGATTAACGGCCGTGACCGAAGATCAACCTAAAGGGACCCTTTCCCCGTCTGCTGCCCTTACATTGCGGGGTTGTATACACCGTCTTTGTGGCTTAGTCCTTGATGAAACTCGGGACTACCTGATTCGTGATCGATTGTTGTGGGTGATCGAAAAATACCAGTTGGACGGGTTTGATCAGCTTGCTAATGAGGTTGAAAAAGGCCTCAATCACAAACTATCACATGATGTCATGGAATCTATCCTGACCTGTGAAACATCTTTTTTTCGAGATCCACATATTTTTGAGGCGATGCGGACACATCTGTTCCCTCATTTATTTCAAAATAAAGAGGCGCATCATTTACCGATCAATATCTGGTGTGCAGGTGTTTCTACGGGTCAAGAGGCTTATTCCATTGGCATGATGGCGTCCTCTTTTGTAGAGCCGCCATTTGGACGATATCGATCACAAGTTTCCGTGTTGGCGACAGATATCTCACAAAACGCTCTGGCGATCGCTAAAAAAGGGCTATATCGGTCCAGCGAGGTGGA
>CAILMG010000070.1 GCA_903835265.1 uncultured Methylococcus sp.
ATCTGGCATCCACTAATATTGATAAATCAACTTATGACGGAATAATCACCCACCCCCCAAGCTTGGAAATGAAGCGTATTATACTCAGTTGGGATAGGCAACAGTTATTAAAATAGTCTGGCCTGCAGAATAAACCACCCCAAGGGCCCGTGCCGAATGCATGAAACAAACGGGGACCGAAGTCCCCGTTTGTTTACCCAACATGGATCAGCGACCCATCAATGGACAATGCCTCCTTGTGGTGGCTCACGCGGAGGGAACATCGCCGCTTTCTCAGGTGAATAACCATGTAAATGTGGCTTAAGCGCGTTGAAATTAGATGGCTTTCCACGGTAGCAGCCAGGTCCATAGGGGTACTCGCTATTGAGATGATAGTGGTACATCGTCGTCAACTTGCCATCCCATACAATTTGCCCGGTATGCCCATGACACTCATCGAGGTCGTCATTGGTCAGGAGCACACCATTGTCCCCGCGGGGGCCATAGATCCCAAAACCATCCATGGCATAACCATAGAGCGGTGAGTGGGTGTTAGGTCCGCCTTGGTTCGGCATACATTTCCAAGAGTAACCATGGTAATGGTATTCCTTGTTGAAAGGGTGTCCCCAGCACTCATCATTCGGAAACGCCGCGGCAGGATCAACCCAGGTATTGCCATAAGCCAGATTGGCGTGCCACACCGCGTGCGTCTGGGTCGAGACGCCTGTCACCAGAGAGTTCATGCAATAAGGTTGCTCAGAATAAGTGGGATTTCGTGGGACCTTGATGTCGAGATCATAGCGGGCAATCGGGATCGCTGCTGCGCTCGAATAAGGAGGCCCACCAGGGGCTGCCGCGTACCATTTATACGCCGGAGTCCCTTCTTGTACCGGATAAATACCCGTCTTGTGATTGGGTAGACCGTTCCCTTTAAAGCGACGCTCTTTTTTTGAAACGGTGGTTTTAAAGATCGATTTTCCATTCCACACACTTCCTGTGACATAGGGAATTGAGGCAGTGCTGACATCAAGGCCATTCACCCAAGGCGTCCCGGCGTTATAAAGATTTATGCTGGGAAAATCGATGCCGTAGAACGAGAGGCAAACCCACTGGCCATTCCTTTGGGCCTTCCCTAATGACAGGCCATTCACTGCGGTTCTCAAAGTAACCGGTGGCTCAGTGATCTCGAAGGCGTAGGATGGCAATAAGCCACTGATCAACAGAGTCAAAAAACCTGAGAGCATGATTAAGCGGATATTCATTTCTCTTACCTCCATAAAAAACTGGGTCACAGAGAAGGATAAACAGATGGATTGCAAAGAAAAATCCTACGATCGTAGGATTGAAAGCCCTTAAGAAAAGGCGTAATTCACCTTCCATAAGCGCGCTACCTCGAGGCCCTATGGCGACCTTCATTCGCCAAGGCCAAGTCTTAATGAACCCGCCAATAGAAGTCTGATGTACCAACAAAATGCCTATCTTCTTCTCTTCGCGGCAGCGCTCCAAATTGGCAGCGTGGTCAGTGCATGGCCCTACCTCCAAGAACTCTCCAAAAGCAATGAGCGGGGAATGTGGATATTAGGATCCACGCTCCTGTCGATCGGATTTTTATTCCTGAGCGATGCATTTTATGGTTTGGATGTGCATCTAAAACCAGAAGGAGCCCTCTTTGAAATCGGATTTGGTTTCTGCATGGCTGCCGGCATGTGCATGACCTTCCTCTATGACGCCCTCAGTAACAGACCTAAAAAAATCACCTGGCTTCAGGTTAGTGTATTTGCTCTGCTCGCTACGGTTACCGTTGGTTATTTTGATGGGTTCTTGGATCGCCTGATCGTCAAAGACATCTTCATGATATTCATTTCACTCTGGCAGTTGAAGCAAGTCAACCGACTGAGGCAGAGTGAAGCCTTCGTTCAAAGTCGTCTCATTTTTGCTGTGGCTTTAGGATTCTTAGTTTCCTCAGTCTTTTTTCTGGTGATTTTCATCGAATACAAGCTGGCCATTAGGGCACCTGAAGAGCTTATAGCCACCTTTCTTTTATCGATGGATACGCAGATTGCTCTGGCATCGATGATTTACCTTGCTGTTGGATCCCACTGGAGCGCTGAAGGTGCAAAATCAACGCTGAAATACAAGCTTGATAATGAGAGGATTCTGCTTCTTTTAGAAGAAAAAGAGGTCCTCATTCAGAGCCTCATGAAGACGCATGTCTTGGTAGAATCAGGCGCCCTTTCTGCGGGCCTCTCACATGAACTGAATCAGTTCCTAGCGGTGATTCAGGTCAATTCCGAACTCGCGATCCAAGGACTCCAAGATCGAGAACGTCCTGAAGACGTTGAGCCCTTGATCGAAAATATCATCAAGTCCAATCAATGTGCAGCCAATCTTATTGCCAGTCTCAAAAGGTTCTTCACGAGGCGTGAGGAATCATCCAAGCCCTGTTGCTTTGATGATCTCATTGAGGAGA
>CAILMG010000071.1 GCA_903835265.1 uncultured Methylococcus sp.
CCTTGGCGATGGAAAACGATGTTGAACTGGATCTCAAAGATCCAGAGGAAGACCGACACTTTTTTGATGTCTTTCATAATGTTTCTCGCCTCGAATGGGACACCCTCCTCTTTTTCTACGGGGTCATGGTGAGTGTCGGTGGTCTCAGCTATATCGGCTATCTTGCGCTTGCTTCGAATGTGCTCTACACGGATCTTGATCCCACCGTCGCCAATGTTTTGGTCGGCATTGTGTCGGCCTTTATTGATAACGGCACGATCATGTATGCCGTCCTGACCATGGAGCCTCATATCTCTGAAGGTCAATGGTTGCTGGTCACCCTGACCGCGGGGGTGGGTGGCAGCCTACTCGCCATCGGTTCTGCCGCCGGTGTCGCCCTTTTGGGGCAAACCCGAGGGCTCTATTCTTTCGTGTCGCACCTTAAATGGACGCCCGTCATTGCTTTAGGTTACGCCGCAAGCATCGCCACCCATTTCTTTATCAATTCCCGCTTTTTTTGAGGCCAGGCGCTTTCCCCATTCGCTGAACCCCTATGATGACACCTCGCCTTCTTCTGGCTCTCATGCTGTGCTGCTTTGGAGCCCCGGCCGTCTCCGGCAGCAACAGCTTCATCGCCCTCAATTACCACGACATCATTCCTGAAGAGGAGCGGGTTCCTCCCTTTGATCGGGTCGCTGTAAGTCAAGCCCACTTCGAGAGCCATTTTGCTTGGCTCAAAAAAGAGGGGTACCGGGTCGTTCGTTTTGAAGACATTACGATAGCCGCCAAAGGAGGGAAACCCCTTCCCGACAAAGCGGTCCTGTTGACCTTCGATGATGGCTATAAAAGCTTCTACACGCGTGTGTTCCCGCTCCTTAAGAAATACCATTACCCAGCCGTCGTCGCCTTGGTCGGTGCTTGGATGGAGAGCACGGATGCCAAAGAGCGACCTCCCAACAAGGAGCTTCTCTCTTGGGCGGAGGTTCGCGAACTCAAACAGTCAGGGCTGGTTGAGATCGCCTCCCACAGCTATGACCTTCACCGCGGTGTCACCGCCAATCCCCAAGCCAATGAGCAGGCCGCCGCCACCACCCACGCCTATGACACCGATCTCGGACAATATGAGGATGATGAGGAATACCGGCAACGGGTCCACCTCGCCATCGGCAAGAGCGCCGACTTCATCTGGCAACATGCCGGAATTCGTCCGCGCGTCATGGTCTGGCCTTTCGGCGAATACAATGACGGCCTCCTAAGCGCGGCAAGGGCGGTGGGAATGCCCTATACCATGGCGCTGTGGGACGGCACCAACACCCTCGCGGACCTCAAAGCCATGCGGCGACTATTGATCGCAGACGATCCCGATCAGAAGCAATTCGCCAAAATCGTGAAGGGACTCCGGGCCGATCGTCCGCTTCGGGTGATCCACGTCGATCTCGATGCGATTGACGATAAGGATCCTGAGCAGACCGAAAAGAACCTCGGCTTGCTGGTCGAAAGGATTCGCCAAAGTGGCGGCAATACCGTCTTCCTGCAGGCCTTTGCAGACCCCGATGGGGATGGTAATGCGGATGCCCTTTATTTTCCCAATCGCCACCTTCCGGTGAAGAGTGACCTCTTTAGCCGAGCGGCCTGGCAATTAAAAACCCGAGCCGGCGTCAAGGTTTATGCCTGGATGCCGATGATGGCTTACAAGGCAGATCTTCCTGAAGAGTGGCGCGTCATGGAATGGCGCGATGGAAAACCCCAACCAGCCAGCCACATCTATCAACGGATTTCCCCCTTCAGCCCGGAAGGTCGCCGGTGGGTCGGCGATCTCTTTGAAGATCTCGCCAAACATTGCTCATTTGACGGACTCCTGTTTCATGACGATGGCATTCTTTCAGACTTTGAAGACGTCTCGCCAGCTGCCGTGACCATGACCCATGATGTTTGGGGACTCCCAGATAATTTTGAAGCCCTCCATGGCACCCCCGCCATGAGGCTGCGATGGGCCCGCCTTAAAACGGATCTCATGCTGCAGTTCACCGACTATCTGACCGAACGCAGTTTACTGTGGCGCCCTTACCTCAAAACGGCCCGGAACCTCTATGCCCTTCCCGTCTTGATGCCGGATAGTGAGGAATGGTATGCACAATCCCTCGAAGGCTTCCTGAACCATTACGATTATGTCGCCATTGAAGCGATGCCTTTTATGGAGAAAGCCGAAAAGCCGGACCAATGGCTTCAAGACCTGGGTCACAAGGTCGCTAAAACACCACAGGGTCTCGAACACGTGATTTTCGAGCTGCAACCCTTTGACTGGAACACGCAGCAACCGATTGCGATGAGTATCTTTACCCACCAGATAGAACAAATGAAGCGACTAGGCGCCCATCATCTGGGCTACTATCCCGATAATCTCTATGCGAATCATCCCGACATCATGACCTTACAAAAGGTCTTTAAGGTGGATGTAACGCCCTAACGATCATGAAGGAATCACTCCAAGACCATCTATTGCAGCGCTTGATCCCCGCTGGTGGAGAGGCCATATCCTTCTTCAAGGAAGCCCTCAGTCAACTGATCGCCTGGCCTGAGTGGGCCTTGGTGGATGACTCTCTCGCCCGCTTCATGTTCTATTACCCGCTGTTCATGGCCTATGTCTGGATGATTGGCGCGGTGGTTTATTATTGGCGTTTTGAACGACAGGGAGGGGGCGGCGATGGGAATCCCCCGAGTCTCCTTGAAACACCGCCGGTCTCCATTTTGATCCCTTGCCACAATGAGGCGGACAATATTAGGGACACCATCGCCTATTGCCTTCAGCAGCAATATCCTGATTTCGACATCATTGCGATCAACGACGGCAGCCGCGATAACACCCTTGATATCCTCCTTGAATTGGCGGCCATTCATCCAAACCTTCGGGTGATCAATCTTGCCACCAATCAAGGTAAGGCCGTGGGCCTTCGGACCGCATCCCTCCTCAGCGCCAGCGAGTATCTTCTCTGCATTGATGGAGATGCTCTTTTATCGCCCGATGCGATCAGCTGGATGGTCCGGCATTTCCTCGAACACCCGGAGGTCGGCGCCGTCACCGGCAACCCTCGAATCCGAAATCGCTCCACCTTGTTGGGCCGGGTTCAAGTCGGCGAGTTTTCAGCTATCGTCGGCATGATCAAACGGGCCCAGCGGCTTTATGGGAGAGTCTTCACCATCTCAGGCGTCATTGGCGCCTTCCGCAAAAGCGCCCTCAAAGAGGTGGGCTATTGGAGCCCTGATATGGTCACAGAAGACATTGATATCAGCTGGAAACTCCAAATTGCCGGTTGGTCGATCCGCTTTGAACCCAATGCCTTGTGCTGGGTGTTGATGCCGGAAACCCTCAATGGTCTTTGGAAGCAAAGGACCCGCTGGGCCCAAGGCGGGGTCGAGGTCCTCTTTCGCTACTTTAAACCCATCACCCAATGGCGCTCCAGAGCCATGTGGCCCCTTTATGCCGAATCCGTCATCAGCATCAGCTGGTCGTTCATGGTGCTGGCAACGATCTTGCTCCTGCCTCTTGAACTGTTTCACGAAACCCGGAAGGAACAATTAGAAGATCTTTCTCCTAGTTGGACCAGCATGCTGCTGAGCATCACCTGCTTGATTCAGTTCGCTACGAGCCTTCTGATTGATTCTCGCTATGAGCGCCGGGCTGGGGGCCTGGCCCGTTATTATTTCTGGATGATTTGGTATCCGATCGCCTATTGGTTGATCAATGTCGGCACCACCGTCAACGGCTTTTTTAAGGCCGTCAGAAAAAAACGCGGCCAGCGTGCCGTTTGGGTCACTGTCGATCGGGGACTTCGGCAGCGATGAAACAGGACGATCTGATCATTGAAATGCCCCACCTTCAGAGCTTTGGCCAGCGCCTCGGCTCCC
>CAILMG010000072.1 GCA_903835265.1 uncultured Methylococcus sp.
ACTCAAAGGAATTCGGGGGATCCAGAAAGATCCCGATGCCGACCTCTTAATCAAAAAAGGGGCGGGTGAACAGCCCGATGCGCTTTATCTCCTGGTTCAAAAAGCGCTCATTCAGGATCAAGCGCTATCGGGAGCAAGGCAACAGATCATGGCCCTTGAGCGGCAGCTAGAGGACGCCCGTACCCCATCTGGAACTTCTTCCACCGGCGGTTTTTTATCGCAGAACCCCTGGTCCGGTGCGTCATCCCGGCAACAGCCAGGCGTTATGGCCGCGCCACAGGCGCCCGTCACTCCAGCCTCGATGGCGCCAGCGGCGCCGATGTCATCGGGTTTTGGCGGCTTCCTCGGATCGGCTGCCGCCACGGCGGCCGGTGTTGCCGGAGGCGCGTTCCTCTTTCATGGTATCGAAAGCATGATGGGGCACCATGGCGGTGGGTTTGGTTATTCCGACACCGGGTATGGGGATGGGCATCACGCGGACAATGTCACCATTAATGAATATTATGGGGATAGCGCGGCACCGCCGACCCATGAGGCAGGCTATAGCCCCGTCGACGATCAGCAAGACCTAGAAGAGGACTGGGACTCTTATAATGATGATGTCAACAGTGTGGATGTCTGATGTTCACTCGCGCGCCGTCTTCCAATAATCCTTGACGAGGTCGAGCTGCTCTCTAAACCATCGGTGCCCAAGATCCGCGGTCATGCTTCGATGCCAAATCATATGGGTTCGAATCGGGGGGACTGGGACTGGAAGTCTAAATTGCTGGATCGGGTAGATCTCTATAAATCGTGCGGCCATTTCTTCTGGCACTAGGGCTAGAAGGTCTGATTGGATGACGACATGAGGTAATAAGAGCGCATTGGGTACTTCGAGCTTGGTGCGTTCTCTGACCCCTTCGAGCATGTCACCTAAGGTCCCTTCGCTGGCATGCGTGAGGAGGTCAAAGGCGGTCACGAACTGCTCGGCCAACAGGCCATCGAGACTCGGATCTTCATGGATCGAGGGGTGATCCCCCCTCGCGATTAAAACCCATTGGTTTTCATCGTAAATCGGTTGCTCGAGTTGCTGATCTTCCAGGCGGACATGATGAATCGCAAGATCCACACGATGCTCTCTCAAAAGGCTGGGTAATTCGGCCACAGGATCAATCGTTCTGATCACCAGCCGGATATTGGGGCCCTTGGATTGGACGAGGGCATTGAGCCTTGGACCAAACAATCCCCCCCCGCCGTAGGCCAAGGCAAGCACGAAGGTCCGCTGACTGGTTGCTGGGTCAAAGGCCCCACTGTTTGTGAGTTCGTCTCTGATCAAGTTCAGCGCCTGATGAATTCTCAAGTAGAGATCATCGGCCTTGACGGTGGGCGTCAGGCCTTTGGATCGCCCCTGAAAGAGGCGATCATCAACGAAGTAGCGGAGCCTTCCCAGCGCGAGACTGACGGCGGACTGGGTCATCCCGAGCCGCTCTGCGGCCTTGACTTGGCTTTTTTCCTCGTAAACCGCCTCAAAGACGGTCAAGAGATTCAGATCGATGCTACGAAGATTGATCATGGTGACCTTGGGGTCGGTGAGAATGAGGCTCCATTCTAGCGATCCTAAGGCCTATCGATCTATCGTCAATCGCTGTCTTTGAAGACTCCGAGTGATCGTCCCAGCCAATAGGCGATCAGGTAGTCTCCACCCGGAAGCTCCCCCCCGATATTGTTGGCCTTATAGCCAAAGATATTTTCTTTCCAGGCATAGCCCCGGTAGGCACTCCCTTTAAATAAGGGCATCGCGCTCAGCGATTGGGTTCGATCTTGACTCGACCAGTCCATTTTCCACGGGGATGAAGGGAACGGCGACATTACAAAATCCTGGTTGATGCGCTGATCGATATCCACTTCCGTCTTTGGTGCTGGCATTTCCCGGAGGCGCCACAGGGCATCGTCTTTCGCATTGGTATGCGGCATGGTTCCAAGAGCGCTAAAGGCGACACTCCATAAACCCATGGGTACCCGTGCAAACGACTGATAGATGTTTTCAATCCCTCGCTTTATGGCGGTGCCGGTATCGATGCCTTGAAGTGGATACCTTTCACTCAGCAGCTTGAAGTTCAGATATTGGATGACGGCGAGGTGCGACCCACTCCAATCGGCAATACCATTGTTGTAGGTGACGTTACTCCCTGAAAGGAGCGCATTGGATTGCCGGTTCCATTCCTTCTTGGTTTCACTGAGAGCCAGAGCGCTTCCCGTGCTATAGGCCGTTAGCCACAAGGCCGCTAGGCGGTTATAACTGCTGCCTTGGGCCACAGAAAGCTGGGTGACAACTTGGCTCATATCCCTTTTGATTCGTGCACAGATCTCCCCGTAGCTCACGGTCCCATCGCAGAGGGTCGCTTGGGCGACGGTTAGCCCCAGCATAATCCCCTTGAACATGTCATTGTTGCCGCCCTGTTCCCATTCAAGTCCTGAAAATTCACCGGTACCTGCTATCCAGGGGGCGATAGGATGGCCCTCTGCCTTTCGGAGGGAGCGTGCAAAGGTGCGACTATCGCCGGTGATCTCCAAAAGCTTAAGGAGTCCTGTGGCTGTTTTAGCGATCGTTGTTAAGGCCGTCTCATCATGAGTTACCAGATAACGGTAGTACTGGCTTAAGGCGTAAGCACCCGTCCATAAGGCCGCATCATCACTGGCGGTGCCGATCCCTTGATGATTAATCCACTCAAACAACAACCCTGAGGCCGGATCGAGCCCCTTTTCGGCGGTCTTTTGATCAAAGAAAGCAGCTTTTTTAGAAAGCGACCATTTGTAGGCATCCGCTCGGACCAAGGTTTCCTGAAGGCTGATGGGATCGATGACTTTATTGATGACTCGAAGGGACCTTGGATGTTGTTGATAAAAGTCAAAGTCGGTCGTATCCCTGATCGCGGTATGAATCGGATTTTTAAAAAGGGAGAGGCCCGCGTATGGAGCGACATCGGGTAGCGCTTGGAAGCTGGCATAAAGGCTAAATAAGGCATTCTTCGTACTGCCTTGGAGCGCATTATGGGTCGGAGTTTGCGAGATAGAAGCCTGAAAGATCGGGGCAGCGGCGCTTTCTAATGGCATAGACCACGTTTCGCTGGTGGCGACATCAAGTCCTTGAAACTGTCCTTTGAGGACACCATGGTCTAGCACCAAGGATCCCGAAATGGCGGTGGGCGCTTGATCAGCCAGTGTTCGATTGAGAGGGCCGCGGTGTCTAATGAAATCGGCTCGCTGGAGATTCGCAGAAAAGGTCCAGCCACCTCCAGGGGTGGCTACAGCGTTTCCCATCCAGACCCAGGCGAGGGTCCGGCCATCTTCAACGCGGACGGCGTCCTCATAATTAATGACCCGAACGAATTGGTACCCCTGATTGGTTGCCGTGACCTCAGCCTGACCTTTGAAGGAGCCGCGGCTATCAAAACCTTCCACAGTAAAGACGGTGCTGGCTTTAGCCAAGCCAATGCTGGCCGCTAAACACAGGATGGTCCAAAGACAAAATCCCGACCTGACGGACACGTTGACCTGCTTCATGTTCTTCAATCTCCCAGTGATCCGATCAATAAAGGTTGTCTCCTATTGTCTAAGCGGAACGCTCCTATAGGTTAACAACCGTTTCACGGTATCGTGACCCCTGGTGGAAGTCCAATGAGGAAATGGAAAGATCAACTTTGCAGTAGTTCGGCCGATTAGATCCAAAAGTAATGGTTTGTGACCGACTCCAGCGGCTACGGGCATAAGAAGTCTAGCCGGTTGAGGAAAATTAAGGGCCCCGGCCAAGGCAGCGTTGGTAGCGTTCATCGACCCGTTGGGCGAATTTAGCGGTGGTCAGGCCGCTAGTGATCTTGGGACTTTGTAGCCGAATCTCGGGGAGCTGCGCCTTGGCGAGCGGCTTTCCCTGCTCTATTGCAAGGCGGCCAACGGCCGTGTAGAGGGCCGTCGACGTAAATGTAGGTTCTTTTTCCTGTCGTAGATCCTCCCGAATGGTGGCCTCGGTCAGTTCGAGTTCCTGAGCGAGGGTTAAGACGTTCTGCTGAGTTTCACTCGGACGATCGTCGATGGTCGCGCCATCATAGCGAAGTAGGTCGCCATCGAGCGCTATAGGACTCCCCGTTAGCCGGCTAATCGTGGCCTGGAAGGCGGCATTGCGGCTCGCATAATGACCTGCATTGAAGTCTCCAAAGCGGTACAGCATCCGGTCATACGCTGATGGATAATCAAGTAGGTACGCCACGCCGAAATAAACGCCGCCGCGACGACTGAAGAGTTCTTCGCGAATGCTTCGATCGCTTGGGTAGGGATAGGGGGTCTCTTTGACCTTGGCTTCGGCGAATTTGATGCTCACCTGCATAGGGCCACCGGTCCTGACGGGGTTATGTCCTTCAAGAAGCCTTCGGCCCAGTGGAATCTCCGCGGTCATATCCCGATAGAGGATATTGAGGTCATTCTCGGTCTTAAGATGATCAATCCGCTCGGCATAGGTTTCCCCCGTCGGCGATTTCACCGCAAGCGCCAGCGTCAGCACGGATTCTGGAATCCCGAGGTGCTGTATTTTCTTTGTCATCTGATCACGGACGATGCGCGGTAAGCCTCTCACGCGAGGGTCGGCCTCGAAATTCGATTCCTGTTCAATCACCGCCATGGTAGCGCAGAGATTTTCTTTGCTTTTGGGTAGTCCGAGATGGCTAAAGGCCGTATCGATCGCTTCGGCCCACCCCGCACGGTCCCTCACCGACCTTGGCAGCAGTGTCATCGTCAAGGCGCGATCCTCATGAGGTCCTCGGGAATCGTTGTTTTCTAACGCCTGGGGCTGGTTCTTAAGGGGGGCACCAGCGATTTTTTGGGGTGATGATGTCGTTTCAAGACCGGGTAGCGTGATGCCGGCCCAAGGATCGCCGGTCGAGGGCTTCTCGGGGGATCCGCTACAGCCAGACAGGATGGCCAGCAGCCCCTGCAGAATAAGGATTTTGAGTGGCTTAAGCGATGGGCATTGTCTTTGGGAGTGCATCGTTCTATGTCTTCATCCGGGGGTTTTTGTTGATGTCAGAACGCTTGGACGGTAGGCAGCTGGTCCCAGCGGGTCGTGTAGGCGGGTGAGAGGTGACGGCGATTCATACGCCAGCCTGCCTTTGAGCGTTCCAGCAGCGTGAGCCCCTGGGAGGCTGTCCAGAGCGTTTCGCGGCCCATGTTTTGGTTGATTAGATCCATGACCTCCAGAAGCTGTTCACGGTTGCGGCTTGAGCGGGTCTCTTGCTCTTTGAACAGTGTCCTCTGTTGCCCTTGAGCGGAAGAGATCTCTAGCAGCATGACGCCGGCCTTCTGATAAAGATAGCCTGGTCGGTAGATGGTTGTGAGCCCCCGGAGTGCCGCCTGCGTCAGCGTGAGCGTGTCCTGTGTTGGTTCCTGAAGACGCACAGTCACGCTGGGGTGATATTGCGGCAACCGCTCCTGGAATGGCGGGGTATTGAGGAACACGGTCAGTGAGTGTGTGTAACTGGCTTGCCGGCGGAGTTTCTCAGCGGCGCGGGCCGTATAGGCGCTAATCGCTTGCCGGAGGGGGCCAGGTTCGCTCAGGAGTTGGCCGAAACTTCGTGAAGAGATGATCTGTTGCCGGGACGGCGGTATCCGTTCGAGAGAAAGACAGCGAGTCCCTCTGAGTTCGAGCGCTGTTTTAGCGACGACGACATTGGTTTGCTGACGAAGACTTGAAGAGTCTGCCTCTCGAAGATCCCACGCGTTGTGGAGTCCCAGCGCAGCCAGCCGTCGCGCCCAGCGCCGACCAATGCCCCAGATGGCGTTGGTCGGTGTTGCTAAAAGATAGTTGCGGAGGGTATCGGTCCCGAGTGCCGTGAGGTTACAGATGCCGCTGTCCTTAAAATCAGGATGCTTTTTGGCGAGATGATTAGCAAATTTTGCGAGTGTTTTGGTGTGGCCGATCCCGATCCCGACCGGAATCCCAGTCCAGCGGGTGACCTGCTGCCGAAGGCGTGTGGCGAGCGAGCTCAGTTCGGGTGGCCTCAATCCTGTCCATTCGATACAGGATTCGACGATGGAGTAGATTTCCTGACGATCGCTGGAATGGCCGATCACCGCCATCCTGCGCTGGGAAAGATCGGCATAGAGGGTGTAGTTTGATGACAGCGCGATGCCTCCGGCTCGCTCGAAGGCGTCTTTGATCCGGAAATAGGGGGTTCCCATGGCGATACCCATTGCCTTTGCTTCATTGGAGCGTGCGACGCAGCAGCCATCATTATTGGAGAGGACCACCACGGGACGATGATGGAGCGCCGGGTTGAATAGGCGCTCGCAGCTGACGTAGAAATTGTTGCCATCGATGAGGGCGAAGACCTTATCAGACATGGTGAATGACCTGAGTGACGACGCCCCAGATCACGCAGTCGAGGCCCTCACTGATCTTAAGAGGTTGATAATCGGGGTTTTCGGGCATCAACCAGGGGATTCCATCTTGAATGGCCAGTCGTTTGACCGTCAATTCACCATTAACGGCCGCGATAACGATACGGTTATGTTGTGGTTCGATGGCACGGTCCACAATCAGGAGGTCGCCATCATGGATGGCGGCACCGGTCATGGAGTGGCCGCTGACCCGAACGAAAAAGGTCGCCGCGGGATGTTCTACCAGATACTCGTTAAGGTCCAGGCGTTGGTCGATGTAGTCGTCGGCGGGTGAGGGGAAGCCTGCCGGGATACGGCTGGCGAACAGTGGAAAGCTTAAGGGGGGAGGGGCTATCGCTGGGAACACCATGTCCTTGGTGAGTGCTTGTCTCTTTCGGAGGGACTTGATGGATTCGAGGTACTGTTTCAGATCATCCCAGAGGCTTAAGGGTACTCGGATCGCTCGGGTCGATTCATGATAGTCATTGCTGCCGGGTTTTCTGCCTGCGCCCGTCCTTAAGCCGCCACGAGGTGCCATCACTCTGTCCTCATCCGAATAAAAAATGAATAGCGTACGCCATTCATCAAAAAAAGGGAAAAGGACCCTGAAGGTCCGTGGGGAGAAAGATCGAAAGAGCCTTGTTTTGGGCCCCCGTCATCCAGGGGAGGATGGGGGCGAGCGGGCGATTCGGTCAGCCCGTAGAGTCATCGCTCGGATCGAGCTCAAACGCTTCGCCGAAGCCTCGGACATAGCTGGCTTTCATGGGGCTTAGACGGAACAGTTGAAAATCACGGAGCGTCTTCAAAAGAGCCACCATAGGGCCATGACGCGCCTCGAAGCGATCCAGAATGGTGTCAAAGATCGCCTGATCTCTCGGGATGAACTCGGCTTTACAGTAATAAGTGATTCGTTTGCGCGCGAACAGCGAGCTCGATACGGATTCATTGTCGATAAAAAGAAGGCTGGCCCTGGGGTTTTGTCGAAGGTTACCGGTATGCTCCGCGAGTTCGCTGATGAAGATATAAAAGGCGAGCGGGTCTTCATCGGCCAGGTAGGGCGCATAACTGGCGGTGGGGTTGCCCTCCTTCGTGGCTGTGGCGAGCAGCACCGATGCAAAAGCGTGATGGAATTGACGGGCTTCTTCGGCCATCGCCTGGTGATCAGAGGACATCGGGAATAGCCAAGAGGGTCATTCGGAGTGCCGCTTTAAGGGTCGGCCAGATCAGTTCGATCTAGGGCCTTCTTAGGAGACATGAACGGGGTATATTCGAGAATAGAGACATTCTAATGGAATGAATGCCTTCTTAAGATGAAAGGGCTCTGGCGAATCGATTGGAAGACGTGGGGGGGGATACGCCTTCCGATGCGGGGGATGATCTGATTCGCCAGAATCCAGTGCTGTTGCGCCCCATGTGGGAAGCAGGGACATCCTGTCATCTCTTTTTTTATTATTCCGATCAGCGAATCCTTGCTGAGCGGAAGGTCATTGTATTTAACCTAGCGGCGTTGTCAACAATTTGTTTCAAAAAAGGTCAGAGCGCACCATGATAGGTCGCCTCAGGTCAGTAGCAGGAGGGCCACAGCGATATAAACCCAACGCGGGAGTCTGTTCTTGTGGCCGGCCAAGGACCAGTCATCGATGGTATGGAGCCAGGCCAGGATCGCGTTTAAATCGGGTGCACCGGCGGTTTCAGGACTTGGGCTTGCCTTCGGTGTCGGCTTAGCGACAGTCGCTCGGGTCGAGCGCGGTTTGGGTGTGGTTTTTTCAGCCATAGTGAATCCTCCAGATAAATCAAAGCAAGGGGCCGTGATCCCCAACAAGTCGATAGGCAAACAGAACCGACAACGAATAACGCCGGAATGAATCCGGCGTTATCGCGCATAAGGTCTAGATTCTGAAATGATCTAGATGTTTGCCTTGATTCAGTAGTTCAGCCAACCAACGCGGCTTGACGCCACGCCCCGTCCAAGTTTGTTGCGGGTTCTGTGGGTTTTTATATTTTGGTGCGACCTTACTGCCTTTTCGTGAGGAAGCGGGTTTGCCGCCTTCAGTAATGGTGATCGTCACGCCGATCGAATCAGCCAGTTCCTTGATCTGGTTGATGACGTTTTTACGTTCACTCTTCTTTTTATCCGCCAGGGCCTTTTCAGCTTTTTCGACAAGATCAGCTAGTTCGTGAAGGGCTAAATGCGAGAAGTTATCACTCATATTCTAAGTACCTATAAGTTATTTGGAAGTTCCATTATAACGATAACCAGAGAATAGTGTGAAGAGTGGCTTAGAAATTCAGGAAATAATGCATTTTAAAAAAATTATTAGAGAATTCGATGAGGGCGATACGCATTCTCTGAAGGCCGTGTCAATTCGGATTTATCCTATCATTGAGGGGCGGACATAAAAACGCCGCGGGGTTCTTCTAAAAGAACCTCGCGGCGCTGTCGGGTAAGAATTAGGCGCCCGGCTTAATATTCGTTTTGGAGGTCCAACCCGTTTTACCTTCACACTCACCATCGGTGATCTTAATCTTGACGTAAGAGAGGAGGTCGATCACCTGCTGCTCTTCGATGGTTCCATGAGTGCCGGCTTGAGCCGTGCAAATGGTTTGTTCCCGATCTTCCTCGGCAACCGAGGCGCTCAAGATGCCCGGCCCAGAAGTCAAATGTGAAAGACCACCATTCGGGTTTTCAAGGGTAATCGACTGACCATTGCTCAACGCGATGGGCCCACTGGTTTTGTCATCACCGCAACCGGAGAGCACTAAAGCGGCTGAACTCAAGGCCACCAGTCCGGCTAAGCGTGATGAGCGCCAGAAGGGGCGGCTTGGGTTCTTGTCAGCGGAAATAGCAGCAGATGGGCGTAATTCAATGGACATAGTGGGTTACCTCTTGTGGTTATAGTTCTGGCCAGCAGGTTCTATTCGGTTCGACAGCCGATGGATTGGTCTCGGATTCTTCGGCCTTCTTTCGGCGCGATTCAAGTCCAAGATCAAGCGATCCCCTGACAACTTTACTTTGATAGAGGGTTTGAAAAAAGTTCCCAGGGGCTTCAGGCCGGTTATGATTCTACACGAGGACTCTCATCTGTGATGCTGGGGTGGACCCGTTATCAAGGGCCACAGACGGTCCTAGGGTCTCCAACGCGCGTATTTTATTCTTAAGGTGACTCAGGTCTTGATTGTTGCTATTCGCCCATCTGCAGCAATAGTCCTCTCTGCCGAGCGGAATAAAAAGCGAACGAATAGAGGGTCAGCGCGATGATCATGAAGACTACATTGCGTTCAGCGGCAGCAATCACATGCGTGATCGAAAAGACATGGTCGTTCATGATCAGTCGCATGCCTTCAAAGACATGGCTTGATGGGAGTAATTGTGCGACGGGCTGGAGCCACTCGGGCAGTATCGAGATAGGGTAATAAACGCCACTTAAGGGAGCGAAGGCGAAAATAACCGCCCAAGCAAATCCCTCCATGCCCAACCCATAGCGCAGCACCATCGCAACAATCATGAGGCCAATAGCCCATCCCATGATCAATAAATTGATAAACAGAGCGATCAAAGGAAGGCCCATGTCAAAGATAGAATAATGATAAAGCCCGATCGCCAGTCCTCCGGCAACACCTACCCCGAAGAGCGTTCTTAATAAGCTGATCGTCAAAAGGGATAGTGCCAATTCGTAAGGTCTTAACGGGCTGACGAATAGATTGCCCAGATTGCGGGCATACATTTCCTCAAAAAACACCAGAGATACTCCGAGTTGGGCGCGATAAAGAACATCCCAAAGGAGAGCCGCGGCGATTAGAAGGCCAGCCGATTGAGCCATCCCATCACTTTGGGTGACCATGAAACGATTGATGAGCCCCCAGAGAATCATTTGAATGGTCGGCCAATAAGCCAGTTCTAAAAGTCTTGGCCAAGATGCCATCATCAAGAAGCGA
>CAILMG010000073.1 GCA_903835265.1 uncultured Methylococcus sp.
ACCACTTTGCCGCCACTCGGCGCGGTGAATTCATTCGTCACAAAGTGCAGCCGGTAATCGTAACGAAGTTCTTTCCCTTCACCCGTAGGCTCATCTGGCACCCAAAACGCGACAATGTTGTCGTACTTTTCAGCATCACTTGGGATCTCAATGAGGTAGATCCCGCCAGCACCCCAATCGCCCATCGGCTCCACCCAGGCACTGGGGCGAAGATGATAGCCTGCCTCTAAATCCTGATAATGATCGAAATTCCGATCACGTGACATCAACCCAAAACCAGACGGTTTAGCATCCTTAAAGACACTGATTCGAAGCTGCTTTGGATTATTGAGTGGGCGCCACATCCATTCACCCGTACTCTTGCCAATCAGAAGCCCATCGGAATCGTGAACCTCGGGGCGAAAATCATCCATAAAGCGATCGGTATTCTCACCCTGCATGAACATGCTAGTGAGAGGCGCAATCCCTAATCGCTCGACCTTCTTTCTGAAATAAAGGTGGCTTTGAACGTCCATCGCAAGATCGAGTCCCGGGCGGAGGACAAAGCGGTAAGCCGCAGCGACACTCGGGCTATCGAGGAGCGCGTAGACGGTCAAAGAGTTCGCCTCCTTATCAGGCTTTTCTACCCAGAACTCCCGAAAGATAGGAAACTCCTCAGCCTTTGGAAGTCCCGTATCAATCGCAAGACTTCGGGCAGAGAGGCCGTAGGCCTGGCCTAGCCCTACCGCCCTGAAATAACTTGCGCCGAGGAACACGGCAATCTCATCGAAGGTTTCATCCCGCTTTAAGGGGTAATGGAAGCGGAGACCTGCAAAACCAAGATCTTCGGGGAGCGGCGTCTCAAAGCGATTCTTCCCATAGTCGAAGAGGTCTGGCGAATAGCCGACACGGGTGCTGGAACCGTGGTCAATGATATTGACGATCACCCGATCCTTGAACATGAACCCTCGATGAAAGGCTTGGACCTGGAAGGGAAGGCCTTCATCACGCCATATGGATTTTTCAGTCTTGTAACGAATGTCGCGATACTGATCGTAATCAAGTTTCAGAAGGCTTTCCGGCATCCCGCTGTCATCACGGAGATAGGATTGTTTCGATAAGTCTTGCGCCTTGGTCTCGACATCCGAAAAGTCAAAGGGCCTGACCTCAGCCACCAAAGGGGCTTCAGCGGCCGCCACAGCCTGTTCTGGTGCGGGAGGCGGGGCCACTTTCCCTGGAGAGGCGATAGCCCCCCCGGAGATCCCAAGGACGAAGACGATCCAAACACCAAAACTAGATTTTCTCACGGTCAGTCTTCCTATCAACTAAGGTCAAGATCGGTTCTCCATTCGAGAGGCAAACATGAGTAACGGCAACACCGACAGCACTTCGAGTCATCATCGATGTCGGATTCCAACCGCCAAAATGTTTGGGTTAGTATAGCGCGGCCTGATGCTCCAAAGAACGTCAAAAGACGGGCGTTCTTTTAAGCTCGAAACGCCCATAAAAATCCACCGAGGAACCGCCATCAAAGAGCTCGTCGTCATACGTCACGCCAAGTCCAGTTGGGACGATCTAAGCCTCAAGGACCAAGATCGACCGTTGAATCAAAGAGGACTCAAAGACGCTCCAAGAATGGGGGCCCTCCTGAAGACGTGGGGCTATCTCCCCGATCATATCCTCTCAAGCCCCGCGCTACGAGCAAGAATGACCGCTGATCTCATCGCCGCAGCGGTGGATCACCCCGCAACCGATATTGAGATCAGGGGTGACCTTTATGAAGAGGGGACGAAGGGGCTAATGAGCGCGGTTCATGATCTAGACGACCGCTGGCATCGGGTCTACCTCATCGGCCACAATCCAGACCTCACTGATCTCATCAACGACCTGAGTGGCGCCGGCGTCTCCCATCTCCCCACCACAGGTGTTGCGATTTTGGAGTTCCAGGTGGACGCCTGGCAGCACGTCATGAAAGGATCCGGACATATGCTGCGTTTTGAATACCCCAAAGGCCACCCAACGGGATCTTGAACCCCTGCCCCATCATGAGGACGAAGGATTACTCAGCGCCCAAATATCGCCGCTTAATCGCCTGGCCCAGCTGATAAACCGCCAAGGCATAATAGGTGCTGTGGTTATACCGGGTAATGACATAAAAGTTGGGAAAACCCAGCAAATACTGGTTGCCCGTCGTGGTACTCAATTCAAGCAAACTGGTCTCACCGGAAACGTCGCCCCGGGCCGGCCGAATGCCATACTCTCTGAGCGTCGAAGGACTGTAACGGGTCTCAAACCCCCTTTTAAGCTCTGGCGCCAAATCGCCCATCACCTCGGCTTCGGTGACGACCGGTTCACCGGCCTGCCAGCCGTGAGCCTCAAAATAATGCGCGATGCTGCCAATCGCATCCTCTGGATCCCAGAGGTCCTTCCGGCCGTTCCCATCGAAATCCACGGCATATTTCAAGAAACTGCTGGGCATGAACTGGCCAAGACCCATCGCCCCTGCGAACGATCCAATAGGACGGGAGGGGTCCATGCCCTCCTCGCGCGCCATCATCAAGAGACTCTCAAGCTCACTCGTAAAATATTCAGCGCGGCGCGGGTAATCAAACGCCAGCGTCGCCAACGCGTCAATGACCCGGTGATTGCCGAGATTCGCACCATAAATGGTCTCAACACCCATAATGCCAAGACTGACCTCGGGGGGGACGCCGGTCTCTCTCTCGGCTCTTTTAAGCGCAGAGGCATGACTCGACCAGAAGTGGACTCCGGCCTGGATATGCCTGTCATCGAGGAATTTAGCGCGATAACGGGTCCAGCCACCCGGCTTGGGTTTCGTCGTCGGCTTTTCCCGGTTCATGTATTCGATGGTCCAGGTTTTACGCTTAGCCTGCGACAGGAGGCCATAAAGGTATTCCTTCGAAAACCCGTGGTCCCTCACCATGTTGTCAATGAATCGCTCCGCCTCTGGATATCCCCGAAAATCTCCCGTCAAAGCGTCCGCGGCATAAAGCCCCCCTGCATCGCCCTGAGCCTTTGGCAAGGAGGGCTTTGAGGATTTAGGAGGCTCTGCGATTGAGGCGTCCGGCGTCACCAGTTCAGTACACCCCGAACAGGCCGAGAGCACAATCACCGAGAGAAGGATCAAAAGGCAACGATGAAGCATGGTAGTTGATATGTCCTGAGGCTAATCCTGACAATAATTGAAACAAGGGGTCGACCCCAAAGAAGCCCTTAATCCAATGAAAACACGAGAGATTCCTTTTGGATAATCCGCGCGATCGATGACTCATCCGGAAGCCCGGGCCGTGCTCCTAAGACTTCGCAACACGCCGCCCCGGCGGCAGAGGCAAACATCAGAAGATCCGGCCATGAAAGGCTCCGAACGAGCCCTGCTGCAAAAGCGCCGTGAAATGCATCCCCGGCACCGGTAGTATCTCGTGCCCTGATGGTGAAAGCAGAAAGTCGCCCTTTCATACCCTCATGCCACCAGAGAAGACCCCGCTCACCCAGTGTAATGACCACCGTTGGCGCGATTTCGCAGAGCATCCTCAGAGCAATCTCCATATTCCCTTTTCCGGCCAGCGAGGCTGCAAATTTTTCAGAGCAAACCAAATAGTCCACTCGGCTCATCAGGGCCTCCGTTCCGGGGTGGAAAGAACCTGCATCGAGCACCGTGACCGCCGTCCCATCGATCATCGCCATAGACAGATCCGGTTCATGACCATCCATCAAAATCACCCTAGGGGCCATTTCAGGCGGGAGGCCCTCGGCGCCATCCGAAGAGGAGCTGCCCTTAAAGGTCGTGACCGAACGGGCGCCATCGGGCTTGACCAAAATGACCGACACCGGCGTCGGCTGATGACCCCGGACGATGCCCGTGGTATCGACCTTCTCGTTTAAAAGCTCCTCGAAATGCAAAGCGCCATGGAGATCCTCCCCGAGATAGCCCATGAAGCCCGCTCGGTGGCCAAGACGAGCCACCGTGACCGCAGCATTGGCCGCAGGCCCTCCGCCACAACCGATCATGCCCCCTGCAAACTGCTTTTCATCCGGCGAAGGATGATGATCCACTGAGAACACATGGTCATAGGAGGCGTGCCCGACACACAACACATCGAGAGCTCTGACGATCACTTAAAAAACTCCCTACCGTTCAAGGCCAATAAAGTGCCAGATATCCTCCATGGCTGACGTTTCATAGTTGACGTCCTTGACGGCGCGGCCTGGCGCTCCCGCTGCATAATTCTGCTCGAAGACCCGATGGGCATCATCAGCAAGTTGGGTCATTCCGAGTTTCCGATAGGCTTTTTCCATGATCTCAAGGGCGACTGGAACGGCTTGGGTGCGCTGGTATTTTCTGACCACATCGCCAGACCGACGAGCGGCGGCAAGATAAGCTTCACGCCGCATATAGAAATCGGCCACATGGATCTCGTGCATCGCGAGATTGTTCCTGAGGGCGGTGAGGCGTTTTCTTGAATCCTCGGCATAGCGGCTATTTGGGAAGCGGCGAACCAATTCCTCAAAATCCTTGTAGGAGTCGAGGGTCGGTCCCGCGTCACGCTGGGAGGAGTCCGTTGGAATGAATCGATCAATAAAGCCGATGCCTCGGTTATAATTGACCAAGCCCTTCACGTAGTAGGCGTAGTCGACGTGAGGATGGGCGGGATTGAGTTTGATGAAGCGATCTGCGGCCGCAATAGCAGAGTCTGGCTCGTCATTTTTATAGTAGGCGTAGGCCACATCGAGCTGCGCCTGAGTGGCGTACTTACCAAAGGGATAGCGAGCCTCCAGTTTCTCGTAGAGCTTGGCGGCTTTTTCAAAACGCTTTTCATTCAGCTCGTTACGCGCTTCCTTGTAGAACTGTTCTGCGGTCCAGTCCGCATGTTCGTCCTGCGTTTCCTCTGGCGTATCAGAACAACCCCCGAGCAGGAAGCTCAGGGCCATAAAAATCCATATCCAAGACATAAAAGGGCGGTGTATGCGCATGAGAAACCGATTATTCAGGGCGTTGGCCACATCGTTTCAGTATAACGTGATTGTTTTGAACGACTGAAATGAAATTGGAAACGATGCGGCAGGCCGAAATCCCCAATGACCTTGCAGGAAAGCGTCTGGACCAGGCTCTGAGTGTGCTTTTTCCCGATTATTCGAGAAACAGGCTACAGGAATGGATCCGCTCCGGCCATGCCCGCCTTAATGGCGATCAGGTCTCCGCAAAGCACAAGGTTTTTGGCGGCGAACAGGTCACGCTGATCGCCGAACCGACCATCCTCACCCAGGTGGCTGCGGAGGCGATCCCCCTCGACATCGTGTTCGAAGACGAGACCGTTCTCATCATCAACAAACCCCCAGGGCTGGTCGTCCACCCAGCCGCCGGCCACTGGGACGGGACCCTACAAAACGCGCTACTCAATCATTGCCCGACCCTCGAAACCGTCCCAAGGTCCGGTATCGTTCATCGAATTGACAAAGATACCAGCGGCCTGCTCATGGTGGCAAAAACCTTGGAGGCCCATAAACACTTGGTCGACCAACTCCAGGACCGCTCCGTTCGAAGGACCTATCTGGCCTTGGTGCATGGCGCGATGACCGGGGGGGGCACGGTGGATGAACCTATCGGGCGTCATGGCAATGATCGCAAGCGCTTCACGGTTCGCCACGATGGCAAGCACGCCGTGACTCATTACCGAATTGCCGAGCGTTTCAAGGTGCACACGCTGGTGGAGGTCCGACTCGAAACGGGGCGCACCCATCAGATCCGCGTTCACCTCGCCCATATTCACTACCCCCTGGTCGGAGATCCTATCTACGGCGGCCGCGCCAGAATTCCAGCAGGCGCATCACCCGAGACCCTCGCCACCCTGAAGGCCTTTAAAAGACAGGCCCTCCATGCCCAGGCACTCGGCATCATTCATCCAGGCACCCTCGACTCCATGGAATGGGAAGCGCCCATTCCATCGGACTTCGAAAGGGTTCTTCTCGCGCTCCGGCAAGAAGAGGGCCCGCCGTGAATTGGATCGAGCCTGAGTGGCCCGCCCCAGCTGGCGTTCGAGCGATCAGCACGCTCCGCTCGGGGGGATTTAGCCAGGGGCCTTACCATGGCCTGAACCTCGGCCTTCATGTGGGTGATGAACCTGACCGGGTCCAGAAGAACCGGGAGCAGCTTGAAACCGTTTTGGAGCTCCCTCAAAGCCCTTTCTGGCTCTCACAAGTTCACGGTCACAATGTGGTTGAAGCCGGTCATGGCCTTCTCCCTGAGGCTGATGCCAGTTTTACCGATCAGCCGGGTGTCGTCTGTGGGGTCATGACCGCCGACTGTCTCCCCATCCTTCTCACAACGAGAGATGGCCGCCAAGTGGGCGCCGTTCATGCCGGCTGGAAAGGGCTGGCTCAGGGCATTGTGGCTTCAACGATCAAGGCGATGGGCACGCAAGATCTCATGGCCTGGCTCGGACCTGCCATTGGCCCTAGAGCCTTTGAAGTCCGGGAGGATCTTCGCGAGGTTTTTCTGAACCTCGATCAAGCCTTCGATCAAGCCTTCATTCGAGAAGGATCTGAACATTTTTTAGCCAACATCGCCCTGATCGCACGGATGATGCTGATCGATGTGGGCGTGAACCCTGATGCGATCTATGGCGGCCACTGGTGTACCCATCACCAGCCTGCCGATTTTTTTTCCTACCGCCGTGACGGGACGACGGGCCGAATGGCCACCCTCATCTGGCGCACTCTGGATGCCTGATACCCCATGAGCCTTTTGGTCCTGATCATTTGCTTTACTCTCATTGGCGGCATCCTGAGCGTCCTCAGCGTTTCATTGCTCCTGCTGATCCCTCAATACCATCACCCGAAGATTCTGCCGCATGGCGTGAGCTTCGCACTCGGAGCCCTCCTCAGTGTCGCCCTCCTCGATCTTCTCCCCGATGCCCTGGCGAAGGCCGGTCCCACGCATCATCAGCATATCCTTGGAACGGTCCTTCTAGGGATCCTCGGATTCTTTCTCTTAGAAAAACTGCTGTTATGGCGTCACTGCCATTCCGATCATTGCGAAACCCATCAGGAAGGCCATTTTCACCAACCCGCAGGCACCCTGATCGTTCTCGGTGATGCGATTCATAATTTTGTCGATGGGATCTTGATCGCAGCGGCTTTTCTCACCGACGTTCAATTGGGTGTTGTCACCAGTCTCGCCGTCGCTGCCCACGAAATTCCTCAAGAGGTTGGCGACTTTGCCATCCTGCTGGAAAGTGGTTATAGCCGCATGAAGGCGCTGCTGTTCAACCTTCTGTCAAGTCTTGCCACCATGGTGGGTGGTGTCATTGCCTATTTCAGTCTCGGCGAAATCCACGAGCAACTGCCTTATATTCTGGCGCTAGCCGCTTCAAGCTTCATCTATATCGCTGTCGCCGATCTGATACCCAGCCTTCATCAGAAAACCACGGCCAAAGCTGGATTCCAGCAAATTGTCCTGATTCTCCTCGGAGTCTTTGTGATTAGCCTGACGCATTCTGGACAAAATTAACGCCATGGCGCAGCTTCAAACTTTCATTTTCAATGGGCTCCATGGTGACAGCGCAAAACCTTGATAATTCGGGCATCACCTCCCTCAACGCCGCTCAGCTTAGGCTGAAACACACCCTGACTGAACTGCTGGGGACTCAAGGGCTCGCCTTCGAGGAACACCTGATTCAGGCGGCGGAGCGGCTGCCGAACGATTTGAGCCGCGATGTGCTCAATCTCCTGAAGGAGGTCGGGACCTATGAGTCCGCCCCGGACGCTCACCTCCTTGGAGATCTTCTTTTTGATATGGGCATCCTCCATGAAAAGATGCGCGCGCAAAATCAAGCTCAGATGGAAATTGAAAGCACCATCATCGATCTCGAAGGCGTCAGAACCTCATCGCTTGAAATCCCAGAATCAGAGCGTATCAGCCGCTTCATCGCCCTGAGGGACCAGCTGTTCAGGAAAGTCGCTGATGTCACCCTCAAGGTGATGTTGATCCTTTTGGGTCTTTTGATCCTCGGACTCTTGATCGGCATCATATAAAGATACCGCTGAAGGACCAGCCTCCCATCACGCTGGAGATATTGACTTATACCCCTCAATGCCGATAAAATTCCGGGTTTACCGAATTTCTCTCCATTGGAGACTCATATCATGTACGCGGTTATTCACACAGGTGGCAAGCAATACCGGGTTAAGCCGGGTGAACTCTTGAAGGTCGAGACCCTTCTCGCCGAAGCTGGTCAAGAGATCCACTTTGACAAGGTCTTGCTGGTTCAAACCGATGCGGGCATCAAGATTGGCAAACCTTATCTTGAAGGCGGCAAAGTCACCGCGACTGTGACCGCCCAAGGTCGTCACCCGAAAGTGAAGATCCTGAAGTTCCGTCGCCGCAAGCATCATATGAAGCAAGCCGGTCATCGTCAGAACTTCACTGAAGTTAAAATTACCGGCATTACGGCCTAAACTTTTCAAGAGGCACACCCATGGCTCATAAGAAAGCAGGCGGCAGTTCAAGGAACGGTCGCGATTCGAACGCTCAACGTCTCGGCGTTAAGCGCTTTGGTGGCCAACTGGTCACCGCAGGCAGCATCATTGTTCGTCAGCGCGGCACCAAGTTCCATGCCGGCGAAAACGTTGGGGTTGGCAAGGACTATACCCTGTTTGCGCTCACCGATGGCCACGTCACCTTCAAAGTGAAAGGCCCCCTGGGTCGCAAGTACGTCAGCATCGCCCCGGCTCAGACTCACTGAGACCTTGCAACCAGTGCGCCTTGCGCACGCATCAAAAGCCTCGTCCAATGACGGGGCTTTTTTGTCAGAACGCTCATGAAATTCGTTGACGAAGCAGACATTCGAGTGGAGGCCGGCGACGGAGGCAATGGCTGCGTTGGTTTTCGCCGCGAAAAATACATTCCTTTTGGCGGACCCGATGGCGGTGATGGCGGCGATGGGGGCAGCGTCTTTTTGGTCGCATCCTCGAACCTCAATACCCTCGTCGACTTTCGTTACCACGCGGTTTATCGGGCAGAACGGGGCGAAAATGGATCGGGGGGTAACTGCACTGGCCGCGCCGGCGAAGATATCTTCGTCAGCGTCCCCACCGGAACCCAAGTTTCAGATGCCGAGACTGACGAAAAACTCGGGGATTTGACCCTCGAGGGCCAAACCCTCATGGTTGCCCGTGGCGGCTGGCATGGCCTTGGCAATAATCGATTCAAAAGCAGCACCAACCGATCACCGAGACAATCGACACCGGGTAAACCGGGTGAGCGTCGCCAACTGCATCTTGAACTCAAAGTCATCGCCGACGTAGGCCTTCTAGGTCTTCCTAATGCTGGCAAATCAAGCCTCATTCGAGCGATTTCTGCCGCCCGCCCCAAGGTCGCCGACTACCCCTTCACCACCCTCCATCCAAACCTCGGGGTTGTCCGCGTGGATGAACAGCGCAGTTTCGTCATGGCGGACATTCCAGGTCTCATCGAAGGGGCTGCGGAAGGGGCCGGCCTCGGCATTCAATTTCTGAAACACCTCTCACGAACCAGCCTTCTCCTCCATATCCTCGATATCTTCCCAGGAGAGGGCGTCGATGATCCGGTAGATGCCGCCCGCAAAGTGATCCATGAGCTTGAGAAATGGGGAGAAGGCCTCGATGAGAAGCCTCGCTGGCTCGTTCTTAATAAAATCGACGCCCTGCCTGACGATGAGGTCGAAGCCTGCTGCAACGCCATAACGGAAGCCCTCGGCTGGAGCGGCCCGACTTTTAGAATTTCGGCGCTGGATGGGTCAGGCCTTAAGGAGCTAACCTACGGCATCATGAACTTCCTAGAAGATCAAAAACGAGACCATGCAGAAGCGGAGTGAATTTTCAAAAGCCCATCGTGTGGTGGTCAAAATTGGCAGCGCGCTGCTGACAGGAGGCGGCCGGGGTCTTGATATCGAAGGGATCACCGAATGGGTCCGACAGATCGCCACCCTAAAGGCTTCTGGCAAAGAGGTCATTCTGGTTTCATCCGGTTCCGTCGCAGAAGGCATGAGCCGCCTCGGCTGGACGACCCGCCCTCGCACCTTGCATGAACTTCAGGCCGCGGCCTCCATCGGCCAGATGGGGCTCGTCAGAGCGTATGAGAGCCTCTTTGAGGCCCACGGCCTTAAAACAGCGCAGATCCTCCTGACCCATGATGATCTCGCTCATCGACAACGTTACCTCAACGCTCGGAGCACCTTACTGACGCTCCTGAGTCTGAATGTGGTCCCCATCATCAATGAAAATGACACCGTGGCCACGGAGGAGATCCGCTTTGGCGATAACGATACCCTGGGGGCTCTGGTGGGTAACCTCATTGATGCGGACCTTCTCATTATTCTGACCGACCAGAAAGGGCTCTACGACCGAGACCCGAGCGTCGATCCCATGGCCACCCTAGTCAGGGAAGCGGCGATCAGCGATGAGCGCCTGAGTGCCATGGTGGGGGAAAGTCGGAGCGGTCTTGGGCGGGGTGGGATGATCACCAAGCTCAGGGCGGCCCGCCTCGCCTCTCGATCCGGAACGGCTACCGTGATTGTCTCGGGAAGAGAAACCCAAGGCATCCAGCGCATCATCGACGGTGAAGATGTTGGAACCTTTCTGATACCCGATGTGTCCTCACCGCTCGTCGCGAGAAAACGCTGGCTGGCCGGTCAACTCAAACTCAAGGGGAAACTGACCCTCGATGCTGGCGCGGTCAGGGTACTTCGTGAAGCCGGAAAAAGCCTACTGCCCATCGGAGTGATTGCGGTGGAGGGACAATTTGATCGTGGTGATCTGGTCGCCTGCCTGAATACGGAAGGGACTGAAGTGGCTCGGGGTCTCGTCAACTATGGGGCAGAGGATGCCCGCCTGCTCATGACCCAACCAAGCTCAAGGATCGAAGAGATTCTGGGGTATGTCGATGAGCCTGAACTCATCCATCGAGACAACCTCATTTTAGCCTGAAGCCAAAGACCTCAGAGCGACCTATGGGGTCGCCCTGAGCGGCTCGAATCAGGCTGCCTTTAGCGCCAGGGCCTTGACCCGTGCGTTGAGACGGCTCTTGCTGCGCGCCGCCTTGTTCTTGTGGATCAGGCCCTTGTTGACTGAAGAGTCAATGATCGGGACAGCAGCACGAAACGCAGCCTGAGCTTCCTCGAGATGACCGGCCTCGACCGCCAGGATGACTTTCTTGATGAAGGTGCGCAAACGGCTGCGCATGGCGGCATTGTGAGCGCGGTGCTTTTCAGACTGAAGCGCACGTTTTTTTGCTGAAGCGATATTGGCCAAGACACGAACCTCTTGTCATTTAGGGAAATCCAACTCGGCATTTTCTTTCTAAAACACGACGTCGTCAAGCCTCAATCCGCAGTTACTCCAAAAAAAGTGCGGTAAATCCCGATGAGCGGGCGATTTCAAGGGATTTCCCCGAAGACAAGACAGGGTACAATTGCGCTTAACGCACCGTCTTTGGTCGCTTTCACCAAAGACCATCACTCAAAAGATAACCGATACCCCTTGAAGACACGACTTTTTCAGCGACCGATAGGCCCGAACGCTTTCAGTGAGATCCTCGATGCGTGACCCAAAGGCGCCACCGCCAAACGATCAAGCCACCTCCTGGCGATTGGGCCTTAAACCCCATCACTGGATCCTGATCGGCCTGGCCTTCATCAGCGTCGCCGGATTCTGGCTAGGACGCGTTTCGCTGCCCTTCGGCATTGACCTCCCAAAGCTCCTACAGAGCGAGGAAACACGCCATACCATCGACCCCCATGAGCGTCTGGTGATTGAAGGTATCGGCTTTGGAACCCTCCTCTCTCAGGTTGAAATTCGTGAAATCGACGGCCCGGTGGTCGCTGAAGCTCAGAAAGTAGAGGACTTTGAAACCAAAGCCCCACTTGATTTTGGTAAACGTTACCGACTTTTAGTCGAGGCTGAACGCCCCTGGCTGGGCCAAAAAATGCATCAAGAGGTCGCCTTTGAAACCGCTCTTATTCCAGCGATTCAGAGCCCTCTAAGGCAGGAGCTTGCTCCTGGCGGGAGCCTCACCCTGGACTTTTCAGAACCCGTCGGCAGAATCACCGCCAAAGGCCCCTTTAATCTTCAAACCAAAAGCGATGAAAGCCGGCGACACTTCGTGCTCTTAAGCAAACCAGAAGAGGTCACCCAGGGGGAAACCTTTACCGTCAGCTTCGATTGGGAAACCATGAATGGCGTCGCCCTACCGCCTTTTACACTCGAGGTAACAACGGCTCCAGCCCTTGGCGCCACCATCCCGCTCAACAACCAAAAGAACCTTGGGGTTGCAATGCCTATCCAGATCGACTTTAGCGAACCCCTGGAAGCCCGAGAGAAGGTCGGGGACGCCATCAAGGTCACGACGGAACAGGGCCAGACCCTCGGCGGAAAATGGGTCTGGTATGGCAAACAACACCTTCAGTTTCGACCAGAACCCTTCTGGCCTGCCCACTCGATCATCAAGGTCCACGTCGATCCCAAGGCTGCACGCAGCATCCGAGGCGGCGTTCTCGCGCAACCGATCGATGCCTCATTCAGCACCGGGCCGGATCGCCGCATTGAGGTCTATTTGGACCGTCAGCGCGTTGAAATCTATGAAAACGGCGACATGATCAAAACCATGAAGGCGTCCACCGGAAAACTAAAAACCCCAACAGTCACCGGCTCCTTCTACATCTACGCCCGCTTCCCGACAAAGACCATGAAAAGCACCGGGCTTAAGCCTGGAGAAAAAGGGTATTACGAAGTCAAGGATGTGCCCTATGCACAATATTTTCATGAAGGCTATGCCTTTCACGGGGCTTTCTGGCACAACAACTTTGGACACCCCGCGAGTCATGGCTGCGTCAATCTGGCAACGCAGAAAAAAAACAGCCGGAAGGGCGTCAATGAAGATGCCGGTTGGCTTTATCACTGGGCATCGCTGGGAGTTCCGGTGACCGTTCACGGCACTTCCCCCGCCAAGGACCCGGTCATGGCCGGGGATGACGAAAGCCTTCGGGGTTCCCCTCCTTAGAGGGGAAGGGCGGGGCGATGAGCCCGAGAACAAGGCACATCGCTCTTATTTGACGTGACGAATCATCCGTCGGCGCTTCTTGATCTGGCGATCGGTCAGAACATTCCGTTTGCCCTTGAAGGGATTCTCGCTGGCCTTAAATTCCAGCTTGATGGGCGTGCCGGTGATGGCCATGGCGTTCCTGAAATAATTAATCAGGTAGCGTTTGTAGCTTCCAGGAATCTCTTGGACCTGATTACCATGGATGACCACCGTCGGTGGATTGGTGCCGCCCTGATGGGCGTACTTCAACTTGATCCGGCGTCCTCTGACTAGGGGAGGCTGGTGCGCATTGACCGCGGTCTGCAGTAACCGCGTCAGATGGGACGTTCCCATGTCGGTCATGGTCGCCCCAAAGACCTCTCTGACCGCATCAAAGAGATGACCCACCCCAGTCCCATGGAGGGCGGAGATGAAATACTTCTCGGCAAAATCGACAAATTCGAGTTTGAGATCGAGGCGACGCCTGGTTTCATCGCGCTGATCCTGCGTCATCCCATCCCACTTATTGAAACCCACAATCAGCCCGCGACCGATTTCAAGCACCATCCCGAGAAGATTCGTGTCCTGATCGGTAACGCCTTCGCGCGCATCCAGGAGGTAAATCACTACATGCGCCTTTTCAATGGCCTGCATCGCCTTGATGACACTAAACTTCTCGACCGTTTCAGCAATCTTACCCCGGCGCCGAATACCCGCCGTGTCAATCAACGTGTAACGCTGACCATGGCGTTCAAAAGGAATTTCAACACTGTCCCTCGTGGTGCCTGGCGCATCAAAGACGACCACCCGCTCCTCACCAAGGAGACGATTGACTAAGGTGGACTTCCCCACATTGGGACGCCCAACGATCGCGATCCTGATGCCACCTTCCTCCTCGTGGGGGAGCTCTTCAAGGGTCGGAAGTCGGCTTTCGAGGAGATCCAACAGGGATTCAATGCCTTGCGCATGAGAGGCGGAAATAGGCTGCGGCTCACCGAGCGCCAGAGCGTGGAAATCGGCCGTCGCCAGAATGAGGCTGGCCTGATCAATCTTATTTGCGGTCAGAATCACCGGCTTGCCGGTCCTTCTAAGGCGCTCAGCAATGACCTCGTCCCCCACATTCAAGCCATCTCGGGCATCGACCAAAAAGAGAATCACATCGGCTTCCTTGAGCGCGATCTGAACCTGGCGCATTGCCTGCTCATCAATACCGGCGTCCGTCTCGACAATGCCACCGGTGTCGACCACAAAATAATCGCGCTGGCCCCGCTTGACCCGCCCATACTGACGATCACGGGTCAAACCCGGATAATCCGCCACCAGCGCATCACGCGTTCGCGTCAGATAATTGAAAAGGGTCGACTTCCCAACGTTTGGGCGGCCGACCAAAGCCACGACTGGCAGCATGATCTAGTTGATTCCAATAGCCGCCAGCAAACCGCTGGAGGAGTAAACAAAAAGGGTCTCGTCATGAAAGACGGGGGTCGCGAGAATCGGGTCCCCATCGATCTCCAGACGACCGACAAGGCGCCCATCGTCCGCCGACAGGGCGTGGAGATAGCCTTCAAAATCCCCCACCACCACATAATTCCGAACGGTCGCGGGCACCGTTAATCGGCGTTGATGTAACGCCGTCTGTTTCCATTTCTCAACGCCGTTGGCGCTATCAAATCGGGCCACATCGCTGTTCGTATCACTAATAAAGAAGGCATGCCGGCCAGGGGCCAACCCATGACTGGAATAGGCGCCATTTTGGTGCCAAAGAATCTCGCCATCCGGGATATTGACTGCCGTGATCCCTGCCTGGAAACCCGTGATATACACGGTCTCATCTTCCACCAGAGGATCTGCATCGAGTTCAACAAGACGCTCAACCTCAGAGCGTCCTCGACCCGTTGCCGCCGTCGTTTCCCAAACCAAGCGGCCATCTTGAAGCGATAGAGCAATCAGCTTGCCACCACCGAATCCATCCAGCACCAAGTCACCGACGATCGTCGGTGACCCCTGACTTCGTACCGAAAGAGGGGGGATACTCCGCTCGTGGGACCACTTCAACCCGCCATGCTGGAGATCAAGACCTACTAACCGGCCGTCACTGGTGCGGACCACAACCACATTATGAGCCACCCGGGGCAAGGCCAACATTTCGCTGGTCAGGGTAGCTTTCCAAAGAAGCGCTCCATCGGCAATACTGACGGCGATAATCTCTGCATTGCTCGTGCCCATGAGCAGCTTATCTCCCGCCACCACGGGACCCGCCGAAATCTCAAGCGCCGTCTCATGACTCCACAAGCGCTCCCCATCCTGGCGGGCGTAAGCCTCAAGGAGCCCGCGGCGATCGGCGACATAAACGGCCGTCGAAGTGACCGCGGGCACCAAATTGACGACCCGACCGTCATAGCCCTTGCCGACCGATGTTTTCCAAAGAATATTCATCGCAACGGTCGGCTCCAGAGGTTCTAGCTCCTTCGGAGGCTCGGCGTTATCGGTCCCTGAAATCAGTCCTTCCACCGAGGTGGCGAGCTCTTTAACGGCACTGAATTGGGTGCACCCCGTGAGAAGGAGAACACCCAACAGGAGAGGGAGCAACGTGCGCATCAGACTCCGGCTGGCAGATCGTTGATCTTCAGTTCGAGGAGGGGCGAGGGATTACCCTCTTCTTTTGCTTTCATATAAGCCGCACGCGCTTCTGAGGGACGCTTGCCGGCGATGAGAAGATCACCACGGAGCTCTTCATAAAGACCCAGGAAACTACCGGCCGTTTTTTCGGTAGCCCCGGTTAAGGACTTCAGCCCCGCCTCGATATCCCCCTTGGCCAGGAGCACCCGTCCAAGCCGCAACCGAGCTAAGCTCTTGAGGACATCATCTTTCCCTTTGGCCAATTCTTCATCAAGAGCCATACGCGCGCCTTCAAGATCACCCGCATCCACCTTCAGCTTCGCGAGGATCAAACGGGCATATTCGGCGTAGGTACTCGAGGCATGCTCCTGAATCAGGCGATCCGCAAGCTTCACAGCGCTGTCAACCTGCTTGGCATCCGTGGCCTGGGTCAACTGGTGATAGGCCAGTGAAGCTTTTTCCTGGCCATCCAGCTGATGGGCCTGCCACATTTTCCAACCCGCAATGAAGATTAACCCCAGAATGAGGCCGGCGATCAGGGATGATTTATTGTCCTTCCACCATCGCTGGAGGGCCTCAACCCGTTCTTCCTCGGTCAAATACGTTTCCATGCAATCCTCATCGTTGTAGCAAGCTGGTTAAGTGGGATGAGACATCGCCGACCGCCAAAACAGCCTGCTCCGATTCACCCCTTAGAGATTTTACGCCGATCGTGCCTTCAAGGACTTCGCTTTCACCAAGAATCAGCGCCCAACGGGCGCCTGACTTATCGGCCCGTTTAAACTGGCTTTTGAAGCTCCCCCCCCCACAGTTCATCTGGAGTCTTAAGGTGGGGAGTTCGTCCCTGAGGCCCTCGGCCAAGATCAAGGCCAAAGCCTCCGCCTCATCGCCAACCGCAATCAGATAAACATCTGGATCGGCCGCCGCATCAAGGGCCTCAGAGTTTAATAAGAGCTCAATAAGACGCTCCATCCCGAGGGCAAATCCCACCGCCGTGGATTCTTTGCCGCCCAATTGCTCCACTAGCCCGTCATAACGCCCCCCAGCACAGACGGTGCCCTGAGCACCCAAGGCATCGGTGACCCACTCAAAAACCGTTCTCGAATAGTAATCTAAACCCCGAACAAGTCGAGGATTGACGACATAGGGCAGCCCCAGACGATCAAGCCGGCTCAACAGGCCCTCAAAATGGGCTCGAGATTCTTCTTGAAGCGCTTCGATCAGACTCGGAGCTCCCGCAATGATAGCGCGAAGATCCGGATTTTTGCTGTCGAGAATCCTTAAAGGATTGGTCTCAAGACGGCGAAGGGACTCTTCATCGAGGGCATCGAGATGCTCCTTGAAATACACCACCAGGCGCTCCCGGTAGCGAGACCGCTCCTCGCTGGTCCCAAGGGAGTTGATCTCGAGGCGAAGCGTTCGATCAATCCCTAAGTCGCGCCATAATCGGTAAGACAATAAAATCAGCTCCGCATCAATATCAGGGCCTACCATGCCATAAGCTTCGACGCCTAACTGATGAAACTGCCGATAGCGGCCCTTCTGCGGGCGTTCATGCCTGAACATTTGACCCATGTACCATAGCCGTTGAGTCTGATGGTAAAGCAGCCCATGCTCAAGGCAGGCCCTCAGGCAGCCTGCGGTTCCTTCAGGCCGGAGGGTCAAAGAATCGCCATTGCGATCCTCAAAGGTATACATCTCCTTTTCGACGATATCGGTGACTTCACCAATAGATCGCTTGAAAAGATCGGTCTTTTCGACGATGGGCAGCCGAATCTCCTGGTAGCCATAAGCGCCCATGACCCGTCTCAATAGGTTCTCGACATACTGCCAGCGGGGTGTTTGCGTCGGCAGGATATCGTGCATCCCCCGGATCGCCTGAATTTTTTCGCTCATATGGATGATTCGTCGATCTTCAGCAAAGAGGCCCCTAAAGGGCTTATTGGATTATCCGGCGCTTAACCGGATGGTTCTCCGGGTCTTATCCGTGACCTGGCCCACTAACTGGCCGCAGGCCGCATCAATATCATCGCCCCGAGTCTTACGGATGGTGGTCACCAACCCTGCTGCCTGGAGGATATCGCTGAACTTTTGAATGGTTTCGCGCCCCGAACAACGATAATCAGATCCTGGGAAGGGATTGAAGGGGATCAGATTGACCTTGGAGCGGAGCTGACTTAAAACGCGCACCAGCTGACGGGCATGCAGAGGGGAATCATTGATGCCATCAAGCATCACGTACTCGATGGTGACTTTACGGCGTGGATCTTGGCCAATATAGCCCCTACAGGCAGCCAGCAGCTGCTGAATGGGGTACTTCCGATTGATTGGAACCAGCTCATCCCGAAGCGCATCGGTTGGGGCATGCAATGACACCGCGAGGCTCACATCCACGGCGTCCGCCAGCCGCTCGAGAGCGGGAACGACACCCGAGGTACTGAGGGTCACCCTGCGCTTTGAAAGGCCATAGGCATGATCATCTAGCATGAGATGAATCGCCGACACCACATTATTGAAATTAAGCAGCGGCTCACCCATTCCCATGAGCACCACATTGGTCACTGCACCCACCCCCAGTTCACGCTGGGCCACCCAAAGCTGACCGATAATCTCGGCCGCCGTTAGATTTCGATTGAAGCCCTGGCGAGCGGTTGAACAGAAGGTACATTCAAGGGCACAGCCCACCTGGGATGAGATACAGAGGGTGCCGCGACTCTCCTCTGGGATGAACACGGTTTCAACCTGATTCTCGGCATCGGTCTTCATCACCCATTTGCAGGTCCCATCCCTTGATCGCTGCTCTTGGACGATGACCGGCGGGGCAATCTCGCAGTCCGCCTCAAGGCTCGCTCTCAACGCCTTGCTGAGGTTAGACATCTGAGCGAAGTCATCGATCCCGCGCTGATAAATCCATTGCATCAGCTGAGCGGCCCGAAACGGCTTTTCCGAGCGCTCGACACAAAAGGCTTCAAGGGCCTTGAGGTCGAGCCCTAGGAGATTGACCTTCCCCCCGGAATTAGCGGGTTCTGGCGCAGAGTTCATTCGGCTGAAAGAAAAACGCGATTTCCTGTGTGGCCGTTTCGGCGCTATCAGAGCCATGGACGGCATTTTCGTCAATGCTGTCGGCAAAATCGGCGCGAATGGTCCCAGGGGCCGCATCCTTCGGATTGGTGGCACCCATCACATCACGATGCTTACTGATCGCACCCTCACCCTCGAGGACCTGGATCATCACTGGACCTGAAATCATAAAGCTCACCAGGTCGTTGAAGAAGGGGCGTTGCTGATGAACTGCATAGAAGCCCTCGGCTTGCTCCAGGCTGAGGTGCGTCATCTTCGCGGCAACGATGCGAAGACCCGCTTTTTCAAAGCGGCTGTAGATTTCGCCAATGACATTCTTAGCAACGGCATCTGGCTTGATGATGGAAATGGTACGTTCAATGGCCATGAGAACTCCTGATGGGCTATATTCTGGCCGCATCAAAAACTGCCGGCCAAAAGAAAACCGCCCACTGAGGGGCGGGGGTTAACCTGAGGATTCTACAGGAAAAGGCCGCTAATAGTCATCTTCAAGGCACTCAAGAAATGGCGAAGCTTTCCCCACACCCACAGTTAGCCGTCACGTTAGGATTATCAAACCGAAATGCCTCACTAATCCCTTCTCGACGAAAATCGACTGTGGTTCCGCTCAGAAAGGACAAGGACCCAGAATCAACCACCACCTTGACACCATACTGCTCAAAAACCTCATCCTCCAAACGCAGATCATCTGCATAATCAATCACATAGGCATACCCGGTACACCCTGATTTCTTGATGCCTAAGCGAAGCCCAATCCCCGTCCCTCGCTTCGATAACTGCGTGGCCACCTGCCGGGCCGCCGCTTCGGTCAATTGGATTGCCATATGAAGTGCCTCCTACTGATTAAGATGCCTTAAATCCTTGAGTGTTTCGATCAATCGATCGACCTCCTCCTGCGTGTTCGAGACTCCGAGACTCACTCGGATCGCCCCCTTGGCCAAGGTCTCATCCACTCCCATCGCGAGCAGCACAGGACTTGGCGCACCGCCGCCACTCTGACAGGCAGAGCCACTGGATACCGCAAACCCGCGCCGATCAAGGAGCATCACCAGCGCCTCGCCATCAAACCCTTTGACACTGAACTGAACCGTATTGGGGAGACGTAGGGCCTCAAAAGCAAAGATCGTGACCGCATCAAGGGCTAAAAGCCCGGCTTCGAGGCGCATTCTGAGGTCGAGGAGATGATCTCTACGAGAGGTCAACTCCAAGCGCGCCAATCGGGCCGCCTGTCCAAAGCCTACAATGCCCGCCACCGATTCAGTGCCCGGCCGAAAACCAGACTCCTGGCCTCCCCCCCACATCATCGGCGTCAACGGAACTTCAGGGGCCACGATCAAGGCGCCAACGCCTTTGGGCCCATAAAGCTTGTGAGCGGAAAGAGACAGCGTATGCGCTCCTAACGCTCCGAAATCGAGGGGGATCTTGCCTGCCCCCTGCACCGCATCCACATGCAACCAGCCCCCCGCGGCCCGAATCTGTTCCGCCAAAGGAGCGACCCGCTCGATCACCCCGGTTTCATTATTCGCCAGCATCAAGGTCGCCGCCACCGGCCCCTTTTGGGGAGCCTCTAAAAAAACCTCAGGATCATGCGCCCCAGAAGCCTTGAGGGGCAGGGCCTCAAGGAGCCAGCCTTGCCGCTCCAACTCCTTGAGCGGGGCCATGACCGAGGGATGCTCAGTCCTCCCGTGGAACCATACACCCGGCGATAAGCCCCGGGCCAAACCCAGAAGAGCCAGATGATTAGACTCGGTGCCACCACTCGTAAAGAGGACCTGAGAGGGGTTCACCCCAACCAGCTGGGCCACCTCCAGGCGGGCAGTATCAAGCGCCGTTCTGGAGAGCCGACCGAGTCGGTAAAGAGCGGATGGATTCCCATAGAAACCACGAAGATAGGGCAGCATCGCGTCGAGGACCCGCTCATCCAACGGGGTCGTAGCATTATGATCCAAATAGATCATAGGCCAAAAACGCTCAGAGTCGAACACCTCGCTGCAGGGGGCGCTCGATAGATCCCATCACGACCTGTTGATCCTGACGCTCGGCCACCGCCCGGACACTGGACCGCCCGAGAACATCTTCGAGGCTGATCGAATCGAGATACTGACGAATCTGGTCACTGAGACCCATCCAAAGATCATGGGTCAAACAAGGTTGGGCATTTTGGCAGTTGGCTTCGCCGCCACAACGCGTTGAATCGATGGTCTCATCGACCGCCGCAATAATCTCTGCAATGCTGATGGCGCCCGCTCCGCGGCATAGCTGGTAGCCGCCACCAGGACCCCGAACGCCTTCGACCATCCCCGAGCGGCGCAAACGAGCAAACAGCTGCTCGAGATAGGAGAGGGATATTTCCTGACGCTTGGCGATATCGGTCAGCGTCACCGGGGTTTTCTCGCTGTGATAAGCGAGGTCGAGCATCGCCGTAACCGCATAGCGTCCTTTGGTCGTCAAGCGCACGGGGCATCTCCATCAAAATCAGGGCTAAATAGAGGGTTGAGAGTCACATATCCTAGGAAAATAGTCAATTATTCGAGGGAGACCAAAAGGACTCGGTCTCACCTGCCTTTTGAAGACCCCCCGCGAACCACGTATCATGGCTCCCATGCTCACCCCAAGTCCTCCTCTCCTTCGAAGGATCTGTGTCTTCTGTGGCGCTAGCCATGGCCGCCATTCGGTCTATGGCGAGGTGGCCAAGCGTCTCGGGGAGACGCTGGCCCATCAGGGCATCGAACTCGTCTACGGCGGTGGGAATGTCGGCTTGATGGGCGTCATCGCCGATGCCTGCCTCAGGTCCGGCGGCAAGGTCACGGGCATCATTCCTAAAAGCCTGGTCGGACGCGAAATCGATGGGGAGCGCGTCGAGCACCCCGGGGTCACCCACCTTGAAGTGGTGGACTCCATGCACACCCGGAAGGCGCTCATGGCCGAACTGGCCGACGGCTTCATTGCCCTCCCAGGCGGCTTTGGAACCCTCGAGGAGCTTTTTGAAATCCTGACCTGGGCCCAGCTCGGGTTTCACCAAAAACCCATTGGGCTTCTCAATACCCAAAGCTACTTTGATCCCCTCCTAAAGCTCCTTGAGCACGCCCTCGAGGAACAGTTCATTCGACCCGAAAACCTTTCGCTGCTGCTCCATGAGCAGACCCCCGAAGCCCTCCTTCTAAAAATAAAGGCCTACCAACCGCCGCCGCACAGAACCTGGATTAATAACCCCGACCAACTGTGAACACCAGGTGCTATTTGACATTGGATGCTGCCAAGGAGGGCAGCACCCCCCTCGGAGATCTCTCCTGAGCCGGCAATTGCTTCGATCGACGGTCGTGGTTGCGGGATTCACCTTGCTTTCACGCCTCTTGGGATTTGCCAGAGATCTCCTGATCGCTAGCCTCTTTGGTGCTAATGGCGGCACGGATGCCTTCTTCGTTGCCTTCAAGATCCCCAATTTCTTGAGACGGCTTTTCGCCGAAGGGGCCTTTTCTCAAGCCTTCATCCCGGTCTTGAGCCAAACCCGGAAGACCGCCCACCCCGAGGACCTTCAGCACTTTGTGAGTCGGATCACCGGGAGCTTTGCCCTCGTCTTGTTCTTACTCACGGCCTTCGGCGTCCTCTTGAGCCCTTTTTTGGTCTGGCTGTTTGCACCCGGCTTCAGGGACCATCCCGATCAGTTTGCGCTGACCCAGGAACTGCTTGAGATCACCTTCCCCTATCTCTTCTTCATTGCCATGACCGCCCTCGCCGGAGGCCTGCTCAACACCTTTGGTTTTTTCGCGGTCCCCGCCTTCACCCCAGCCCTCCTCAACGGTGCCATGATGGTCGCAGCGGTCTGGCTTGCGCCTCGGATGGAGCCGCCGATTCTGGCCCTCGCCATCGGGGTCTCTATCGGTGGCGCCTTGCAGCTTCTGATCCAAATCCCCGCCCTGTTAAAGATCGGCCTGCTTGACTGGCCGCGCATCGATTTTAGACATCCAGGCGTTCGCCGGATTATGACCTTGATGACCCCCGCCTTATTCGGCGCCTCCGTCACTCAACTCAATCTGCTCATCAATACCTTTTTGGCCTCACTCCTGACCACGGGCAGCATCTCCTGGCTTTACTACTCAGACCGTTTGGTAGAATTCCCCCTCGGCATTTTCGGGGTGGGCCTTGGCACGGTGATTCTTCCCTACCTCTCCAAGAAACAATCAGCCGGTGACCTTGAAGGCTTCTCAACCTCCCTTGATTGGGCCGTGCGTTGGTGGCTTCTCATCGGGACACCCGCTACCCTCGCCCTCATCATTTTGGCAGAACCCCTGATGTTCAGTCTGTTTCAGCATGATCAATTCACTCCCGAAGATGCCCGCATGGCGTCCCGGAGCCTCATGGCCTATGGTCTTGGCCTGATGGGATTTTTAGGCGTAAAAATCATGGTGCCGGCCTTTAGCGCCCAAGAGGACCTTAAAACGCCGGCTCTGATTGGGATCTACTGTGTGGGCATCAATGTCGTCTTCAGTGTCAGTCTCGCCCTTTGGCTCGCCCCCCCGGGATGGGGCCATGCAGGACTTGCGCTCTCGGCCTCTCTCGCAGCCACCGCCAATGCGATACTGCTAGGCGCGACCCTGGTGCGCCGCGGAGCCTATCGACCCGCCTATCGCTGGCGCCTCTTTGGCCTTCGCCTCTTGGCAGCAAATATCCTGATGGCCGTCTTCCTGATGACACAAAGCCACCACATCGACTGGTCCACCGCGAGCAACAGTGCGCGTTTGATAGCGCTTTTCTGGTGCGTCACCGGGGGCCTCGGCGTCTTTTTGGTCACCTTGATCGCCTTGGGCCTGAGGCCCCGCCATCTCCTCATGAAAGAAGGCTAGGGACCCCTGATGAAACTCGCACTCGGACTTCAATCCCGATACCTCCCAAGCCAAGGCTGTGTGGCCACCATTGGTAATTTCGATGGCGTCCATCTGGGCCACCGAGGGGTCATCGAGCGACTCCGGATGGAAGGTGAGCGCCTTAAGCTTCCCGTCTGTGTCGTCCTTTTTGAACCCCAACCCAGGGAGTTCTTTGATCCAGACCATGCCCCCCCACGGCTGATGCGCCTCCGGGAAAAAGTGGATCGCTTGTCAGAGCTTCCAGTCGATCACCTCTTGATTCTGAGATTTAATCAGGCCCTCGCTCACATGAGCCCGGAGGCCTTTATCAAAAAAATCTTGGTGGATGCCTTAAAGCTTCGATATCTTGTGATCGGCGATGATTTCCGCTTTGGCCGTCAACGCGCAGGCGACTTTGAAGGTCTTCGCACCGCCGGCTTAGAGCATGGCTTTGAGGTGGTGGATACGCCCTCCGTGATGATGAAGGGCGAGAGGGTCAGCAGCACCTTAATTCGGGAAGCCTTGACCCAGGGACAACTGGAACGAGCCGCACGGCTTCTTGGCAAACCCTATGAAGTCTGCGGCCGGGTCATCCATGGCCAAAAGCGCGGTCGAACCCTTGGATTCCCCACGGCCAACCTCTTGTTGCAGCGCAAAAACACTCCAGTCCATGGGGTGTTTGCCGTTACAATGCGCGGTTTAGGGGAACACGCCCTTCCGGGGGTTGCCAACGTCGGTGTCCGGCCAACCGTGACCGGCAATGAGACGATCCTCCTTGAAACCCACCTCCTTGATTTCAAGGGTGACCTTTACGGCAAACGCGTTGAGGTCGAGTTTCATTCTAAGTTGCGTGAGGAACGCCGCTTTAAAGACCTTCAGGCCCTTAAGGCCCAAATTGAACTGGATATTATCGCCGCGCGAACCTTTTTCGCCGGCGTCACGAATCACCCGAGCGTTTAGATCATGACTGCCGATTACAAAGCCACGCTAAATCTTCCTGCCACCGATTTCCCGATGAAGGGCAATTTGCCCCAGCGGGAACCCCAGCAGCTGGCCCAATGGCAGTCCATGGATCTTTATGGCAAGATCCGCGAGGCCCGTAAGGGTCAGCCCCTGTTCGTGCTCCACGATGGCCCCCCTTATGCCAATGGTGAAATCCATATCGGCCATGCGGTCAATAAGGTCCTCAAAGATTTCATTATCAAGAGTAAGAATCTTCAGGGATTTGATGCCCCCTTTGTCCCCGGCTGGGATTGTCACGGCCTCCCCATTGAATTGATGGTCGAAAAAAAGATCGGCAAGGCCGGGGTCAAAGTCGAAGCCGCCGAATTCAGAAAAGCCTGCCGCGACTATGCAGGCCAGCAGGTTGATACCCAACGTCAGGAATTCATTCGCTTAGGGGTCCTTGGCGACTGGCACCAGCCTTACCTCACGATGGATTTTGCCTTTGAGGCCGATATCGTTCGAGCACTTGGCAAAATGAACACCAAGGGGCACCTGGTCAAAGGGGCTAAACCGGTTCACTGGTGTACCGACTGTGCTTCCGCGCTTGCCGAAGCCGAGGTCGAATACGAGAACAAGCACTCCCCAGCCATTGATGTTCGTTTTCGTGTCGCCAGCGAGGAAACCTTACTGTCGCGTTTTAAGTCCCTATCAGACCCGGGCCAGGGCCCGATCGCGGTGGTGATCTGGACCACCACTCCCTGGACCCTCCCCGCGAATCAGGCGGTGGCTCTAGGTCCTGAGGTTGAATACGTCCTGATCGAGTGCCCTTCAAATCATGAACGCCTGATCGTTGCCGATGCCCTCCTTGGGGATGTTCTGGCCCGCTGGGATATCAACGATTATCGCGTCATTGGAAGAGCCTTGGGTGCAGCGATCGAAGGCGTCAGCCTCCAACATCCCTTCGAGTGCCGAGAGGTCCCTGTCATTGTCGGCGATCACGTGACGCTCGATGCGGGTACCGGCGCCGTCCATACCGCGCCAGGACATGGTCAGGAGGACTATGTGGTGGGCATGCGCTACCAACTCCCCGTCGAAAATCCGGTCGGGGATGATGGTAAATTCCTCCCCAACACCCCGCTTTTTGCCGGCGAACATGTGATGAGCGCTAATCCGCATGTGATTGAAGTGCTCAAGCAGCACGGCAACCTGGTTCATGAGGCCCGCATCGAGCATAGTTACCCCCATTGCTGGCGCCACAAGACCCCCATCATTTTCCGGGCGACACCCCAGTGGTTTATCTCGATGGAGGCTCAGGGTCTTCGTGGGAAGGCCCTCAGCGAAATCGAGACGGTTGCCTGGATCCCAGAATGGGGGCAGGCACGCATCGAGAGCATGGTCGGCCATCGACCCGATTGGTGCGTCTCTCGTCAGCGCAACTGGGGGGTTCCGATGGCCCTTTTCATCCACAAGGAAACCAATGAACTCCACCCGAAGACCGAAGCGCTCATCGAAGCCGTCGCGAAGCGCATCGAAACCCGCGGCATCGAAGCCTGGTTCGATCTCGATCCTAGCGACCTTTTAGGCGAGGACGCCCAGCATTATAAAAAGGTCACCGATACCCTCGATGTCTGGTTCGATTCAGGCGTCACCCATTCCTGTGTCCTTCAAAGAAGACCCGAACTACATTTCCCGGCAGACCTCTACCTTGAAGGCTCCGATCAGCACCGCGGCTGGTTCCAGTCATCCCTTTTGGCATCGGTGGCGATGCGGGACGTTGCGCCCTATCGTGAAGTGTTGACCCATGGCTTCGTCGTCGATGCCGAGGGCAAAAAAATGTCGAAGTCGAAGGGCAACGTGGTCGCCCCACAAAAGGTCATGCAGAACCTTGGAGCCGATGTTCTAAGACTTTGGGTTGCCGCCACTGATTACCGGCAGGAAATGCATGTGTCGGATGAAATCCTCAAGCGGACGGCCGATGTTTACCGGCGCCTGAGGAATACGGCTCGCTACTTGTTGGCTAATCTTGAAGGCTTTGTTCCAAGCCGCGATCTCGTGCCCCTTGATGCATTGTTGCCGCTTGACCGCTGGGCGGTTGATCGGGCGTTCCAATTACAGGGCGAGGTCATCGAGGCCTACCAGACCTACCAGTTTCATACGGTCTATCAGCGTGTTCATCATTTTTGCTCGGTGGATCTTGGTAGTTTTTATCTCGATGTCCTCAAGGATCGTCAGTACACCTCCAGGGAGAATAGCCCGCTGCGTCGCTCCGGTCAGTCGGCGATGTACCACATGGCCGAGGCTCTGGCCCGCTGGCTGGCTCCAATCCTAAGCTTTACCGCCGAGGAAATCTGGCATCACCTCCCAGGAGACCGGAGTGAATCGGTGTTCCTTGAAACCTGGTATGAAGGGCTCGCCCCGATCGATGCAGCGTCTCCTTTCGACCACGCCTTCTGGGATGACCTTCTGGCGATCAGAGAATCGGTCAGTAAAGCCATGGAAGGACTTCGGAGCCAGGAGGCCATTGGCTCCTCCCTTGATGCTGAAGTCCACCTCCATTGCAGCGAAGAGCGTTTTCAAAAGCTGGCGCCGGTCGCCGATGATCTTCGTTTCATCTTCATTAATTCAAAGACACAAGTCCTCAAAGAGACGGGTGGCAACGAAAGAGGCAGCGAGATCGATGGGCTTCGGATCGAGGTCGTGCCCTCACCCCATCCCAAATGCATTCGTTGCTGGCAACACCGGGCGGATGTGGGATCAGACGGACGTCATCCCGAACTCTGCGGCCGTTGCGTGACCAACATTGAAGGGGCCGGCGAAAGCCGTGTTTTGGGGTAATCAGGATGCACAAATGGCTTTGGCTGGCGGCTTTGGTTCTGGTGATCGATCAGATAACCAAACGCGTGGTGGATACCACCTTAAGGCTTTATGAATCGATTCCCGTCCTCCCCTCCTTTTCTCTCACCTATCTCAGGAATCAAGGGGCTGCCTTCAGTTTTCTCTCAAGTGCGGGGGGCTGGCAACGCTGGTTTTTCATCGGTCTCGCCGTCATTGCGAGCGTCCTGATCTGTTTCTGGATTCGTCAAATACCGAACGACCGCAAACTCGAAGCCAGCGCCTGGGCTCTGGTCCTCGGGGGGGCACTCGGCAACCTCATCGATCGAGTCCTCTATGGCTATGTGATCGATTTCCTCGATGTTTACTACGGCGACTGGCACTGGCCCGCATTTAACGTTGCAGACTCCGCCATCACGGTCGGTGTTGTCCTTCTCCTTCTGGAGTCTTTCAGATCAAAGCCCGCCCATTGATGTCCCTCTGAGAGACCCGAGGCACCGCCTATGAAACTGTCGACACCATGAGGATCAAGCATCATCGGCTCGAAGGCATCCGCTTCATCGAAAGCCCCAATCAAGACCAACGGCCCCTTAGAGAGGATCCCGATCTCATCGTGATCCACTGCATCAGCCTTCCTCCGGGTCAATTCGGCACCGAAGGGATTATTGAACTCTTCACCAACCGCCTTGATCCCGAGGAACACCCCTATTATCAGGGCATTGCATCGCTTAAGGTCTCAGCCCATCTGGTCATTCGAAGAGACGGCGAGATCATCCAGTTTGTCCCTTTCGATCGACGAGCTTTCCATGCGGGCATCTCGTCCTATCAGGGACGGGAGGCCTGTAACGATTTTTCGATTGGCATTGAGCTTGAAGGGACCGATGACACCGGCTATGAGGCGATACAGTACGATCAGTTGAACCTTGTTATTGACGCTCTGATCACCACCTACTCCCCGCTATCGAGATCTAGAATGGCGGGACATCAGGAGATTGCGCCTTTGAGGAAGACCGACCCTGGGCCCTTCTTTGAGTGGCACCGTGTTGATCGAGGTGAGGCGTGAACCTTATATTGCGGCGAGAAGGTCACGAAAGACCGTTGATGACCGTCGAAAAAAAAGCCCCAAGATGGGGCTTTTTCATGCGTGTTGTTTTAGATGCGTCATCTTTTTTTCCATCGCAGCGGTTAAAATTTAGTCGTCATTTTTGTTTTCACGAATGTCCACGGTCGCCACCGCACCAATCAAAACCACGGTCAAAATTAATATTTCCATTATCTGCTCCTAGTCATTAAACGCAGGATGACTGTAACAGAAAACAATTGACTTTATAATTTACTCATTATTTCCTAAAAGGAAACAAGTGACCCACCCCTCTCTCGAAGGGAAGCCATAAAAAAACCCGGGTAGCCCGGGTTTTTTTATGGCGCTGCATGGGAGTGGCGAGCCTTCGAGGATTACTCCCCGTGATCGCGCTCGGCCCGGATCGCAGCCAGCCTATTTTCTGAATCCCGATCAAGGATTCGAACCGGCTGCATGACCGGCTGTGAGGCGATGCGGTCGATCAAAAGAAATACCACCAACATGACACTTAGAGAGATTAGTTCCATCTGGACCCTCACTGGTTGAGCGGCAAATGCCATAACGTCAGAGGGGCAGAATCAATGAAAAGTTCCCGATGCGGGGCTGACCTTTCTAAGAGTCTGGCTATCCTCATCGCCAACCGGCGCACTCCAAGCATCTTCAACCAATAAAGGAACACGAGGACTGGTGAGCGTTTCAAGAAATAAAACCAGCGCCGCCCGTTCTTCAGGCGTCAGGCGAAGGGGTTTGATCAAGGGATCTAAGGCCTCATGTTGAACGCCGCCCGCCTGATAAAAATCGATGACCGACGGAAGGGTCGGAAGACTCCCATCATGCATGTAAGGAGCGGTCAGTGCGACGTTCCGAAGGGAAGGGGTTCGATAGGCCCACCGGTCCTTGGGATTCTGGGTCCATTCATAGCCGCCAAGATCAGAAGGTGGAGGGCCCGATACCGGTCCCAGGCGTTGAGTATTGATGAGAAACGTCACGCCAGGCGCCACCTGAACGGGGGTTTGATCCATGCCAAGGCCCATGCTGGCGCGATAGCCAATCCCGGTATTGTGGAGCGCATCATCGGTCAAAAAGGCCACACGTTGGTTGATCAGGTGGCAGCCTGAGCATCCCGCCTGACCCTTAAAAAGAGCAAAGCCTCGTTGGGCCTCAAGACTAATGGCGCCTGCCTCGTGGCCAAAGTACCAGCGATCAAAAGGCGAATCACCCGCGACCAGGGTCCTCTCATACGCCGCCAAAGCCTCCCCTACCGTGCTCATATTCGCCGGCTGACCGCCAAAGGCCTTTTCAAAAAGGCCCCGGTAGTCAGGAAGATGCTGCAAGGCCCCCATGACGGCGCCCACAGAAGGGTTACCCATCTCGTTTGGCGCTAAAAGAGGACCCCAGACCTGCTGTTCGAGGGCCGTCTCCCGCCCATCATGAAAGAGGATCGGCCAGTAGGCCGCATTCAGTAGGGTCGGCGCATTCCGGCGAACAGATCGTCCCTCAAGGCCCACCGCCGTCGCCTGCTCTTGACTGGTGAATCCCTGCTCGGGGATATGACACATCGCACAGGAGATGGTGTGATTCAGTGACAGACGACGGTCATAGAAGAGTTTCCGCCCCAGCGCAATCTTGTCCCGAGTCAAGGGCTGCTGTGCGGGCACGGGGACCTTCGGAAGCCCAAGCCCTGGGTTCCTTGCAAGAGAAAGAAGATCCTGAGGGTGCCCGCGCCGCTGACTTAAGGCGGCGGCATGGGTTTCATAATCCGCCGACTCATAGTGCTTCTTATCATCCCCCGCCGCCAAATGGGGAGATACCCCCAATGACGCCGATGGCACTTCCTTCGGGGCCTCTATCAGAAGCGTCTCAAGATCAGCCATCACTAAATCCGGATGGAGCGCTGACGTGCTATAGATATTCCGTATCGCTCCCTGGTCATCCAAGAGGAATAGACGAAGGGCATGAGAAAATCGCTGCCCCTTCGGAGTCTGTTCAGCGTCCAAGGACTGCCCATAGGCCTTCAAAATGGGCTCAAGGTCTGTCTTCGAAGCGGTGGTCAAAAAATGCCAGTCGGATGCCGCTGCGTTCAACGACTCACCAAAACGCGCCATGACCGCCGGCGTGTCTTTGTCAGGATCAAAACTGAGTGTCACCAGTCTGACGCGGGCCTTGAGGGCTGGACGCTTCAAAAGGGCCGCCTGAACTTGATGCAGAACCATCGTCGCCATCGGGCAACCTCCGGCGTCATCACAGCTGGTATAGATAAAGCTCAAAAGGACCACCCGACCCTTGATCAGGGAAGAGAGCGAGGTGGCCGAACCATTGGATTCAAGGACTCGACCATCGGCAGCGGGCCCCATCACCGGCAAACGATAGGAACCTGCGGCCGGCGCGGCATAGGGGAGAGGGGAGCTCAAAGCTGCCCCTTCTGAGGGATCGGCGGCACTCGCCGAAAGCCCCCAAAGAAGAGGCAGGAACCGAAAAAAACCTTTGAGGCTCAAGGTGATTTAGCGAGCGGCTCAACTTGAGGGCTTGCCGCTAGACCCGAATAAAGGGCATGGGCACCAAAACGCATTTGGTGAGGCCGGCCGAGCTTCTCTGCGGTAAAGTCGATACTGAACACCGGCTTGAGTTCCTTGCCATTCCATTCGTAAAGCTTCAGAAACTGTTCATTGTCGGTGCCCTTCTTATCCCAGTTGGCGAGCAGCGAGGACGTGAAATAAAGGCGCTTGCCATCCCAACTCGAGGACACCATGTTGAGCTGGGCACCGATATGTTTCTGGTAAATTTCAACGGGCTTTTCAGGATGCGAGATATCAAAGGCGTGGGTATTCCCGTCCATGAAGGTATTCACCCACAAGAGCTTATCATCACTGGAAATCGAGAGATCCACCGGAAGCGGGATCAATTTTGGATCCCCAATATCGGCCACATCCTTAGCCTGCCATTCGCCTTTGGCATCCTCCTGAATCAACCAGATCTTCGACGTCAGGGCTGTTGAGGTAAAACAGTAAGGATGGGCATCACCCAAGGCGCAACGAATTTCAAGGGGCGCTCCTGGCACATCAAAGACCTTCTTGGGCTTTCGGGTGTGAAGATCCCACGTCACTATGGTGTTGCCAAAATGCTTCATGGCCTCCGGGTCCTTCAGCATCTTGCCAAAATCCATCATGTAGTTGTTCCATCCCGTAAAGGAGGAGGTCACCAGGAGGTTCTTGCTCGGTAGCGCCCGAACATCGTAGTTATAGCCATCGGCATACTTACCCGTTTTGACGGCGCCCCGGAGGTCGCTGTCCGTCGGCATCCAATGCGTTGCCACGAATTCACCCTCATTGGTGTACTCCACCATGGCCGTCCTGCCGCCATGATCTTTATTATTCGATAGCCCGGTGATCAGCATACGGCCAGGTAAGGCATAGAGGGAATGGGGTCCGACGACGCCACCGCTGCGGGCGACAAAATCAGTGATGGTCTTTACGAGCTTCGGCTTTAAGGGGTCCGCCTTCACGTCAAAAACAAAAATCTTGCTGGTATCAAGCCCTGAAGCCCAGAGATACTGGCGATCATCGGTAAAATCAGAGTGATGCGCTTCATTGCGGCCACCGACCGACACGGCATGAATCACCTTGCCAAATCGTTCAGATTTCGGGTTAACATCGACGGTGACCAGTTTGTCCTGCTCATCGCCAACCCCTTCGGTACCGAGGGTCCAGACATAGAGGACGTCTTCTTGTCCTGTTATCTTCTTCATGTAGGGTGATGCGCAGGTTTCATCCGCCATCAAAGGCGATGACACAAAACCCCCAACCGCCAGCAGCACCATCAGTAGCTTGACGGTCTTCAAGGGTTTGTCGTTTGATCGATGGAAACGCTTCAACATGGCTCCTCTCCTGGTGAATCATTCGTTATTGTTATCGCTTTTCATAAGGTCCCAAGGGACTATCCCCCTAGAGTGTAATCATGAACAACCTGTGGCACCATCCACCTTGGCGTGATGAGGACCCAAATTCAGCACCCGGCCACGTCGCCCGAGGCGACAATGCCCCTAAAAAAATAGTACGCCACAAAAAAATGTCCCCCGATCACGCATCCAAACTTCGAGGCCCTCATGATCACGAATGACCTGATCGGGAGCATCGCCGGCACCCTCACGACCATCGCTTTTTTGCCTCAGGTCCTTAAAACCTATCGCTCGCGTTCTGCGAAGGATATTTCCCTGGTGATGTTTCTGCTGTTTAGCCTCGGCGTCTTCCTTTGGCTTCTCTATGGCCTCAGTCTGCAGTCGATGCCGATCGTCGTCTCCAACGGCATCACCTTAGTGCTCTCTCTCAGCATCCTGGCGATGAAGTTCTGGTTTGGAAGGAAGGCCAAGGGGACATGACAACGCCTTCAAGGAAGACCCTTGGGGTTTTGGGGGAGGCTTCAGCCTGGCTTCGAATTGGGTGGGTAATCGGTTGCCTGATGGGACCTGCCGACGTCTTTGGAGGACCTCGGCCAGATGCCATTGAACAGGCCTCAAGGCGGCTTCAATCAGAGTGGTCCGAAGTGTTTTACCTCGCCCCACGTCAAACCAAGACGGCACGCTATCAGGATCTTTTGACGCGGACTCAAAGCCTCAAGGCTAAGAACCCTGATCGCGCTGAGCCATTGATTGTCGAAGCGATCATTCTTTGCACCTACAGCGCATCGGCCTTAGGGCTTGATACCATCGAGCTCCTAGAAACCTCCCGCGATCTTCTAAAGAAGGCCATTGCTATGGATCCTTTGGCCCTCGAAGGGGCCGCCTATGTCACCCTTGGGAACCTTTACCGCAGACTCCCAGGCTGGCCTCTCCTCTATGGCGACAAGAAGATGGCAAGAGACTATTTCGAATCAGGGGTCAGAAGGTATCCCGAAGGCATTGACACCAATTTTTTTTATGGCGACTTTCTCCTTGAGGAAGGCGAAGGACTGAAGGCAATTCCCTATCTTGAGAAAGCGGAGCGAGCACCTATTCGGCCGACCCTTAAAGTCTCAGATACCCGCCTCAAGGAAGAACTGAAGACAATCTTGAAGGATGCCCGGAGCGGGACGACCACCCGATCCGATTTCTTTGGTCTGTTTACGCCGTCCTTTCACTAAAGGGATATGGCTCAAGTCGCCCACCCAGAACCGATGCCGCCCCTTTCAGACGCCTTAAAATCGCTGATGGAAGGACGCTGGCAACGCTTTGTGGAACACGCCGGGAACGACCGGATTGCGACCCTTGAAGAGCCCCTGAGGACCTCTGCCAAAAAGGTCTTGGGATTCAGCCCCTTTATTGCCGAGCAGTGCACCCGAAGACCCGATCTCCTTTTTGGTCTCATGGCGAGTGGCCGACTGTTGAGAGCCTCTCACGAGTTTGAATGCGCGGGTTTACTGTCATCGGCCTTATCAGGCGCCACCGATGAAACCAGCCTGATGGCTGCTCTTCGATCCTTCAGAAACCAGGAGATGGTGAGGATCGCCTGGCGTGACATCATGAACGGGTCTTCTCTTCAAGAAACCCTGAGTGACCTCACAACCCTCGCCGAGGAGATCGTCAGTCAGTCCCTCGATCAACTCTTTAGCTTTGCCGTCGAACGTTTCGGCACCCCCTTGAATGAGCGCGGCGAGCCGCAGAACCTCATCGTCCTTGGGATGGGAAAACTCGGCGCCTTTGAACTCAATTTTTCCTCCGACATCGATCTCATCTTTGCCTTTCGCTGCAATGGATCGCTCAATGACCGAAAGGAAACCAGCTATGGAGAGTTTTACACCCGACTCGCACAACGCCTCGTCAAGGTGCTGGATGCCCCTACGGAAGACGGCTTTGTCTTCAGAGTCGATACGCGCCTCAGGCCCTTTGGCGATTCAGGACCCTTGGTCATGAGCTTTGAAGCCTTAGAGGCCTACTACCAAAGTCAGGCCCGGGAGTGGGAGCGTTATGCGATGGTCAAGGCCAGAACCATTGCCGGCGATCTTCAAGGAGGACGTGACCTTGAAGCGTTCCTTAAACCGTTTGTCTACCGCCGCTATTTGGATTTTCGAGCGCTGGGAGAGCTCCGGGACATCAAGCACAAAATCAGCCAGGAACTTCGCCGAAAGGACCTGAAAGACAACATCAAACTAGGGCCGGGAGGGATTCGCGAAATCGAATTCATCGCACAGGCCTTTCAATTGATCCGCGGCGGCCAAGTCAAGATCCTCCAGCAGCGGGAGGTCCAGAAGGTTCTGCCGGCACTGAGCGCTCTGGGCCTTCTCAGCCAGGACGTCGTCGACACCCTGATGAGCGCCTATAGGACTCTTCGGCGAGTCGAAAATCGGCTGCAACAACGCGCCGACGAACAAACCCATGACCTCCCCATGGATGAGATCGCACGGGAAGCCTTGGCGGCCATCCTTGGTCACCCAAACTTTGAGACCTTCAAACGGTCATTGGATGCCACTCGAGAGGCGGTCCACAGTATTTTTAGGGAGGTCATTGGGGAGACCGATGAGCCCTATAGCCCTGATCTTCTGGGGGCCCTTAAGGACGATCTCACCCCATCGCTCCTCGCGTTGGGCTTTCAGCATCCCGAAGCTGTCGCTGGACTCCTTGAGTCCTTTGGACACCGACCGATCATTGAGAAACTCTTGCCTGGCGGCCAAAAGGAACTTCGGCGCTTGTTACCACAACTCCTCAAGGTCGTAGCCCTCACCCCTCATCCCGAAGCGACCCTTGAAGGGGTCTTCGAAGTGATTGAGGCGATCGCCAGCCGGACCGTTTATCTGAGTCTCCTCGCTGAAAATCGGCTGGCACGCCATCATCTGGTGCAGCTAGTGGCCGCCAGCTCCTGGATCAGCAGGGCCATCGCTCGACATCCTTTCCTGCTCGATGAATTGCTCGATCCAAGGACCTTCCAAAAACCATTGACGCCTGAAGAGCTCAAGCAGGATCTCGACCGAAGAATGGAGGAGATTGACCCTCAAGACATCGAGGCGCTGATGCGGGTGCTTCGGGAATTTAAGCAAGCGAATGTCCTTCGGGTCGCCGCCGCGGATCTTTTTGACCTCCTACCCCTGATGGCGGTCAGCGATGACTTAACCTTTATCGCGGAAACCCTTCTAAAGCGTTGCCTCGCTGAAGCCTTTGACAGCACGGTGCATCAGTACGGTTTACCGATGGGTGCCACGACGATGCTCGATGCCGGCTTCGGTATCATTGCCTACGGCAAGCTGGGTGGCCTTGAACTAGGCTATGGCTCTGATCTCGATCTCGTCTTTCTCTATCAGGGCGATGGGCTGTCGATGACCCAAGGCGAAAATCCCAAGAGCCTCGCCGAATTTTTTGCCCGGTTAGCGAAACGCATCATTCATTTAGTTTCCACCAATACCCCATCAGGGATCCTCTATGAGACCGATTTGAGGCTCCGCCCCTCAGGCAACTCAGGCCTTCTGGTGAGCCGCCTTGAAGCCTTCGAGAACTATCAGATGGAAACCGCCTGGACCTGGGAACAGCAAGCCTTGGTCAAAGCACGCTTCATCAGTGGCGACCCTTCGGTGAAAGACGCCTTCGAGCGCATTCGGCAAACATCCTTAAGGCGCCCAAGGCCAATCAATGCCCTGAAGGAGGACATCAGAACGATGCGGGAAAAAATGCGGGCCTCTCTCAGTCCCCATGATCCCCTGCTGTTTCATTTAAAGCACGATGTCGGCGGTATCGTGGATATCGAGTTTCTTGTACAATTTGGGGTTCTATCAAAGGCCCACTTGGATCCGGATCTGACCGAGTGGACGGATGTAGTCCGCCTTCTGGAACGTCTCGCGGCATCAGGATTCCTGAACCAGGACGACGCTCATTTCCTGAAGGAGACTTACTGCACCTACCGTCGTCGCGCGCATCGCTTGGCGCTAGAGGATGTGCCCACCTCCGTCCCGGCAACCGAATACAGCGCGCTTCGCGCTCAGGTCGCGGACCTTTGGCAAACCCTGATCGGCTAGCCCCTCATGGAATCTTGCTGTCCTTCTATAGCGAAGGCCCAAGAAACCTTGGCCACAATCTGAATTCGGAGAACGATTATGTCGATGGACGACAAAGACGGCGTCATCTGGCTTGACGGTGAATGGCTGCCCTGGCGCGAGGCCAAGGTGCATGTCCTGACCCACACACTTCACTATGGCTGTGGGGTTTTCGAGGGTCTCAGGGCTTACCAGACCGCCAAGGGGCCCGCCATTTTTCGCTTGAGGGACCACACGGATCGTTTGTTTCGTTCCGCCCACATCATGAAAATGGAGATTCCATTCGACAAGGACACATTGGACCAGGCGCATTGCGAAGCGATCAGCCGGAACCAGCTGAAGAGCGCTTATATCCGCCCGATGGCCTTTTTTGGTGCCGAAGCGATGGGGCTTCATGCAAAGGGCATCAAGACTCACGTCATGATCGCCGCCTGGGAATGGGGCAGCTATCTCGGTGAAGAGAATATGGCCCGAGGCATCAAAGTCAGAACTTCTTCTTACACCCGAAATCATGTCAACAGCCAGATGTGTAAGGCCAAGGCCAACGGCAATTACGTCAATTCGATTTTAGCGGTCCGTGAGGCCGTCGAATGCGGTTGTGATGAAGCCCTGCTATTGGACCATGAAGGCTACGTGGCTGAAGGCAGTGGTGAAAACATCTTCATCGTCCGTAAAGGCAAACTCTATACCCCGGACCTGACCAGCGCGCTGGAAGGGATCACCCGAGAAACGATCTTCACCATGGCCCATGAACAGGGTCTTGAGGTCATCGAAAAGCGCATTACCCGGGATGAAGTCTATGTCGCCGATGAGGCGTTCTTCACCGGCTCGGCGGCGGAAGTGACCCCCATCCGAGAGCTGGATGGACGAAAGATCGGAGCCGGTGGTCGAGGCCCTGTCACCGAGAAGCTCCAGAGCCTCTACTTCGATTATGTCTACGGCCGACGGGATGACCACGCCGAGTGGCTCACCTTGACCCATGGATCGAGCACCTCGTGACGAACCCTGGGGGATTCCGCTAAGCTTGGAACCTGATGTGGTTGTTTTTATTTGGAGCTCACCCCATGATCCAGCGACTCTGCGCTCTCTCTATATTGACGCTCGCTCTCTTGGGGTTATCTGGATGTAGCACTCCGCCCCTCAAGGTCGTTCGGGAGATCGACCCCAACACCGACTTCTCTAAAATCGGAAGCTTCGGTTTTGACGCCCAAGCAGATTCGGTAGATTCCGATGCCGCAGCAAAGACCCGAGAACGTCTCCAGCTTGATCAAATGATCATAGGGCACGTTTCACTGCAACTGAAAGCCCTAGGACTCCGTCAAGATGAGGTCCATCCCGATATGACGGTGGCTTGGTCCTTTGGTGAGTGGGCGGTCGACAGCCACAAGACCCCCAATGGCGGCTATGGGAGCCAAGGCATTATGTTCCCCGGCGCTCATGGTTCCCTCATTCCCAAGGGCTCCGATGGGCGAGCGGCACCGCCATCGGTGGACCCCTACTCGAGTCAGCATGAGGAAGCGCGACTTGAACTGCGATTGATGGATCCCACCACATCAAAAATCATCTGGCGGGCGCAGGTCACCGACGAAACCGACTTTGGCTACTTTAGATCGGCCCAGAGCGATCGCATCGGCCACGCGATCGATCGCCTCCTCGAGGGGTTCCCGGCGCATGGGACGACGGCCGCAACAAGCCCTTGATGCCGCCTATTGAAATCCCCTGAAGCTGCCCACAGATTGGCCGTATGGTTTGACCCGGGCCCCTCATCCTGCCTCAGGACCCGGGATTTAAGCTTAAAATCCCACTCAAGGACCCGGTATGTTGCAAAAGACGATCTTCCTCTTAATCACCCTGATGTCGGCCGCCATGGCCACCTCAGCTCCCAGTGGTGCGGCGTTGCCGCTGGCCCTCGATGGCCAAACACTCCCGAGCCTTTCACCCATGTTAAAACGGGTCATGCCGGGGGTTGTCAATATCTCGACCAAGACCCAGATCCAGCAAGCAGAGCACCCCTTAATGCGGGATCCGGTGTTCCGGCATTTCTTTGGTGTCCCCAACATGCCGAGCCAGCGAGAAAGTTCAAGCCTTGGCTCCGGTGTGATTGTGGATGCTCATCGCGGTTACGTTCTGACCAATAATCATGTCATCGACAAGGCCGATGAAATCACCGTCACCCTCACTGATGGTCAAAAACTCAAGGCCAAACTGGTGGGGGCGGATAAAGAATCCGATATCGCCGTGATTGAGGTCAAAGGGGACCACCTCACCGCGTTACCCATCGCTAATTCCGATCAACTTCAGGTGGGCGATTTCGTGGTGGCGGTCGGCAATCCCTTTGGTCTTGGCCAAACCGTGACCTCCGGCATCGTCAGCGCGCTTGGACGGTCAGGACTTGGAATTGAAGGCTACGAGGATTTTATTCAGACCGATGCGTCCATTAATCCCGGCAATTCGGGCGGCGCGCTGGTGGACCTCAATGGCCAACTGGCCGGCATCAATACGGCCATCTTGGCGCCCAATGGCGGCAATGTCGGGATTGGCTTCGCCATTCCGGTCAACATGGCGATGAGTATCATGAATACGCTGGTCACCCACGGTGAGGTCAAACGCGGCCTCCTCGGCGTGACGGTCCAGGATCTGACGCATGAGCTCGCAGAGGCCTTCAAACTGAATCAGACCCAAGGCGCCGTCATCACCAGCGTCAAACCCGGATCGCCTGCAGAATCTGCGGATCTTGAGGCGGGCGATGTCGTCCTCACCATCAACGGCAAGAAGGTCAAGAACAGCGCCGATGTGCGCAATATCATCGGCCTGGCTCAGATTGGGGATGCCGTCGAGGTCGAAGTCATCCACAAAGGCTCGACAGTCATTCGAGAAGCAACCGTGGCCGCTCCAAAGATCAGCGAATCCGATGGTGCCTCGCTTCATCCGAAGCTCGCCGGACTCAAACTCCGCGACATCCAAGATGGTAACGGCGGCGCCGGGGTTCTCATTGACCAAATGAATACCGCTTCTTATGCCTTCCGCGTCGGCTTAAAGCCCGGCGATGTCATCGTGGCCGCTAACCGGAAGCCCACCGGGTCCACCGAGGATTTACTAAAGGCCATCAAGGGGGCCCGCGAGATCCTCTTGAATGTGATGCGAGGCCCCCAAGGCTTGATCGTCGTCCTCCGTTAGGGAGGCCCGCCTCCGCTTAGAGGCTCGGGCCGACGTGACAAAAGAAGGCTTTAAGGTAATCGGTCTCAGGGATCGCAGGGTGGATGGGATGATCCTTCGCTTGTCCACCCCGCCCTAATAGGACCAGATGGCGATCAAGATGACGGGATGACGCCCTTAGAAGATCTTGGAGTTGATCTCTTGATAGATGAAAGGAGCAGGAGGCAGAGACCAGGAGACCCCCGGGACTTAAAATCTGGAGCGCCATCTGATTCAGTCGACGGTAGGCTTCGAGGCCCTTTAGATGATCCTTCTTGCGTTTGATGAAGGCGGGGGGATCAACGATGATGACATCGAAGTGATCACGAGACTCCCGCGCCGCTTTTAGAAAATCAAAGACGTCGAAAGGGTGAACATTGAAGCGGTCCGACACCCCGTTGAGTGCGGCATTTTGGAGTGCCAGCTCAAGCGCTTGGGCCGACGCATCGACACAATCAACAGAGCGAGCGCCCTTTAAAGCGGCCGGTATTGCCCAGGCACCGGTGTAGGAAAAAAGGTCGAGGACCCGCTTGCCAGCGACCTGCGCCGAGAGCAGCGCACGATTATCTCGGTGATCAAAAAACCAGCCTGTCTTCTGCCCCCCAAGGGGATCCATCAGGAAACGGGCGCCATTTTCCTCGATCTCGATCGCATCAGCCACCGAACCCATCACCACCTCGGTATGAGACTCAAGCCCCTCGAGGGATCTGAGACTAGAGGTATTCCGAAGTATGATCGCTCGAGGCGACAAAGAGGCCTCCAAGGCCTTGAAGATCAATGGCTGCAGGCGCTCCATGCCGGCCGTATTGGTCTGGATGACCACCACATCCCCAAAACGATCGATAATGAGACCTGGAAGCCCATCACTTTCCCCAAAGATCAGTCGGTAAAAGGGCCTTCCGTAGAGGCCCTCCCGCAGCCTTAAAGCGCGCTCAAAGCGCTTTAGGAAGAAACTCTGATCAATGGCTTCACTGACATGCCGGGTTAAAAGACGACCCGCAATCAGGGAGTCGGGATTGATGGTGACCACCCCGAGCGCCTCACCGCGGGCATTCTCAAGTAACCCCAGAGTACCGCGCTCCAAACCCTTGATGGGCGTTGCCACAACATCCACCTCGTTACTAAAAACCCACAGGTGCCCGCCACGGAGACGGCGATCTTCATTCTTCTTAAGGCGGAGCAAGGGGTAATCGGTCATGGGAATCCCGTCGATGGGTGGTAAGGAGGGTGTGAGTGAGCATTCTAACTGGACGCGTCAAGATCACCGCCAACGGGAGCCGATGAGGTAGAATAGGTCCCTTTGAGACCCCCTCTTTTGGACGATAGCAAGTGGAACAGTTTCACGGCACGACGATAGTCTGTGTTCGCCGAGGTAACCAAGTGGTCATCGGCGGGGATGGTCAGGTCACCCTCGGCAATACCGTCATGAAAGGCAATGCCCGAAAAGTCAGGCGGCTTTATCATGGGCGTGTCCTTGCGGGTTTCGCTGGCGCCACCGCTGATGCCTTCACTCTGTTCGAGCGCTTTGAGGGGGAGCTTGAAAAACAGCGTGGCAACCTCACTCGAGCGGCGGTGGAACTGGTCAAGGATTGGCGAACCAACCGGATGCTGCAACGCCTTGAAGCATTGCTCGCGGTTGCTGATGACAAGGCCTCCTTGATCATCTCCGGAAACGGCGATGTCATCGAGCCAGAGAATGGCCTGATTGCTATCGGTTCCGGCGGACCCTTTGCCCAATCGGCCGCAAGGGCACTGCTTGAAAATACCGATCTTGATGCTCGCCAGATTGTCGAACGCTCACTCTCGATTGCCGCGGACATCTGCATCTATACCAATCACCATATCACCATCGAAGAACTGACGTCCCCCACTGACGTCGCACCATCATGACTGACCTGACCCCCACCGAGATCGTCGAGGAACTCGACAAACACATCATTGGCCAAGCCGATGCCAAGCGGGCCGTGGCCATCGCGCTCAGGAACCGATGGCGGCGCGCACGGGTTGCCGAGGGGCTCCGGGAGGAAATCACCCCGAAGAACATTCTGATGATCGGCCCAACCGGCGTTGGCAAAACCGAAATCGCCCGTCGCCTCGCAAAGCTCGCTCAAGCGCCTTTCATCAAGGTCGAGGCAACCAAGTTCACCGAAGTGGGTTATGTCGGACGAGATGTCGAATCGATCATTCGTGATCTTATCGACGCCGCCCTCAAAATGGCCCGACAGGAGGCCATCAAGCGGGTCACGGACCAGGCCCATCGCGCCGCCGAGGAACGGGTTCTCGACATCCTTCTCCCAGGTGTCGCTGGCTGGTCCGGTGATCAGGCTGAAGCCGCCGCGCCCTCACCGACCCGCGAAACCTTCCGCCAGCGCCTTCGGGATGGGATCCTCGATGACAAGGAGATCGACATTGAGATCAGCGCGACACCCGTTGGCGTTGAAATCATGGCGCCGCCTGGGATGGAGGAGATGAGCAACCAACTCCAGAGCATGTTCCAGAATCTCCATACGGGTCGCACCAAAACCCGAAAGCTCAAAATCGCTGAAGCCCTCAAAATTCTTCAAGAGGAAGAATCCTCCAAAATGATCAATGAGGAAGAGCTCAAGCACAAAGCCATTGAGGCTGTCGAGCAGAACGGCATCGTCTTTATCGATGAAATTGACAAGATCTGTAAACGATCCGAGCATGGCGGCCCAGACATTTCTCGGGAAGGTGTTCAAAGGGACCTTCTCCCCCTGGTCGAAGGCTCGACGGTCAGCACAAAGTTCGGCATGATCAAAACCGATCACATCCTCTTTATCGCCTCCGGGGCCTTCCACCTCTCGAAACCTTCAGACATGATCCCTGAAATGCAAGGGCGCTTTCCGATCAGAGTCGAACTTCACGCCCTCGAGAGCGCCGATTTTGTCAGAATTCTGACCGAACCAGACGCCTCACTCACCCGGCAATATGCTGCACTCTTGGAGACGGAAGGCGTCAGCCTTCACTTCACGCCGGAGGGCATCGCAAGGATTGCTGAGGTGAGCTTTGAGGTCAACGAACGCACCGAGAATATCGGCGCGCGGCGACTTCATACCGTTCTTGAACGACTCCTTGAGAAGATTTCTTTTGAGGCTCCGCGCCATCGAGGTCAGAACCTGCTGATTGATGCCGATTATGTGAACCTCGAGCTGGGCGCTATTGCCCACAATGAGGATCTCAGCCGTTACATTCTCTGAATGAAGCCCCTATGAGCTCGCGCGTACCCACGCATATCACCCTGCATCAGGCCTCGCGGCGACTCGAGATCGGATTTGATGAAGACGACCTATTTAGCCTTCCCTTTGAATACCTTCGAGTGTTTTCACCCTCCGCAGAAGTTCAAGGCCATGGCCCAGGACAATCGGTCCTCCAGATCGGCAAAGAATCGGTGGTCATCACCGATCTTCGCCCGGTCGGCCACTACGGCATCTGTCCGACCTTTAGCGATGGCCACCAAACGGGGATTTATACCTGGGACTACCTCTACGAATTGGGCGTCACCCAGCCGCAACGGTGGCAGGAATACCTTGAAGCCCTCGCACAACAGGGCCACCTGAAGGCCAACGAACCCCCCTTGTCCTGATGATCCCAAAGGATTCACGCACTCACTTGAAAGAGGTCTTTGATGACGGATGAAACCACCCATTTTGGCTTCCGCCAGGTGCCAGAGGGCGAAAAAGCCCATTTGGTTCGCTCGGTCTTCGACTCCGTGGCGGGCAAATACGACCTCATGAATGATCTCATGTCGATGGGTATTCATCGGATATGGAAACGCATTGCGCTCCAGCTCAGTCATGTCCGTTACGGCGAAAGCGTTCTCGATCTGGCCGGTGGCACGGGCGATATGACCGCCCTTTTCAGGGATCGCGTGGGTGATCGCGGCCGCGTAGTTCTCTCCGACATCAACGCTGAAATGCTGACCCGCGGGCGTGATCGGCTGATCGACAATGGCGTCACTTCTGGGGTGGAGTTCGCCCAAATTGATGCCGAGAAGCTGCCCTTTGAGGATCAAAGCTTCGATTGTGTGTGTATCGCCTTCGGACTTCGGAATGTGACCCATAAGGAGGCGGCACTGAAATCCATGTACCGGGTGTTGAAGCCCGGCGGGCGGGTCATCATCCTTGAATTCTCCGAGGTCAAGGGCGCTTTCTTCAAGAAGACCTATGATCTTTATTCCTTCAAACTCCTCCCGATGATGGGGAAACTCATCGCCCAGGATGAGGAGAGCTACCGTTATCTTGCGGAAAGCATCCGGATGCACCCCAATCAGGACACGCTCAGGGACATGATGAATGCCGCCGGGTTTGAACGCACGGAGTACTTCAATCTCACCCATGGGGTCGTGGCGATTCATCGAGGTTACCGCCTTTGAGTCAGAACCATCCCTTGCTGGCGGCGAGCCTCTCGGAGAGCTTAAGGACTCTGATCCGCCATCATCTGACGGACTCCCCGGAAGGGAGAGACGCGCTTCAGCGCCTCGCAGGTCAGATCATTGCCCTGAGGCTGCTGCCGTTTGATCGGGCCCTCTATCTCTGCCCGACCGACGAGGATATCCAATTCATGACCGAGATTAGCGGCACCCCGGATGTCACCATCACCGGCCATCTGCCCGCGTTTCTCGAGGCGGCGAGAGCCAGTGCCTCGAAGGAGACCCTTAAAAGCAGCGAGCTATCGATCGAAGGCAGCCTTCAAACGGCACAGGACGTCCAGCACCTATGCCGCGCACTCAACATCGATTGGCAGCGTTTTCTGGCCCGCTATTTAGGATACCGTGTTGCAGGCACGGTGCTTTCGACCCTTCGCACTGGTCGCGAGCATGTCCGAGAATCCTTTCTGGCTCTGGAGACCGATCTTTCGGAGTATCTCCGGGAAGAGGTTCGACTGCTGCCTCAAAAGCACCATACCGAGACGTTTTTTGCCGAGATTGACACGCTTCGCGCCGATACCGATCGCTTGAAGGCCCGCTTAGAGCGACTTGAATCTCGCCGGCCCTCCCCCCCCGCCACGTGATCAGGTCAGGCCATTTTCGGCGTCTGCGCCATATCCACCGGGTTCTCACCCAACACGGTCTCGATGACCTGATTCCCCTGGCACAACTGCCTCTCTCCCTGCGGCTCCTGATCGCCGCTGGCGGGCGCGGCTCGAAAGCCGCCAAGGCCTTGCCGCGGGGGGTTAGGATCCGGGAGTCTCTGGAAGAACTGGGGCCGATCTTTGTCAAATTTGGCCAGACCCTCTCCACCCGCCGCGACCTTCTCCCGGATGATATTGCCGAAGAATTGGTGAAGCTTCAGGACCAAGTTCCGCCCTTTTCAGGCACTGAAGCCCGGGAGATTATCGAGACGTCGCTCAAAGAGCCCCTGGAGACCCTTTTTAGGACTTTCGATGAGACGCCTCTGGCCTCCGCTTCGGTCGCCCAAGTGCACGCCGCTACCCTTCACGCCGGCGACGACGTCATCGTCAAGGTCCTAAGACCCGGCATTGAAACCCGGATCCAGACCGATCTTGACCTCTTATTCGAGCTCGCTAGTCTGGCTGAGCGTTTCCTTCCTGAGGCCAAGCGCCTGCGCCCAATTGCTGTGGTCAGCGAGTTTCAGAAAACCATCCTTGATGAACTCGATCTGGTTCGGGAAGCCGCCAACGCGGCCGACATCCGTCGGCGCTTTGAGGACTCCGACATTCTTTACATCCCCAGAGTCTATTTTGACTATACCCGTCAGAAAGTCATGGTGATGGAGCGCATTTCCGGCATCCCGATCGGGGATCTGGCGCGGCTTCGCCGCGAGGGCGTCAACCTCAAGCTCTTGGCCGTTCGCGGCGTAGAGATCTTTTTTACCCAAGTATTGAGGGACAGCATTTTCCACGCCGACATGCATCCTGGAAATATCTTCGCAACACCCTCAGCCGGCTACATCGCGGTTGATTTTGGCATCATCGGCAGCATCTCCACCGAAGACAAACGGTACATCGCTGAAAATTTCAGGGCCTTCTTCAATCGAGACTACCGGCGCGTCGCTGAGGTCCATATTGAATCGGGATGGATCCCCGCGGATACCCGCGTGGTTGAATTCGAAGCGGCTATCCGCGCCGTCTGCGAACCGATTTTTGAAAAACCCCTGAAGGATATTTCCTACGGCCATCTGCTGCTGAGATTGTTTCAAGTGGCGCGTCGCTTCCAGATGGAAGTCCAGCCTCAACTGGTGCTGCTCCAAAAGACGCTCCTCAATATCGAAGGTCTCGGACGGGATCTCGACCCGGATCTGGACCTCTGGCAAACCGCGAAGCCTTTGATCGAAGCCTGGTTCAAACAAGAGATGGGACCCTCCCAAGGACTCAACAAGTTGCGCTCAGAACTCCCCCATTGGGCTCAACACTGGGCCGAAATGCCGATGTTGGCCCACAAGGTGCTCAATGAGAGTGCTCAAGGCAAATTCAGAGTCAAGATCCAGTCAGAAACCCTGGAGGCCCTTCGAGAGGACCTGATGTTTCAACAGAAGAGGCTCTTGCTGGCCATCAGCGGCGGCTCGGTTCTGATGAGTGGCAGCCTTCTCATGACCTTTGGTCGTTGGCCAGAGGTCTCCCTAGCCGTTATGAGCCTCGGCACGCTCCTGCTCCTTGGAGGCCTTCTCAAGCGGCGTCGTTGACCATGTTGGGGGCGCTTTGGGGAACGCCGAGCAGGGTCATCCGAAGGGCAAAAAAAAAATCAAGCCAGCCCCTTGAACATGATTGTCAACAAACATAGAATGATATCGCGCGTCAGGACAGGATGGTCACATCCACCGGGCCACGACCAGTAACTTCGGTTACTACATAAAAGGCGATGGAGTCCGGTTTCTGGAATCTGTCGGATAACA
>CAILMG010000074.1 GCA_903835265.1 uncultured Methylococcus sp.
GACCGGTGTTGCTAGTGAGGGGGATGACGACGACTCTGGCCAGATTGCGATTAGCCGCATCATTGCTCACGATGACAGCCGGTCGGGTTTTCCGAATTTCACTCCCCACCGAAGGGTCGAACTCCACCCACCAGATTTCACCGCGCTTCATCGCTCATGTCCTTTGCAAGATCGTTGCACCATTCCTGGGCCTCAAGCTCGCGGTCTTTGTCTTGGGCCATGGCGCGATAGCCGTCATCCAGAGCGGTGTCAAGAACGTGTGGGCGAAGTAGATCTTCGATGAATTGACTCATCCGGCGTTTACCGACGGTTCTATTCAAGCCTTCATACACGGCCTCATCCAATGTGATCGTCATTCTCTTATGCATGGAAACCTCCAAGTACGTTGTATGCATAATGCATTATACGCTTCGGATTTGCGTCTAGGCCCAAACGCCGCACGAAGATCCTATAAGGATGAAGGCCTCCTGAAAGCTTACCCACGGGCAAAGATCACTACCCGCCCTCTCTGGCGCGCCTACTCCAAGGCCATTCGGCCATCCCCTAAGGCGGGTGCTTTGGTCTATGTAGCCTTATCTGCTGATGCTTTAATAAGCATTATCGGGTCCAGCGAGGCAGGAACCCCCCAATCCATCTTCAGGATGAAAGGAGAGTCAAATATTCAGTCTTTGAAAAATGAACGAGGGCAGATGCTGAATCACGCGCATGATGATCTTCCATTTCCCGGGAACATAGGCCTCCGCTTGACCGGCACTCATGGCCTTAACGATCTGCTTTGCAACCTCCTCTAAAGGCGCCACTTTGAGACCCTGGGATTTAAGGCTCGCGGTCATCGGTGTGTCGGTCGGACCTGGCTTGATGAGGACGACCTTGACGTTGCTTAAGGCTAGCCGGTGCTGAAGTCCCTGGGCATACCGCGCAACAAGTCCTTTGGCTGCACCATAGATGTAATTGGACTTTCGACCGCGATCGCCTGCCACGGATCCTATGATCCCAAGGGTTCCATGGTTAGCCTTTTCCATATGACCCGCAAAAGCTTCCGCAAACAATACGGGAGAGACCGCATTGATCTGGAGGGTCTGTTTACAAAGGGCTAGGTCCTTCTGCGCCGATAATTGATCGGGTAAGGTGCCATGGGCAATCAAAACGATATCAACGGGTTGCTTCAAACAAATAAGGTCCACCGTCTCTTTAATCTTGTTCTCGTCAAGAAAATCAACGGCCATCACTGTGACTGAGGATGCTTGGCTTCGAACCCGAAGGTCCGTAGCGACTGCCTCGGTTTTGAGTGGGTCTCTCCCAACCAGCGTCAGATCAACAGTTTGATCTTGAACCCAGAGCCTTGCACAGGCCTCAGCGATTCCTGAGGTTGCACCGATAATGACAATATGGTTTCTAGCGTTCATTATGATCCCATTAAGCGGCGGGAGAGTGCTGAACTGATGCCCGCATCCCTGTAATTTAAAAATTCACCAAGCTTTGGATATCCGGATTCAAAGAGGTCCCGAGGCATCCTTGCATCTTTTGCTGGATAAATACGCCCACCCGCTTCTCTTACGACAGCATCAAGCCGTTCAAGAAGTCGGTGTGTTCGATCGTTCCTATTGGGAAAATCAAGGGCCAAGGTGACCCCGGGGCCTGGAAAGCTCAGGAGCCCCGGTGATTGCCGATCGCCAAATGTCTTTAGAACAGCGAGGAAAGAACCTTCCCCCGATGTTGCAATCGCTTGCAGCATGGCGCGAATGGAATCCCTCCCATGTTGAAGTGGCACGACACTTTGGTATTGATAGAACCCCTTAGGCCCATAGAGGCGGTTCCATTCAAGGACATGATCTAATGGGTAGAAAAAGGGCTTGTAGTGAACCTGGGCCCTTTTAGTCTTGAGGCGATGGAGGTGGTAATAACTCCAATTGAGCGGGCGCAGAGAGA
>CAILMG010000075.1 GCA_903835265.1 uncultured Methylococcus sp.
CTCTGGCAAGCCATGGCGGTGGATACACCGATCGCACGCCTCACTGTCCCATTTCCAATCACCACAGTACGTTCCATCGCCATCGAGAAAAGTGATACGAGGGCAAATGGCGAGGTAGTCATGAACCGTGACATCAAATCGACAGTTCAAGCTTTCCGGGAGATCCCAGATCTCGGCGGGGTAGTGAAGGGTCTCGTGGTAATGAAGATGCTGAATATTCAGAACCTTTAAGTCATCGAGGAGGGTCTTAAGGTCAGAGGCTCCGCGATATACCAGATGATCCTTGTGCCCGTGAGAACGCAAAACCCAGCGCTGCGGTTTTTCAGATCGGAGGATCAGAACATCCTGTCCCTCAGTGGTCAGACATTCCGCGAGATCCGTGACAGCCCGCTCGGTGCCACCGCCTAGGCCGTGAGTAATGAAAAGGAATGGGCTTTTGACTTTGGCCTTGAGCACTTCAATGGCTATTCGGTTTCGAGCGAAGGCGAGAGGATCCTCAGCCTCGAAGCGTGCAACCGTGATCGCATAATCGGGGTAAAGTCCATTGAGGGTCTCAAGATTTTTCTTGATGAGTTCCTCTTTTTCCTTTCCAAAGGAAACGCTCCCCTCATGCCCCACATAAACGTTACATGCCGCCACATGCCGCCAACCCTTCTCGCTGGCCCTAAGGCAGTAATCGTTCTCTTCGCCATATCCCTTTCCAAAGCGACGATGGTCGAGAAGACCCACCTCATCAATCATTGCCCGCTTGAGGAAGAGGCAGAACCCGACGCCAGTAGGTATATCGACAGTGGTGCCCGCATTTATTGTGGCGCAGATGACATCATGTGCCTTAACATCTTCCCCCGAAGGAAGTGAGTTTTCCTTGAAAGGGACCGGATAGCTGACCAGCGTTGCGTTATTCGAAAGTGGGGTAACGGTTCCGATATTGTCAGCGGAATAAGCGGCAGCAAGGAGGCGATCTAGCCACCCAGAGGCGACGACCGTATCTGCATTTAATAACACGACATCCTGTTGTGGGGTTGATGCCAGATGCTTGTTGACTGTCCCCACAAATCCGAGGTTGGTTTTCTGTTCAACCAACGTAAACCCATGTGTTTTTTGCAGTTCCCTGATTTCTTTTGTTAGAAGCGGATTAGGGCTGCAGTCATTAATAACTGATAGGGTGAACGGGGTTTTACCGCCTGATGTAAGGACACTTTTTATGCACCGCGTGGTAGCTTCTAATCCCTCATAGACCGGAATGAGAACCGAGATCACCTCAAGTTGAGGGGCGTTTAGTCGATGAGATTTAAATGCCTTGGGCGTGAGCGTCAGTGGATGATCGATGCGCCCCGCGTCTCGAAGCGCTCTGATCGTGGGTTCCAAAATTTCCGTTCGAACCCAAAGATCGCCATCATCTTGTTGGATTTTTCCATTACAAGAATCATCTTTATTTGGAGGTGATCGCAGAGACTCGATCAGTCGAGTCAGACTCTGAATCGCTGTCTCGATGGGGGTGTGGATGGTCTCTGATGATAAAGGATTGATCTCTGTGCCAAGAAGCCTGAGAGAAAACGTTAGATTGGAAAAGCGCGGGTCGTCCCTGACAGGAATCGCGATGTCAAATCCAGAGCGATTATTCTCCGATACATCGGGCCTCAGAATGGACGTCACTCCTGAAGTGATCTTGCGACCATTTAAATAGACATCCAATCGCACACTTCTAGAGGGGGCAATGTCATTGAGGACCCACCCCGCCAATCGGCCAGGCTCCGCAATGTCGATAAATCCCCGATACCTCGCCTCGATATCAAGGCGATCGGGCAGGGCC
>CAILMG010000076.1 GCA_903835265.1 uncultured Methylococcus sp.
AGACTGAATCCCACCGGCGGCGACAATCAATTCAGAGCCGCTCTGCTCATGCTCCGCAACTGCGCGGCGGGGTCGTAGGCATCCTTGCCTCCTTCACGGAAGGACTTTAACAGGGACGATACTGATGGCATTTTCAGGACTGCCATCAACAATCCGATCCGTATAGGTTAAATACACCAGAACCGAGCGCTTCTTGTCATAAAACCTGACCACTTGTGTGGTTTTAAAAATCGCAGACGCCCGGGCACTGAAAACCTCCTGTTGATCCTTCAGGTTCTTTAAGGCGCCCGTATCAATCACGCCAATCTGACGGCATGAAAGAGAGGCCTTGGCCGCGTTTTCAGCCAAACCGACCATCCCCTTAATCCCGCCTGTTTCAGCTCTTGAGATGTAACAAGTGACACCGGACACCTCGGGGTCATCAAAGGCTTCAACCATAATCTTATCGCTCGGACCCAGCCATTTAAAGCGATAGTTCACCGAACCAATCTCCTCCGCCGAGGACCAGAAACTGACCGTTAAAAGAACGCCCCATAGTGCTGTCCTGATCATTAGTACGCGTTTCATGTATCCCTGTTCTCCCGTTAAATGTTACTAGGAATAAGGCGCAACTCATTGAAATCATCAAACACCTTGCACCAGAATTTCCTGCCCAGGCTTGAGCTTACTCTTCGGGCTTAAACCATTCCACTCTGAGAGCTTAAATTCCGACACGCCGTGGCGTTTAGCAAGATCCGCTAAGGTGTCACCGGGTTGCACTACGACCCTCCGAGGGGCATAAACCTTAGCCCAAGGCATATTAGCCGCCATCAAGATTTCGGCTTTCTCGAGTGGGATCAGAAAGTTGTGGGCTTCTTGGGGTGGTTTCACATCGGGCCTAAAGGCCGGATTGAGCTTATAGAACTCTGAAGGCGCAAGACCTGCTGAAGCAATAAAATCGGATACATGTACTTCAGGGCGCGTTTCAACCCGAGCTAATGCCAGATGCGGTGGGGCGACTCTCGGTCTAAAACCATGGCCTAAAGGATCAGAGACCACCTTTGATAACACCAAGATCTTAACGACATAATTCTGGGTCTCAACCGGCAGACTTAACTCCCAAAAAGAGCCACCACCACCCGCCTGGCGATTGGCCTGGATCGCCCTTTGAACCTGGCCTTCACCGGCATTATAGGCCGCCAAGGTCAAGAGCCAATCGCCATTGAAAAGACGATTGAGATACCGAAGATACCGAAGGGCGGCTTGCGTGGCGAGATGCGTATCGTAGCGTCCGTCATAACCTGGCGTCTGCTGAAGGCCATATTGCTGGCCGGTACTCGCCATGAATTGCCATAAACCAGCCGCGGCCTTGGGAGACATCGCGGTGGTCTGAAAAGCGCTTTCGACCATCGGGACCAAAATAAGATCTGTGGGTAATCCCTGCCGTTTGAGTTCTCCGACCAAATAGGGGAGATAAGGCTCAGCCCTCGACATTAAATAATCAACGGTATCGGGTTTTTGTCGAAGGTAGGCCAGGTGAGCTGAAAGGCGTTCATGCTGAACTCGTTGGAGAATCAAGCCATCACGCACCTCGGCCCAACCATCCTTGTGACGGGTGCTGAAAGGTCTTACCCCCGCATGGGTGGACGCCCCATACACAAAGGCATTGCAGCCATTTCGCTCAAGAATGGTTTTTGAACTAGGAGGGAGACGCTCTTTACCGCCATCGAGGCAAGGAAGGCCTAACGCTTGAGTATGCGTGGTTTTCGCCCCTGAGAAGGTATCCCCTGATCGACCGGCTAGGACGCGGTCGCGCGAATGGCGCTTTTTCCCTTTTCTATCGGGCGTAAAGAAGCGTTCAGCTTCTTTGGCTTCAAGATCCCGTTTGTGATGTGATACGGCTCGATCAACCAGTTCAAGGGTGCTCGGGGGATCAAGCAGTGCCAGTTGAAGGCGAGCGATTTGATCCTCGGCCTCACCATTGGTCGATGAAAAGCCCTGACTATAAAGCCTCGGAATGGTGGAGTAACTCTCGGGCTTTGCGGGACCAACGGTATACCGAAGCGTTTGCGGTGATGTGGCGCACCCCAACAGCATGGCCATGATCACAAGAACTAAAAGTGGCCTTTTCATCAAGACGCCCTTCTTTGATCATCCATGCTGGAGCCAGACAGGCCCCGATCCAGGGGGTCATAAAGAACATCGCCCCCTCGTCCAGACCCACGATGATCAAATCCTAGGCGGAGTGGTCTGCGATAGAAAGCAAAACGCCGGGATAAACCCGGCGTTTTGACTTGATCGTTTGGCAGAATTACTTCTTGCCAGCCTTGAGGTAAGCGATCAGCGAGTCGACGGCTTGATCCTGGGTCAGCCCAGCACTCTTAACCGGACCCAAGTTCATGATTTGGTCCATGGCCTTAGGCATCGCGTTACGGCCTTCAACGAGAACTTTGGTGAGTTCTTCCTTGCTCAGCTTGTTAACGCTTTCAAACAGGTTCGGGTTTGGCTGAACATCATGGCAAGTGCCGCAACCACGTCCGAAGGCGCGGGTGTAGATCTTTTCGCCAACTTCTGCACTGGGTTCGCCCGCCATCGATACACCAGCCATAACCAGACCAGCAATCAGGAGGAGACTCTTCATAGGCATTGAATTCTTCATGGTGCTTTCCATATTCTTCTATAAAGACAAGGTGATGATTATCCGGATTTGCTGGTCTTGGAGAATCCGCCCATCCGTCCCGGATTGCGACATTATTTCAAACAATGGCAAGCGTCACAAGCGCTTTTGGCACGACCGGCCCTATGCCTTGTAGCGTGTCTACTAGGCATCAAAGGGGGCCTAAAAGCTCTGAGGGGACTCCGCTTACAATCGTAGCAATCACATGGATGTTGGTTTATAATTCCATTTTTGATGAGGGTTCGCCCTCTCCCGCTTGTCTGACCCCTGTCATGACAGGCCCATCGTGATTTCAGGAAGTGTGGCCGAGTGGTTTAAGGCACTGGTCTTGAAAACCAGCGAGGGTAACACCTCCGTGAGTTCGAATCTCACCGCTTCCGCCATATACCAATATAGAACAATCACTTAGGTGATTGTTCCTGCCCATGACCCATGCACACGCGTATCATTATTACGCTTAAGATAACCCTTCCTGTGGCAGGCTCAGCCT
>CAILMG010000077.1 GCA_903835265.1 uncultured Methylococcus sp.
ACCTGAAGCCAGCGTGAAGGTACCGAGCTTGGTAGCTGTATTTGACTTGCCGCTGACAAAGAAGAAGCCAGGGTTCAAGGTCTTGCTACCTTCAGTGCTGCCCTTGACGCTAGCATTAATGGTAGAGCCCCAAGCACCGCCATTGTAGTTGGCCAGAGCATCATTGGTGGAGTCATAAACCCCTGACAAGTTTTCTGATGGCTTGCCGATATTGGGACCATTCAACTGAACGAAATAGCCTTGAACATTCCCAGTGGTTTGATCAACAAGATTAGACGCCGTTGGGAAGATCGTGCCATCCGTTGCTGAGGTCAGCATGTATCCCCAATCGTTGGCTTGAACCAGTGGATTGAAGGCTGCGACCTGGAAAACCGTCGTGGCTGAAGACAGGAAGCTTGCGAAATTCGCATCGCCTGCAATGTTGCCATCCACACAAGACGTGGCGGCTCCGGCAACAAAGTCAGTGGCCGTGATTCCTAGATCCTTGTAATAGGTTTTCTTAGAAGCGCTGTCATAGACCACCAGGACGAGATCGCTGGGTCCTGAGTTAGTAGCACTAATGGTGGCACCAGCCTGATTCGCCGCAGCCAGAAGGCCTGCAAGCAAGAGAACGTTTGTCTTTTTCATATTCGGTCTCATTTCAGTTGAGAGAGTGGTAATTTTTGGTGGAAGACCTTGCAAACGTAATGGCAAATGACATCAATCCGAGGGTCCTGCCCATTCATTTATGAATGAAAACATCCATCAAATCTCTGTATGCTGCGATCAGAGCGCACCGATCAGGGCGCCCAAAAGGGCACCTTCCTCCAAACTCCGCTGTAGCCTAGTAGGCAATTGTTACGGATAAATCACGGGAATATGACATTTCCGTGAACTTTGATTCCCTAGCAGCAATCCAGTCACGCTAGGACGAGCGAATCTCCTTACCGAATTCCGCCCGAGGTAACACCTTTGTCATATTGGTCGGGTAAATTTTTCGTTTTTGATTTCCCTTGGAGCGATCTCTTGACTGCGGTTCTCTTAATTGAAGACATGAATGAACGGCATAAGATTCTGCGTGAAACGCTCGAAAATGCCGGGATGCGGGTAACGTCTGTCAGTGGCACCAAGAAGGCGCTTTCAACGATTGAAGCCTCACCGCCGAACCTCATCGTTTTTGACGTACCCGATCATCAACCTCATCTTGGCTCTGAATTCATGCACGAACTTCGGCAACAGGCAGCCTTCGAGGACATCCCAGCCATTATCGTGACCCATCGTTTAAATGGTCAGGGACCGAAAGGTCCCGAGCTTGGCGCAGATGATACTGTCCATAAGCCGTTTGAACCCAATGAACTGATTACCCGCATCAAGGCGGTCTTAAGGAAGCGATCGCATCGCATTTCTTCTGGGCATCTCGAACTCGGCGGCATCGAAATGTATCTCGATGAACACCGGATCATCATTGAAGGGAAGGAGGCCTTGCTTCGCCCTATGGAGTTCCGGCTGCTGGAATTCTTCATGCGAAACGCCGAGAAAGTCTTTAGCCGAAGACAATTACTTGATAAGGTCTGGGGGCAATCGGTCTTCATTGAAGAGCGCACCGTGGATGTTCATATCAGACGCCTTAGAAACATTCTGGACGTTCACCATAAAGGTGAACTCATTCAGACGGTTCGGGGCTTTGGTTACCGATTCTCAGAACGGGTTTAGCCCGAACCCACGACAGCCTCATCGACATCTTCTTTTAACACCTACACTTTCTGGAACGATTCAATCCTTTATAGCCCAATCATGAACAAGCACACGTTTTCCATTCCGTTGTCGGCCACCCTCCTCGCCTCCCTCATGGGATGCGCATCGGGGCCCATCCAATTAGCTGTTCCATTTGACGCCAACGAAGCCAAATCCATGCTGGCTAAGGGGAACAATCAGATCAGCGGCAAAATTCATTTTGAACCAGATCGCGGCCACGTCTTTGCTTACCCCAATACGGTGGTGACTTGCGAAGGGAATGAAGTCACCCTCATCCCTTACACGGACTATGCTCGTGAATGGGCTTTGAAATACTACGGGAAGCCGGTGACCGATGTCGCCTATAAATTGACCCATCGTGCCCGCGACCAGAAATTCATTGGCTATGAAGCCTTCATGGCCCAAACCATAAAGACCTCGTGTGATGATAGCGGTAACTTCACCTTCAACAATGTCGGTGACGGCGAATACTTCGTGATGGCCAAGGTCGAGTGGAAGGGTCGCGATGAGGAAATGTATAAATTTGCCTTTGCCCCTGAAGATATCGATGAGGAAGACGGTACTGTCATCAAGAAAGTGTCCGTCAAAGGGAACGCCAATCTGAAGCTTGAGGGACCTTGGCCATAAGCCGATAAAATCCTTTGGCCTCATAAAAAGAGGCATAAAAAACCCGGCCAATTGGCCGGGTTTTTTGTTCCCTAAGAAAGGGGGCTTTAATGACCCGTCATCAAAAGTTACAGGTCGTCAAAGGATCCTTACAGTATGGAACGTTTTCAACAGTGAAAAGATCCTTGCTGCGTGGAGTAACCGTCAAGCGAACCCATTCAGCCGGTGCGTTGGTTGAACCTTGGACGATCACGCGGGTGAGATTCGTAACCGCCTGGGTGTTGTGGATCTTACCTGAGGCGCTGTTAGGATCTGCCAGCGGCTGGTCCTTCCCATAAAGATGGGAATCACCATTAAAAAGGAGAACCGGGTTACCAAAATCCACTGATGCATTGGCCAATGCCTTCACGAAGGGGGTATAGGCCGCAAGACCATCACCAGCGGGTGGCAAGGCAGCAGGATCCCACATATCAGCCTGAAGACCGATAACAACACCCTTCGCGTGACGCTTCTTGGCAAGGTCAAATGCCTTCTGGAGCCAACGAATATCAGCAGCCGTCCGTGTTGCGACTTCATCAGCCTGAGCGGCTACATTCACAAAAGGAGCCGCCCATGGCAGGGTGTCATTGTTAGAACCTGGCATGTTGACGGTCACAAAAACAATGCGGTTGGTTTCCCATAAAACGTTTTCAACGTACTGGGCATCCTTAGGGAAGGCAGGATCAAAGTCGGTCGCCTGCGTCGTTACAGGTTGATCATTGATACCGAGGGTCCGGCCAGGGACTGAGAAAAACAGCTGACGAACAGCGGTTAATTCATTGAGAGGAGCGCCGGCACTTTTCTGCTTGGTCTTCTGACAGTCTGTCCACTCATTATCGCCTGGGGTATAAACCAAAGGTGCTTTGAATTGTTGGAATTTACCGAAAACGCCCTGGTTCCAGCCTGGATCAGAGGTTGCAATCGGAGGCAGAATCCCAGCGCTGGTGCAAGGCATGCTGCCTGAATGGATATCACCCACATGCAAGACGCGAGTGATCTTGCTTGGATCATTGTTGATCGAATTAATCAGCAGATTCGCATTGGACAGCAATAAAGCGTTATAAGGCCAGTCACCAAAGACCGCCATAGAAAATGGCTTGGTTGAACCATAGTTATCCGCATAGATATCGCGGGCGAACGCCTGCGTTCCCGTCGCCATCAATGCTACCAACAGCATGGAGGACATATTCATTTTTTTCATATCATTGTCTCGTGAAGGATGAGCCTTTGGCTCTGGAATTTTGAAGCTTTTTTACCGTTAGTTGCCTTAGGAACCTCTTTCTTCGTTCCCCTCAGGGCATGACCATTCTATGTATGCCTTGTTACGGTTTTGTTTCAGAATCGTGGTGGCAACCCAACACATTCACTACTCGTGATGATCGCCGTGATCATGGGTGTGCTCGCCACTTAAAAGCATGATTTTCTGAACCGCGGGGTCTTGCTCCATATCCCCGAG
>CAILMG010000078.1 GCA_903835265.1 uncultured Methylococcus sp.
GATCTTGAACATCGTGAATGGATTTGGCCTTGAAGCCGGAAAACCTTTGGCTTCATCCCGCCGAATTGCCAAAATCGCCTTCACCGGAGAGACAACCACCGGACGGCTGATCATGCAATATGCCTCTCAGAACATTATTCCGGTGACCCTGGAATTGGGCGGCAAGTCGCCCAACCTCTTTTTTGAGGATATCTTTCAAGAAGACGATGATTTTCTCGATAAGGCTGTTGAAGGCTTTGCGATGTTTGCCCTTAATCAGGGCGAGGTCTGCACTTGCCCCTCAAGAGCCTTGATTCAGGAATCGATTTATGACCGATTCATGCCCAAGGTCCTTGAACGGATCGCCGCCATGAAGCAGGGAAACCCTTTAGACCCCTCCACTATGGTCGGTGCTCAAGCATCAGAAGAGCAGGTCGAAAAGATTCTGTCCTATCTCGATATTGGCCGGCAAGAAGGCGCCCGCTGCCTCATTGGCGGTGAGCGAAACGCTCTCGAAGGTGAACTCCGTGGCGGTTATTACGTGAAACCCACCGTCCTTGAAGGTCATAACCGGATGCGGGTCTTCCAGGAAGAAATCTTTGGTCCCGTCGTTTCCGTCACCACATTCAAGGATGAGGAGGAAGCGCTGGCTCTTGCAAACGACACCCTCTATGGGCTCGGCGCTGGCATCTGGACCCGTGATGGGAGCAGAGCCTACCGGGTAGGTCGGGGCATTCAGGCGGGGAGAGTCTGGACTAATTGCTACCACCATTACCCCGCACATGCCGCTTTTGGAGGCTTTAAACAATCCGGCATTGGCCGGGAGAATCACAAGATGATGCTGGGGCATTATCAGCAGACTAAAAACCTTCTGGTGAGCTACAGCCCAAAAGCGTTGGGGTTCTTCTGAACGACACTCAAATGCCCAAACGAGTGATCGCCACCGAATCGGCGATCACGCTTATTTCAAAGCTCCGTGAGAAATATGGGGGACTGATTTTTCATCAGTCGGGTGGCTGCTGCGATGGCAGCTCCCCCATGTGTTACCCAGAAGGTGAATTGATCATCGGAGAATCCGACGTCCTCCTGGGCGACGTCGGCGATTGCCCTTTCTATATGTCGAAGAGCCAGTTCCAGTATTGGCAGCATACCCAGATCACCTTGGATGTCATTAAAGGAAGAGGGGGAATGTTCTCACTCGAGGGGCCTGAGGGACTCCGATTCCTTATCCGTTCGAGACTGTTCACTGAGGCCGAATCAAAGCTGCTTGGCGGAATCGAATAGTCCTCTCAAGCCCTTAACCCTCAAACTATATCCTCATCGGAAACCCAAAAGCCATTACTGGCCCGGTAATTGCTTTTCTTTCTGTGTACCTGTCATGAGGGACAGGAAATTCAGGCATTTTGAGAGGGAAAAACGATGATCACGCTTCATGTTGTATCTACCTTGCTCCTTTTTCTACCATTCTGGCTGCTGACTGACCCAATGTTGCGCACCGAAAATGCGATTTTCAAAAGCGTTCACATGTTAGGGGTGTTTTTCATATCCGGAACCTTAGTGACCCAACTTGCCGGTCATCTCACCAGCTAACCAAGCGGCTCATCTGATGATGAAGTGCAGATCGACCCAGCATCCGTTCAACGCCATGCAGACGTTGATTCCCCATGATGGTGGAAGCCATTGTGACTAGAGCCAATGAGGCAAGGAAGAACTGCAGGTGATGGGCGGAACGGGTACGATTCTGTAAAGCTCCTTTTGGAAGCAGTTGACCGCTCTAAAGAGTGACCACGCGGCTGCGAGAGTCGCCACGGCATCCTTGGGATCCAAGGGTACTGATGACCTTGAAGTCGGCGGGATGTGTCTATCCGTTTAAATGCAGGACAGCCCTTCAGCCCAAGACTCAGCAGAATTCTCTGAGAGGCTCCTCTCTCTAGTACCCTTTTGCCAAGCAGGAATTGTAAGCCTCGTAGTAATTCACCTGACTATTCGCTTTGTTGGCCGCAATACTCGCAGACAGTCCACAGCTATTCTCCCTTTCTCTCTTTCTATCAGCCGCCTCCCTCTCTCTCTGCTGCTGGAGTTGATTGGCGCGCAAGAAAAACTGCTGCTGCATTGCGGCCTCTCGTTGCTGATTTTCCAAATCAGCATATCGCTGCATCTTACATGAAGCAAAAGCATCTGTACCCTGCTTAAATCCATAATTAAGACACTGAGACTGAATGTTTGCGTCAACTCTTGCCCTCTCTTGAGCCAACTCCGCCTCGGTCGCACAGCCCGAAACCCCTATTAAAAAAATGATGGGGGCAATAAGAATCCACGCATCTCTTGAAATCATAAAAAGAAGTCGCTCAGGATCAACTATCAGGCGAAGTCAGCTCAGAAGCGCCATTTTGCTTAACCATTTTAGGATCCTGTCGCAAGCGATACGATCAAGCAGTGGCAGAATCTGAGACCCTTAAAAACCGCCGACTACTTAAACATATTCACAATTCCGTTAGCAGCATCAGAGACCCCCTTAGCCGCATCATTCGCATCAGAGCTAGGATTAGGGTTGAGCTTTGAAGGAACGGATGCTTCCTTGCTTTTGTTCGTTTCGGCATTCCCTGATGATCTGGTTTTCTCAACTTTCTTAGCTTCA
>CAILMG010000079.1 GCA_903835265.1 uncultured Methylococcus sp.
AAACCCACCCCTCAAAGCCAAGACCTTTGCCATTCTCCTTTCACGATTCAGGAAAGGCCGCTCGGACCTGGTCGGCGGTCAGCAGAAAAACCCCATCCCCACCCCGTTCGAAATCAAGCCAAAAGAAGGGGATGTCTGGATAAGCCTTGATCAAGGCCCCCGCCGCGCTGCCGACCTCGACCACCAAGACCCCCAAAGGCTTTAGATGCTGCGCCGCGCCCTTAAGGATTCGGTGAACACAATCAAGACCTTCTTCCCCAGACTCAAGGCCTAGCCGAGGTTCGGCATGAAATTCAGGAGGCAGCTTTAACCATTCAGCCTGACTGACATAAGGGGGATTACTCACGATAAGATCATAGCGCCGTTCTGAAAGCTGCTGATAGAGATCGGATTCAATGGCACGCACCTGATCGGCCACCTGATGTCGATCTATATTGATTTTGGCCACGGCGAGGGCATCTTGAGAGAGGTCGACGGCATCAACCAAAGCCTCTGGGAAGGCCAACGCCGAGGCGATAGCGATGCAGCCGCTGCCGGTACAAAGATCAAGCACATCGGTCACAGCATCGGGATCAAGCCACGGAGCAAACCCGACTTCAATCCATTCAGCCAAGGGTGAACGCGGCACCAAGACCCGCTCATCGACATAAAAAGAAAGCCCTGCAAACATTGCTTCGTGGGTCAGATAAGACAGTGGCTTGCGCTCACTGATGCGCCGCTCGATCAACTGAAAGATGCGCTCCCTCTCAGGCATCGTTAAATGCCCCTCGAAATACCCTCCCGGGAGATCAAAAGGCAGATGGAGAGCGGCTAACACCAGCGCGACCGCTTCATCCAAGGCCGCCGCCGTGCCATGCCCTAGAAAAACCTTCGCTTCGGTAAATCGGCTGGTGGCATAGCGGACATAGTCACGCAGCGTTGTCAGTGTCGAAACAACGGGATCGTCCATGATAGTCCTAGGGATAAAGTCCGATGGTTTGAAGTCCGAGGGTCTCTTCAAGCCCAAACATCAAATTCATGTTCTGTATGGCCTGCCCCGAAGCCCCTTTCACCAGATTATCGATGACCGCCAGGATCACCACCGTATCGCCTCCCAAGGGACGATGGACAGCGATCTGACAACGGTTTCCGCCCTTCACGTTGCGGGTGTCGGGATGGGCGCCGGCGGGAAGCACATCGACAAATGCCTCGTCCTGGTAGGTCCGCTCAAACAGTGCCTGAAGATCCACATGAGGCTCCTTCAAAACGCCATAGACCGTGGCATGGATGCCCCGAATCATTGGGACAAGATGCGGCACGAAGGTGAGCCCTACAGGACCTTGGTTTATGACTTCAAGCCCTTGCCGAATCTCGGGCCAGTGGCGATGTCCTCCGACCCCATAAGCCTTGAAGCTCTCACCGGTCTCACTCATTAAGACGGGAATTTCCGCCTTCCGCCCGGCGCCACTGACACCCGACTTGACATCGGCAATGATGCGATCGGCGACGATGACCCCCTCTGCCAAGAGGGGATATAGGGCGAGCTGTACGGCGGTCGGGTAACACCCAGGGCAAGCCACTAAGCGGCACCCTCGAATCTCGCTTCGCCAAAGTTCCGGCAGCCCGTAGACGGCCTCACTCAGGCGCTCCGGACAGGCATGAGGTTCACCATACCAGGTTGCCCATACCTCGGGATCCTTGAGCCTGAAATCAGCCGCAAGATCAACCACCCGGATGCCACGATCAAGGAGACCTTGGACCATCCGCATGGCTGTCCCATTGGGCGTGGCGAAAAAGACGACGTCGCAGCCTAAAAGGGCGTCTTCCGTCGGTTCGACAAAGAAAAGGTCGATCGCACCACGAAGATTCGGGTAAACGGCATCGACCCGGGTCCCCGCATCGCTTCTTGACGTCACTGCGGCGACCGTCACCATCGGATGCGCGATCAGCAAGCGAAGCAATTCGACGCCGGTATAACCGGTTCCTCCAACGATGCCAGCGTGAATCATAAGCGGCTACCTCACCGAGCAGAGCCCGTCATCAAACCCCAGCAGGCGATGAATCCTTGCGGCATCAACACCCACACCGGATATCCCATTCAGTCGCTGCTGAGGGATCCTTCGAACGCTTCCACCTGAGTTTTGAGCTTCTGACCTGACTTAAAGGTCACGACCCGTCGCGCCGTAATGGGGATTTCTTCGCCGGTTTTTGGATTCCGTCCAGGACGTTCTGTTTTGTCGCGAAGATCAAAATTGCCAAAACCTGATAATTTGACCGACTCCCCACGCCCCAGAGCGCCCCGAATTTCTTCAAAAAACTGATCGACCAGCTCCTTCGCATCCTTTCGGTTGAATGAGAGTTCTTCAATCAACCGTTCCATCATGTCATTTTTTGTCAGTGCCATCTCAATCCCTCAAACGAGCGCCGCAACGTTGGGTTAAACCTTCCAAAACCTTCTTTACGACCCCCTCCACGAGGGTATCGACTAAGGTCTCCGCTTCATCCTGCAAAATCAGACGGATCGCGACACTCTTCTTGCCGGCCTCGACCCCAGGACCCTGATAGACATCGAAAACCTGAGCCTCTCGGAGCAGCTTACCGGCGCTGGCGCGGGTCGTCTCTAGTAAGGTGCCGACGGGCACGTTCTGTTCCACCAAAAGAGCTAAATCCCTTCGAACCGATGGAAATTTCGACAAACGACTAAATCGGGGCAACTGTCGATCACGGAGGACATGATCAAGAAGCTCTACCAGAAACACGGGCGATGGAAACCCCAATCGCTGTTCAATCTCGGGATGAAGAAGCCCCATCAATCCCAGACGATTTTCCCCGAGTCGTATTTCAGCCGACTGCCCTGGATGGAGCGCCGGATGCTCCACCGTCACGAAACGGAGCTCCTCAAGACGACCGGTCAAAGCGACGAGCGCCTCGACATCCTGTTTGACATCAAAGAAATCAACCGGTCGAGAGGAGAGACCCCACTGTTCAGATTCTTGGCCACCCAGCGCCAGCCACGACAACACCTTCTCCTGAGCAAGGCCATGGCCAGAGGGCCTGAAGGTGAGACCACTCTCAAACAAGCGAACACGATCCTGCTGACGATGACTATTCTTGATCGCCGCATCCATTAATCCTGGCCAAAGGCTGGTCCGCATGACGGCAAGCTCTTGCGACAGTGGGTTTTTGAGCGCCAAAGGCTCTACCCCAGGGTCGATCAGCTGCTGGATACCCGCTTCAACAAAGCTATAGGTCATGGCCTCTTGATAACCACGATCAACCAAAAGATCCTTCGCCCGATCAAGGGTCAACTGGGTCTCTGATATCGGGAGCATGACCGCAGGGATCACTGGCTGACGTCTTGGGAGATGATCGTAGCCATAAACGCGACCGATTTCCTCAATCAGATCGGCTTCAAGCGCAATATCGAACCTTGCGGCGGGAGCCGTAACGCGCCATCCGAGGGGATCCCTCTCTGGCGTCATCCCCAAACCTTGAAGAATCTTCGTCACCCGCTCCTCAGGAATCGCAAGACCCAGGATTTTCTCGATGCGTTCAGCTCTCAAAAGAATTTGCTGCCGCTGAGGGAGATACTCTAAAGAGACCCGCTCGACCACTGGACCTGCCTGACCACCGGCTAACGTTAATAAGAGTTGGGTCGCGCGGGCGAGGGCTCGCGTCTGCAGCTCATAACTGACCCCTCGCTCAAAACGATGAGAAGAATCGGTACTGAGACCGTAGCGCCGAGCCTTCCCCATCATCAGGGAAGGTTCAAAATAGGCACATTCAATGAAGATATCCTGCGTCGTCTCAGACACCGCTGAATCACTGCCACCCATGATGCCGGCCAGAGCCAGAACCTTCCGGTCATCGGCAATCACCAGCGTCTCACTTTCCAGCGTCACCGCCTGACCATTGAGCAATTGCAGAGACTCCCCGTCCCGGGCCCAACGCACACAAACACCCCCCTCAAGCCGGTCAACATCAAAAGCATGCAGGGGTTGGCCCAGTTCAAGCAAGATATAGTTAGTCACATCGACAATGACATCCAAGGAGCGGAGGCCTGAACGGCGAAGCTTTTCCTTGAGCCATGGAGGGGTTCCCGCATGACGATTGACGCCTCGAATCAATTGCCCAAGATACCGAGGACACGCCTCTGGCGCCTGAACCTTGATCGGCCAGATATCATCAATGGCCGGTGCCGGCACGTTTACCTCTGGACAGTGGATCGGCAGCGCGTTTAATAAGGCCACCTCCCGCGCAATCCCCTCGACACTTAGGCAGTCGGCGCGATTGGGGGTGAGATCAACCTCGATCAACTGATCATCCAACTGCAGATAATCCCGGAGCGCCATGCCGATGGGTGCATCCAGCGGCAGCTCCATGAGTCCCGAGGCATCCTCTTCGATGCCCAGTTCCTTTTGAGAGCAGAGCATTCCAAAGGATTCAATCCCGCGCAGCTTAGCGGACTTGATCTCAAGGCCACCCGGCAGCAGAGCACCGACCAAGGCCAAGGGGACACGAAGACCCACTCGCGCATTCGGGGCACCACAAACAATCTGAAGTGGCTGATCAAGGCCGGCGCCTACCTGACAGATCCTGAGACGATCGGCCTCAGGATGCGGATGGGCGTCAAGAATTTCAGCGACCACAACGCCCTTAAAGTCACCCGCTGCCGGGGTGACACTGTCGACCTCCAGTCCTGCCATGGTCAACTGATGGACGAGGGCATCGGTGTCGATGGCGGGATTGACGTACTCTCTGAGCCAAGCTTCGCTGAAACGCATGGGAAGTTGCCGGTAATCGCCTAAAAAGCGGAAAACTGTCGAAGGAATCGGAGGTCGTTTTCGAAGAAAAGCCTCAGATCATTGATGCCATAGCGCAGCATGGCCATGCGCTCAACGCCGAGACCAAAGGCAAACCCTGAGTAGACCTCTGGATCAATATGGACGGCCTCGAACACCCGCGGATGGATCATCCCACAGCCCATCACTTCAAGCCAACCTGTCTGCTTACAAACGCGACAGCCCTGACCATCACACATCACACAGGCAATATCCACCTCGGCAGAGGGTTCCGTAAAAGGAAAATAGGAGGGCCTGAAACGGACCGCCACGTCCTTCTCAAAAAAGAGCGTCAGAAATTCGTAAAGAATGCCCCTGAGATCCGCAAAGCTCACATCACGATCGACTAAAAAGCCCTCAACCTGATGAAACATCGGGGTATGTGTTAGATCGGAGTCACAGCGGTAAACCCGACCCGGAGCAATGACTCTCAAGGGCGGGGTCTGGCTTTCCATAATACGAACCTGCACTGGCGAGGTATGGGTTCTCAGCAGCGTGTGTTCGTCAAAATAGAAGGTATCGTGCATCGCCCGTGCTGGGTGTGATGCCGGAATATTGAGCGCTTCGAAGTTGTGGTAATCATCCTCAACCTCGGGCCCTTCAACGATGTCAAAACCAATCCGACTAAACAGGGCCGACATTCTGCGGAGCGTCAGGGTCACCGGATGGAGACCACCGATCTGTTGCCCTCGCCCTGGCAGCGTGACGTCTATGGTTTCGCTAGCAAGCCGAGCCTTCAACGCTTCGGCTTCAAGCACTTCTTTGCGGGCTTCAATCGCCTCAACCAGCTGATCACGGACCAGATTGATCTTTGCCCCGGCGGCCTTTCTTTCATCCCCTGCGAGCGTCCCGAGCGACTTCATCTGCTCGGTGATCAGGCCTTTCTTGCCGAGGTACTGGACACGAACCTGATCCAGCAACATAAGCGTGTTCGCTTCCAGGAGTTCCCCTTGCGCACGCGCCAGAACGTCTTCAAGGGTAGTCATGACCAGCCTTGTGTGGTGAGTTAGAAGATGGCAAGGGCCACGCGGGCACCGGTGTGCCCAGCGCAGCTCACGTCAAGCAGATCAGCCCTGCGCAATCCGCGCAAGCTCTCTAAAGGCGTCCTTGTCATGCACCGCGATGTCTGCCAGAACCTTTCGATCAATGGAGACCGAGGCTTTGTTCAGACCTGCAATGAAACGACTGTAGGACAAACCACACTCTCTGGCCGCCGCATTGATGCGGACAATCCAGAGGGAACGGAACTGACGTTTCCTCTGACGACGATCGCGATAAGCATACTGGCCGGCCTTGATGACGGCCTGCTTGGCGACACGGTAGATACGACTGCGGGCACCATAATACCCCTTAGCCTGCTTAAGAACCTTCTTATGGCGGGCTCTCGCAGTGACGCCACGTTTTACTCTTGGCATTGGACCCTCTTTACTTCGCTTAGGTCAAAAAATCTCAGCTGTACGGCAACATTCTTGCCACGCTACGGACGTCCGACGCATGAATGGCGTTCGGGCTTCTGAGCTGGCGCTTACGCTTCGTACTCTTCTTGGTCAGGATGTGACGGCGGAACGAATGGTTACACTTGAAGCCACCTGAAGCGGTCTTCTTGAAACGTTTCGCCGCGCCACGGTTGGTTTTCAACTTTGGCATTGCGCTCTCCGGTTAGTCTTGGTGATCTAAATTCGTCTAGGCTTTCTTTTTCTTGGGCGCCAGCATCATGATCATCTGCCGGCCTTCCATCTTCGGGAACTGCTCCACGGTCGCATGTTCCTGCAAATCGGTTTCAATCTGCTTCAGGAGATCCATACCCAGCTCCTTATGGCTGAGTTCCCGCCCTCTGAAACGAACGGTCACTTTCGCCTTGTCACCCTCTTCCAAAAAGCGCGTCAAATTCCGCAGCTTAATTTGGTAGTCACCGACATCGGTGCCGGGCCTGAACTTAACTTCTTTGACCTGAATCTGCTTTTGCTTCTTCTTGGCTGCGGCCAGTTTTTTGTTCAGCTCAAAACGGTATTTACCGTAATCCATGATCCGACACACGGGAGGTTCTGCACCGGGTGATATTTCCACCAGATCCAACTCCGCATCGTAGGCCATTTGTCTGGCCTCGCGACTGGATACCACCCCAGCCTGATTGCCCTCGGCATCGATCAGACGGACGTTCGAATACTGAATTTCGTCATTCAGTCTTGGCTCTTTTCTATCGGCACTGATAGCCTTTTCCTCCTACAAAGCAGTTAATGGGTAACAGCACGGGCTTCTGCCTCCTCGGCCAGCCGTCGAGTCAGGTCCTGCAACCCAAAGGATCCCAGATCCTCCCCCTTTTGACTGCGGAGGGAGATGGTCCGAGACGCCATTTCTTTTTCGCCAATGATGGCCAGATAGGGCACGCGTTGCATGGAGTGCTCGCGGATTTTAAAGCCGATCTTCTCATTTCTCAAGTCAGCTTCAACTCTGAAGCCCTGAGAACCAAGGGTTTCAACTACTTCACGCGCATAATCCGACTGCCCATCCGTGATATTCAGGACCACCAGCTGAACCGGCGCCAACCATAACGGGAAATACCCCGCATAGTGCTCTATTAAAATCCCGATAAACCGCTCCAGTGAGCCCAAAATGGCTCTATGAAGCATCACAGGGGTGTGTTTAGCGCCATCTTCCGCCACATAAACCGCACCCAAACGCTCAGGCATCGAAAAATCGACCTGAATCGTTCCGCATTGCCAGACCCGGTCCAGACAATCTGCGAGAGAAAACTCGATCTTAGGCCCATAAAAAGCCCCCTCACCCGGCTGCAATTGCCAGACGAGCCCCTTGGACGTCAACGCCTCCTCAAGGGCGGCCTCAGCCTTGTCCCAGACCTCGTCGGATCCAACGCGATTTGGAGGGCGCGTCGAGAGCTTGACCAGCACCTTCTCAAAGCCAAAATCCGCGTACACCCGATGCAGGAGATCAATAAACGTAGAGACCTCTGCCTGCACCATATCTTCCGTACAGAAGATATGGGCATCATCCTGAGTAAAGCCCCTCACCCGCATCAAACCGTGCAGAACGCCTGAGAGTTCATTCCGGTGACAAGCCCCAAATTCAGCCAAGCGCAGGGGGAGTTCCCGGTAACTTCTAAGCCCCTGGTTATAGACCTGAACATGACAAGGGCAGTTCATCGGCTTGATCGCGTAATCGCGCTGCTCCGATGTCGTCGTGAACATATCCGCCTGAAACTTTTCCCAATGCCCAGACTTCTCCCAGAGGGTCCTCGACACCACTAAGGGTGTCCTGATCTCCTCATAGCCATGATCACGGAAGATGCCGCGCATGTATTGCTCGACGATCTGCCAAAGCGTCCATCCCTTGGGATGCCAGAAAACCATCCCCGGAGCCTCTTCCTGCATATGAAAGAGATCCAGCGTCTTACCGATTTTTCGGTGATCGCGGCGCTCTGCTTCTTCGAGGCGAGTGAGATATTCCTTAAGATCCTTCTTGTCGCCCCACGCCGTCCCATAAATCCGCTGCAACATTTCATTGCGCGAATCGCCGCGCCAATAGGCGCCGGCAATCTTCATTAACTTGAACGCACGCAACTTCCCGGTATCCGGAACGTGCGGCCCCCGACAAAGATCAGTAAAGTCTCCTTGCCGGTAAAGCGAAATCACCTGTCCTTCAGGGATATCGCGAATAATTTCAGCCTTGTAGGCCTCACCAATGCCTTCAAAGTAGGCAGCGGCGTCATCTCTTGGCATCTCCTTCCGCTCTACCTGGAGCGCTTCCGAGGCCAACACCTCCATGGTCTTCTCGATCGCTACGAGATCCTCGGGCGTAAACGGTCGCTCATAGGAAAAATCGTAGTAAAAACCGTTATCCACCACGGGGCCAATGGTCACTTGAGCCGTCGGATAGAGGGCCTTGACCGCCTGTGCCAAGAGATGCGCCGTGGAATGCCTGATGACATCAACCCCATCGACATCCCGTGACGTCACAATCGACACCCGCGAGTCCCGCTCAATCAGCGTCGACAGATCGACCAACGCGTCCTCGATGCGTCCCGCAATGGCCGCCTTGGCAAGGCCAGCACCGATGGATTCTGCCACTGCCATCAGCGTGACGGGCCGATCAAACTCTCGGCGTGAACCATCAGGAAGTGTTATGACGGGCATGAAAAACCTCACGGACAAAAAAAGCACCGCACAGCGATGCTTTTCTTTATTTGGTAGGCGCGATTGGACTCGAACCAACGACCCCCACCATGTCAAGGTGGTGCTCTAACCAACTGAGCTACGCGCCTGCAATCAAGCAGAGCATTGTAATTGCTATTATTGAAAGTGTCAAAACATCCTCTCGTCTTGCAATCGCACCAATATAAAGAAGCCCCGACCATGGCCGGGGCTTCTGATGATCAGCCGGCATCAGCCGCTGATCGAGCTATCGGCAAGAGGTCTGATTACATCATGCCATCCATGCCGCCCATACCACCCATGCCGCCCGGCATCGCCGCATCGGCCTTAGGCTCTTCAGCGATCATAGCCTCGGTGGTAATCATCAAACCCGCCACGGACGCCGCATTCTGGAGGGCTGAACGGGTGACCTTGGCAGGATCCAAAATACCGAAAGCCACCATGTCACCGTATTCGCCATTTGCCGCGTTGTAACCATAGTTACCTGTCCCTTCAGACACCTTATTAAGGACGACTGAGGATTCTTCACCCGCATTAGCGACGATCTGACGCAACGGCTCTTCCATGGCACGGCGGGCAATAGTGATCCCGACATCCTGATCATGATTAGCGCCCTTGAGGTCCTTGATCTTCTGCAGGGCGCGAATCAGAGCAACACCACCACCCGGAACAATCCCTTCCTCAACGGCAGCGCGAGTCGCATGCAGAGCATCTTCAACCCGCGCCTTCTTTTCCTTCATTTCGACTTCAGTGGCTGCGCCAACCTTAATGACAGCAACACCGCCCGCAAGCTTCGCCAGGCGTTCCTGCAACTTTTCACGATCGTAATCCGAACTGGTGTCTTCCGCCTGCTTCCGGATTTGGACAATACGACCCTGGATCTTATCGGAGCTACCAGCACCATCAATGATGGTGGTTTCTTCCTTGCTGATCTGTACCCGCTTAGCGGTTCCAAGATCCTCAACCGTCGCTTTCTCAAGAGAAAGACCGACTTCTTCAGAGATCACCGTACCACCGGTCAGAATGGCAATGTCTTCGAGCATCGCCTTGCGACGATCGCCAAAACCAGGCGCCTTAACCGCCGCAACCTTCAGAATGCCACGAATGTTGTTAACCACCAGTGTCGCCAGCGCTTCGCCCTCGACATCTTCCGCAATAATTAACAACGGACGACCCGCCTTAGCGACTCCTTCAAGCACGGGGAGAAGGTCACGAATATTGGAAACCTTCTTTTCGTAGATCAGGATGAGTGGATTCTCAAGATCCGCGCTCATGCTCTGCTGATTGTTGACAAAATACGGGGACAAGTAACCACGATCAAACTGCATTCCCTCGACCACATCGAGGGTATTTTCAAGACCTGACCCATCTTCAACGGTAATCACGCCTTCCTTGCCGACCTTATCCATCGCATCAGCGATAATCTTGCCAATCGCTTCATCGGAATTCGCTGAAATGGATCCGACCTGGGCAATCGCATTGCTGTCAGCACAAGGAACCGACATGGCATGAATCGCTTCAACCGCAGCGGCCGCGGCCTTGTCAATACCCCGCTTCAGATCCATTGGGTTGAGGCCTGCCGCGACTGACTTGAGACCTTCGACCAGAATGGACTGTGCTAGAACGGTTGCGGTGGTGGTGCCATCGCCCGCGATATCGGAGGTCTTGGAAGCCACTTCCTTGACCAGCTGGGCACCCATGTTTTCGAACTTATCGGTCAGTTCGATTTCCTTCGCCACGGATACACCGTCCTTCGTGACGGTGGGGGCACCGAAGCTCTTGTCGAGGACGACATTGCGACCCTTGGGGCCCAATGTCACCTTGACGGCCTGAGCCAGAATATTCACGCCACGCATCATGCGGCTACGGGCGTCATCACCAAATCTTACGTCTTTTGCTGCCATGTTGATTTACCTTTTCAATAATCTACTGAATCGTCTAAAAATCGTATCGATTAACCTTCAAGAATCGCAATGATGTCGTCTTCGCGCATCACCAGAATGTCTTGACCATCGATCTTCACCTCGGTACCGGAATATTTCCCAAACAGCACCTTGTCACCCGCCTTGACACCCAGAGGGCGAACCTGACCGTTATCAAGGACTTTGCCGTTGCCGGCAGCGATCACTTCACCACGAATCGGCTTCTCTGCCGCCGAATCAGGAATCACGATCCCGCCTGGTGAGGTCTTTTCCTCTTCAAGGCGCTTCACAATGACGCGGTCGTTCAATGGACGAATATTCATCAACTACTCCTTAAGTAAGCTTTACTGGAAAAAAATGGGGTCGCATCTTCCATGCTGAAAGGCCTTTCATGGCCCCAGCCACCCCAAAGACCTGTTAGCACTCAGCAGGCGCGAGTGCTAATAATAATGGCGCGCCTCAATCTGTCAAGACAAGGCGCTAGGTGTTTTAACAACAAAAGGGAGATGGGGACGCTCGACACCGCTTTCAAGTCCGGCGCGCGGGATGATTTTTTGAAAAAACCTTTCGGATCATTTTAAGAAGCCTTGAGGCCCCAGGCATGACGATATCAACGCCTCCTTTTGACCCGGGAGATGGGTGTCACGCCCACCTCAGACAGCGTTAACGCTCTAAAGACGAGGGTCCAGCTAATCCTTGACCGGCCGCTTCTCCAGTTTTCTTTGAAGCGAGCGTCGATGCATCCCGAGCGCCCTGGCAGCAGCAGAAATATTACCGCCATGCTCCACCAATACTTTCTGGAGGTGCTCCCATTCGAGGCGACGAACGGACAACGGCTTTTCCTTGATTTCAACAAACTCATCCCCTTCATGCTTATGAAGGGCCGCCACAATCTCTTCGGCGTCTGCAGGTTTTGCAAGGTAATGGACAGCCCCAAGCTTAATGGCCTCAACGGCGGTCGCAATGCTAGCAAACCCGGTAAGCATCACAATCCGGGTATTGGCATCCAACTCATGAAGCCGCTTGACCAGCACCAGACCAGACTCCTGCCCAATGCGAAGATCGATGACAGCGTATTCAGGCTCAATAGACTCTGCCAAGGCAATGCCTGCATCAACGTCCGTGGCCGCGTGCACCTCAAACCCACGCCGATGGAGAGCGTCCTCAAGCACCTTGCAAAAGGTTTCATCATCATCCACCAGCAACAAGGTCGGGCGCTGAGAGGCATCACTCAGTTCATCATCATCGAATTGTGCTTCGGTCACTCCCACCCCCTGGTGATCTTTCAATGCTTTCTTGGAACCCGCCCCCGTCGTACCGCTGTCCTGCATTAGTGCCTCTTGATGGGCAGGGGCCTTAGGGCATGATCCTTTAAGGGTTGCGTCTCATCGGGGTGACTCACCCCATCGCGAGGCCACAACCAGACGCTTCGCCACGCGGACCGTGAGCCCGCCATAGCCTCCCTCAAGGCGGAATCCAGTGGCTATCCACCGGCAATTCGATCTTGGTGCAGGTCCCCCTACCTTTACTACGGGGCGTCATTTCAATAACCCCTCCCAAGCGGTTGATGGTCGAAAAGGCCAAAAACAACCCAACACCCAGCCCCTGATCCTTCGTGGTCACCGGTACCTTTCCAATAAGGCCCGAGACATCCGGCGATAGACCGGGACCCGTATCCAGAATCCGCAAGGTCGCGAGCTTATGATCCCAGCGGACATGAAGGGCCATCCCCTCCTCGGAGACCTCAGCAGCATTATTGAGGATATTGATGAGCGCATGCGTCAGCGTCAGTTCGGCCAAAAATCCAGGCGGCGGCAAAGGACCCGCCTTGCGATAATCAAGATCAATCCCAGGCAACTGCTGCCGCCAACTATCTACCACATCATCAAGATAACCCGTCAGCGAGGTTAATCGGCCGCTCTCGGCACGAATCTCACCGGCGGTTGCTGACATCACCGACAGGGCCTGCTTGCAACGGGCCACCTGCTCTCGAAGAATGCGCATCTTGTCGGCCAGGTCATTTTCGGCGCTGGAATCACATTGATTCTCAATCTCACGAATCAAGATCGCCATCGTTCCAAGCGGAGTCCCCATCTCATGCGCTGCCCCCGCCGCCAACGTCCCCAGCGCCACAACGCGTTCATTTCTGAGGGTTTGCTCCCGGGCCTCCGCAAGACTGCGCTCGCGGGCACGAAGGTTCTTCGCCATTTCAACGACGAAATAAGCGACCATGACCGCACTAAAAACGAAACCAAACCACATCCCAAACACATGGAGATCAAGATCGTGCACCGGCATCATGGCATGCATATTGTGCATCGCATGGGGGGCTTTTGGATCCTGAAAGAGCACGGGCTGAATGTCAGGCAGCGGATGATAATAGCTCATCAAAAGGGTGTAACAACCGGAGGTGAACATCACCATGTACCAGGTGTACTCTTGGGGGAGAACCGTTGCGGCGATGATTAATGGCAGCAGGAAGAACCAGGCCACCGGATTGGTCGCACCACCGGTAAAGTAAAGAATGGCCGTAATAGCGAGGACATCACACGAGAGCTGAATAAAAAGCTCCATCTCCAGAATGGGTTCTTTCGATGACAGGCGCAGCCATGTCCACCAATTAAAGAGGGACAATAAGGTCAAGATTCCCCAGAGCGGGACTTCCTGGAGCGGTATATCGAGGCCGTAAAGGCTAATAAAGATGATCAGCCCCTCGCCCACAATCATTAAATTGCGTAAGACAAATAACCATCTAAGGTTTTGCCTTGCATCATGCTCGAGATGCGTGGGCGTAGGTATACTGGATAAAGGTTCGGTATTCATCAACATCAAGCCGTTCAATGAGACTATTAGCGACCACTGATGCGTCAATTTGTCACATTCCGGCCATCCCGTCATGACGATAAAATGGTCGCGTCAGTGTAGAGCAACACTGTTGTTAGTCTGGGCCTAAAAGGACCCGGACTAACCCCCTCCAGCTTGGAGCAGGGATATCACCCCCTGCTTTTTTTATTGCTCAGGCGATATCTCATCATCGACGCCATCCGGCGTCAACGATTTAGGCTCAAAACAAACACCAAGCCCTAAGAGCCCACAATATCCATCAGGATGAACGGCAAGATACTGCTGATGATAGTCTTCGGCATAATAGAAGACTGGGGCTTGCGCTACTTCCGTCGTAATGACCTCCTCTCGCCCAGCCGCGATCATCGCACTCTGATAAAGATCAAGACTCTTGATCACCCAACGATAATCCCGAGGACACGTGGTATAGACAGCAGATCGGTACTGGGTCCCACGATCATTACCCTGGCGCATTCCCTGCGCCGGGTGGTGAGACTCCCAGAACACTTTTAAGAGGGCGCTCAATGGCAGCACGAGCGGATCGAAGACCACCATCACCACCTCGGCGTGCCCGGTCCCTCCCGAACAGACCTCTTCATAAGTCGGATTGGGCGTAAAGCCACCGGCGTAGCCCACCGCTGTCGTATAAACACCCTCCATGGACCACCATTTTCGTTCGGCACCCCAAAAACAGCCCATGCCGAAATAAATCGTCTTTAATCCCGCCGGGAACGGCGGTTTTAGAGGATGACCATGAACGACGTGCACGAAAGAAGTCGTTATCGGATCGGATCTACCAGGCAAAGCATCGGCTTCCTCTAGCCGTGCCCCCTCCCCCCCTTTGAACCAACGTCGCGTTAAATCAAACACACCCATGCCTCCCTCGAGATTCAGCCTGCCTTAGAACGAGCATCACCAACCCTCTTTATATCATTGACCTCACTACCATCGATCGACACGGTGATCTCACCCTTAGCAATCAAGGGATCCGCTTTACAATAAGCAACAATTACCCTAGAGAGAAAACCCAGCATGCCGTCCACCGACTCCTTTCAACGCTTTCATTTTGAACACCTGGGCATCCGAGGCGAGATCGTTCGCCTTGAGGATGCCTGGTTGGCCACACAAGGGGCTTCCCACTATCCGGCCAATGTTGCCGCGCCACTCGGAGAGGCCATGGCTGCCGTTCTCTTACTTTCTGGCTCCATCAAGTTTGAGGGGTCCTTGATCCTTCAAGTTCAAGGAAGTGGGCCCATTAAAACATTGGTCGCACAAGCAACCCATCAGCGAACGATTCGAGGGCTTGCGCATTTTGAAGCGGCACCATCCGGCGTATCCCTTGATCAAGCATTTGGTGAAGGTCGCATGGTCATCACGATTCAGAATCGGGACATGGAGCCTTACCAGGGGATCGTAGCGCTTGAGGGCGCCTCCCTCGCGGAGGCCATTGAAGGTTACTTTGAACGCTCGGAACAGCTTCCAACGCGGCTCTGGCTGGCTGCGAACCAGCATCGCGCCGGCGGCCTCTTTCTGCAGGCTCTACCAGGGCATCAAAGGGATGAGGATGACTGGAATCGAATCCATCATCTGGCGGCTACCGTGACCCCTGAAGAGCTTTTAGAACTCCCACCCGAGGCGATGTTGTTTCGGCTGTTTCATGAAGAAACCGTTCGACTGCAAGATCCTGAAATCGTCCGATTCCGGTGCGGCTGCAGCCGCAGCCGCATCGAGTCGGTCCTCATGGCGTTAGGCCCCAAGGAAGTCGAAACCTTGTCAGAACGGGATGAAGTCATCTCGGTACACTGTGAGTTCTGTAATCGAGAGTATGTGTTTGACCGCGTCGATACGACGGGCTTATTCCTGGCTTCAGGAAGCCTCTCACCGAACACAACGCGCCAGTGAGAAGAGAGCCCCATCCGCTCTGAAATGTCTGATTAAATCTCTGTAATCTGATATTTTCATAGATAAGTGCAGATTTCGGCGAACAGTTACGAGCCCCCGAACTAAAGCCAATAAACAAAGACAAAGAGGCCTAGCCAAACGACGTCGACGAAATGCCAGTACCAAGCCGCCGCCTCAAACGCGAAGTGATTTTGGCTACTGAAGTGGCCACGAAGGCTCCGGATCAGAACGACCAGAAGAAAGATGGCGCCGATAGTGACATGAAGACCATGAAAGCCGGTCAACATGAAGAACGTGGACCCATAGATGCCCGTACCGAGCGTCAGCCCCATTTCTGAATAGGCCTCATGGTATTCGACTCCCTGCAGGAAGACGAACCCAAAACCCAAAAGCACGGTGAGGATGAGACCGATGACCAGCTGGCGACGATTATCCTTCAGCAGACCCCAATGCGCCCAAGTCACGGTCACTCCACTGGTGAGAAGAATCAGGGTATTAATGGCCGGGATCCCCCAAGCCGCCATCGGCTCAAACTCACCCTCCTCATTACCCCCAATATGACCAGGACCATTGGTAGGCCAGACATTCTTAAAAGAATCCCATAGGAACTGATGGGTTGAGTGGACGCCCGTTCCGGGTGTATCCCCCCCAAGCCATGGCAACGCAAGGTCTCGGCAGTAGTAAAGTGCGCCAAAAAAGGCGGCGAAGAAAAAGACCTCCGAGGTAATGAACCAAATCATTCCCATCTTGAAGGATATTTCAACTTGATGATTATAAAGACCGCCGATACTCTCGCGGATAATGGCCGCGAACCAGATGAACATCATGTAAATAATGGTCCCCGCCCCGACCCACATCATGGTAGGCCCGATATCGGACCCGTTCAGGTAATTGGAGAAACCGGCCAGGAGGACAAACAGACCTATGGAGCCAATGATGGGCTGGGTGGCCTTGTGAGGCAGAAAGTAAGATCCATGTAGCGCCATGAGTATTTCCCCTGATCAATAACTGATAAAACGCTCAGCACCTATTGAGGGCTGATATCGAAAAACGTATACGACAAGCTGACGTCTCCCACCGTCTCCGGAAGTTCGGGATCAATGGCAAACCGAACGACCATCTCCCTCTCCTGATGCGGATCAAAACGCTGCTCGTTAAAACAGAAACATTCACTCTTCTTCAAAAACTGAGTGGTCCATCCCGGCGCAATGCTGGGAATCGCTCGACCAATCAAGGGCTTATCTGAACGGTTGACCCCATAGAACGTGACCGTCTGATACTCCCCCGGATGAACCTTGATCTTGTCCACCGCCGCTCTAAAATCAAGCGGCATCGACCCATTCACTGTCGTCACAAACTCAACCGTGACCCACCGCGACTGATCAACCTGGCTGATGATCTCGGCCTGAGCCTCCGTTTTGACCTTGCCATTGAGCCCGGTCAATTCACAAAAGACATCGTAAAGCGGCACCAATGCAAAACCAAAACCGAACATCGCGATGACCACGAGTACGACGGAAGTCAGCACCTTCTTATTGGATCGCCTCTCTGGCACTGGACTCATGGGAGTCCAGTGCCTTTCATGACGTGGTAAATGGCGAGGACATAAAGACTGACCGCCACACCCCCAAAGAAGACCGCCATCAGGATGTTTTTTGTTCTGAGCTTCATCCTTTCATACACTCAACGTTCACATCTCTTCGCCAACGGCCCGTCCTAGTGAACGTTGGGAGGGGTTTCCCACGTGTGATAAGGCGCTGGCGATGGCAAGTTAAACTCAAGGCCATGCTCGCTGGCACCCTCCCAGACCTCGCCACTCGCATGCTCACCCCGCCCGCTCATGCACCGAATCACGATGTAGCAGAAAATCAGCTGAGAAAAGCCAAAAATGAATGCGCCCACCGAGGACCATGCATTGAATTCAGCAAATTGGAGGGCATAGTCTGGAATTCGTCTTGGCATTCCCGCCAACCCGAGGAAATGCTGCGGGAAAAAGCAGAGATTCACCGAAAGGGTTGTCAGCCAAAAATGGAGCTGCGCCAATCGCTCGTCGTACATGCGACCAGTCCATTTGGGTAACCAGAAGTAGACCCCACCGATGATGGCAAACACCGCGCCTGAAACAAGCACATAGTGAAAATGAGCCACGATGAAATAGGTGTCATGGTACTGAAGATCCGCCGGTGAGATGGACATCATCAGACCGGTGAAGCCGCCCATGGTAAACAGCACAACAAAGGCGATCGCCCACAGCATGGGCGATTCAAAGGTGATGGCCCCCCGCCACATGGTCGAGATCCAGTTGAATACCTTTACTCCGGTGGGCACCGCAATCAGCATGGTGGCGTAAGTGAAATAAAGCTCACCCTCAACCGGCATGCCGACCGTGTACTGATGATGCGCCCACACAATGAAGGACAGGAACCCAATCGAGGCGGTGGCATAGACCATCGAGGAGTAACCAAACAAGGGCTTCCTGGAAAAAGTGGGGATGATTTGTGACACGATCCCGAAAGAAGGCAGGATCAGGACGTAGACCTCGGGGTGACCAAAGAACCAGAACAGGTGCTGATAGAGGACCGGATCACCGCCACCCGCTGCATTGAAGAAGCTGGTGCCAAAGAACTTGTCGGTGAGCAGCATGGTCACCGCACCCGCAAAAACAGGCATGATCGCGATCAAAAGAAAGGCCGTGATGAGCCAGGTCCATACGAACAGAGGCATCTTCATCAGAGTCATGCCCGGAGCTCGCATATTGAGGATCGTCACGATGATATTGATCGCGGCGAGAATCGAAGAGACCCCGAGAATATGGATGGTAAAGATCGTGAAAGGAAAAGCCGCTCCCGTTTGGAGAACCAGCGGCGGGTAAAGCGTCCAGCCAGCCGCTGCCGCACCCCCTTCCATAAACAGGGTACTGACCAGCATCAAGGCGGCAAAGGGCAACAGCCAGAAACTCCAATTATTGAGGCGAGGCAAGGCCATATCAGGAGATCCGATCATCATCGGAATCATCCAGTTGGCAAGACCCGCAAAGGCAGGCATGACCGCGCCGAAAACCATGATCAGCGCATGCAACGTCGTCATCGAGTTAAAAAACATCGGATCGACAAACTGCATGCCAGGCTCAAATAGCTCCGCTCTGATCACCAGCGCCATGGCGCCACCGACCATAAACATGATCAGGGAGGTCACCATGTAGAGCGTACCAATGTCCTTGTGATTAGTGGTCGTCACCCATCTCATCAGGCCCTTGGCTGGACCGTGGTCATGGTGATCGTCATGAATGGCCGAAACTGACATAGGATTCACCTCAAAAAATGGGTACGTTGTTTTAGTGGGCCGCGATGTCGGCGGGCTGCACCAAATCACCGGTGCTGTTGCCGAACGCGTTACGCTGATAAGTAATGACCGCCGCAACCTCCTGAGGTTTCAAGATATTGCGGAATGACGCCATCAAAGGTGGCTTGCCATTCAGGACCAGCTGAAGGTGGGCTGCCACGGGACCTTGGACCACCTGACTGCCGTGAATCGCAGGGAAAAGACCCTGAATGCCTTCCCCATTCGCCTGATGACAGCTCTGGCAATGGCTTTCATAGACTTCTTTGCCGAGCGTCATAGCGCCCTCTTGGGTCAGAGGTTCAGCGATCTCGGCTGGCGCGGGGCTCCTAGCCTCGCCGGTGGCCGCAGCCGTTTGGAGGGGCTCTGGTTGATGATCACTGGAATTTTCTTGATGGGTCGCTGAGTCTGCGACCGCCACGATGGGAGCGCCCTTTTGAGCGGCCAGCCACTCGCGATATTCCGCCTCCGGTTTTGCGATCACCACGATCGGCATGAAGCCATGATCACGGCCGCAGAGCTCCGTACACTGACCACGATAGGTGCCAGGCTTCTCAATCGTTGCCCAGCCATCGGTAATAAAGCCTGGAATGGTGTCTTTCTTCCAGCCAAGGTCCGGCACCCACCAGGAGTGAATGACATCGCCGCCCGTAAAGAGGAATCGGACCTTCTTGCCCACGGGGAGAACCAGGGGATGATCCACATCGAGAAGATAATGTTCCACGGTGGCAGGGTCGATCCCGGAACCCAGCTGACGCGCTTCATTGCTCTTGGCTGAGAGGGTACTAAAAAAACTGACCCCTTCATCAAGATAGTCGTATTTCCATTTCCACTGATACCCCGTCACCTTGACCGTGAGATCTGCTCCGGTGGTATCGTAGGCTTTGATCATCACCCGAGTGGCCGGAACCGCCATTCCTAGCAAAATCAGGAAGGGGATGACCGTCCATAGGATCTCAATCTTAGTGTTCTCATGAAACTGTGCCGGCACGACACCTTTTGACTTCCGGTGATGGATTAACGAGTAGACGAGAATCCCATAAACCAAGACGCCAATGCCTACGCAGATCCAGAAGATCAGCATATGCAGATCATGGATATCACGACTGAGCTCGGTGACGCCTTCAGTCAGATTGAGTGCGTAATCAGCAGAAGCCTCACCAGCGACCGCTAACCCACTCACCGCTAGTAAAGTCATTAATTTCTTCACGAAACCCTCTCTCTACAGTCGCTCAGACCAACGATTGGCCTTGCATTGATAGGTCAAAAAATATTTTTGCGGCACCCAAAAGTCAGCCCACTGTCATCAGAGACCCTGAATAGACATTCAGGGGTATCCCGTCGATATAGACCCTGCTTTAGGCAGCCAATCACTCAATTGGTTGCGTCACCAGCGAGGATAACCCCCCCGTTTTAAGGGAGCCTTTTCCCGCCCATCTTTGCGCGCTTCCATCTTATTATTTGACGGGCATTTGGACTATCTGAAGCCCTTCGAGCGATCCCACGATCCAAATCAACGTTATCGTGGACGCCGACAATGCCTCTACTTTAGCGTGATGAGTTCCTGGAGGAATCACGATCATCTCAAAGGGGACCTGATGATCAAGACCGCCTATCTCCCGAGGAATTCCATCCCGACGGAACGGCCACACGGCCGCCTATCTTCCGAGGACCAACTACACCCAGCTTAAATGCTAGCTGATGGCGCCACAAGGCGCAAGATTTCAACAAGGTCTATATGGTTATTTGACGTCCATACCACACCCCCCTGAAGAGGCTCAAAGGGCATTTTTAAGAGGGGCCGGCCCATTATTTCTTCAAGGGCATAGAGCATGTCTTGAGACTCCTGAGATCTAGGGAAGAGCTCATTTGCAATCCAGCCACCCATCACGAGACCGGAATCCAAGATCGCCTCCGAGGTCAAACGAGCGTGGTTAATGCAGCCAAGACGAAGACCCACGACCAGCACCACCGGGAGATCAAACCGTCGCGCAAGATCAGCCATATCCTCATGATCATTGAGCGGAACCCGCCAGCCACCGACCCCTTCAACTACCACACAATCAGCCAAAGCAGCCAACCGATCCAATGCGTCGACCAGTCGGTCAAGATCAACAGCGACACCTTCGACCCTGGCCGCAAGGTGGGGAGAGGTGGCCATCCGAAAAAGAGAGGGATTAACCCAATCATAGGGAATATCGAGCGCCGCAGCGCGCTGAAGCTCTAAGGCATCGTCATTCAGCCACGCATCACCGACTCTGACCGCACCACTGGCCACCGGCTTCATGGCGGCCACTTTTAACCCCGCAAACTGAAGCGCCCTCACCAAGCGAACGGCAACATGGGTCTTCCCGATACCGGTATCGGTTCCCGTCACCAAAATTCCACGCCGCTTCATGGGCACTCACCCTTTGGCCGATAAAAAGAGCCGATGACGACATCGAAAGTCGCTAAGATCATCGACCCAAAGGGCCCTTCGATCACTGGATAGGCGGCCATCATCTTAAGGAAACGGCCTTTTCCGGTCAGATAACCAGCCCGACCGGGCATCTGGTTGCTGGCGCCAATTCCTTTCAGTTCACGCATGAGCGTCATGACATCAGGGTATTCGAGGGAATATCGTCTTGAGAACACCTCAGAACCATGAAACCCTGCGCCTTCGATGGCCTCATTGAGATCGGCTACAGAAAAAAAGGGATTGACATGCACCTCCTCATCCACAGTCCTCCATGCATCCCGCAATTCCACCAACGTCTGAGGACCAAAGGAGGTAAAGAACATCTGCCCACCGGGCTTCAAGACCCTGAAGCTCTCCCTAAAGACGTCCAAAGGGGAAGCACACCATTGAATGGCCATGTTGGAGAAGACCACATCAAAAACCCCAGCAGCCAATGGTAACGATTCAGCATCGCCAATGAGGCAGGTCTGAAGTCCCTGATTGAACGCGTGCCGCATCATCCCTTCCGCCAGATCAAGGGCCACGACTGTGGCACCCGGCAGGGCCCGTTCGAGCGCAAGAGCCCCATGACCCGTTCCGGCCCCAAGATCAAGCACCCACGGGGTATGAAGGTCATGCGGAAGGCGCTCAATCAATTCAAGCGCCGAGGCTCCCTGAAGCTTGGCCAGCGCATCGTAAGCCGTCGCTGCTCGACCGAACGATCGCGCGATCAAGGCCTTATGAGGATAAAGTCCAGGGGACCCAGAGACACTCATGCGGGGACCCTCAGAAGAAAGTCCCGCAAGAATCCGGCCACTTGATCCCGGTGGGTCCAAAAAGGGAGATGCGCGGCGCCTGGAACGATGCAGAGGTCGATATCCGATCGAAGCCATCTCATCCTATCCGCCACCGCGATCGGCACGAGTCGATCGAGACCCCCGAGGATGACAGCAACCGGCAACGAAAGCCTCTCTAAATTGGACCTTAGATCTTGCTCCAACAGCAAAGAAAGACCCCCCTCAAGCGCCTTAGTGTCCGCCCGGGGACGCCCAGCGACTGCCTCCTTGATTCGCCTTGCCATATCACGCGCATCGGTCTGACCCAAGGTTTGCAAACCCACAAACCGCTTCATGGTGCCTTGAAAATCCTCCTCCAATTGCGCTGCCATCTCCACTAAAAGACTTCTAGGCACGCCAGGCCAATCCGCCGCCTCTATAAAAAAGGGCGAACTGGCCATCAAGGTGAGACTTAAAAGGCGCTCTGGCGCGGCACCGGCGACGAGGGTTCCCAATACCCCCCCCAGAGACCAGCCGAGCCAGTGTGCGCGGGGCGGCGCCACCCTAAGGAGGGCCTCGATCAGATCCTCCTTTTGCCAAGAACCTTGAGGACTGAAACCATGCCCCGGAAGATCTAAAAGAGTGATAGAGAAATCCCGTGACAGCTGATCGGCAAAATCTTTCAGTAAGCCGCCATGCATGCCCCAGCCATGGATGATCACGAGATCAGGCCCAGAGCCCCAACGCTCCAGATAAAGATCACTCGAAGGCTGCGCCGTCATGGCCTTGGATTTTCAAACAGAGACGATGGCAGTGCTCGAAAGCCATCCGATAGGGCGTCCAAAAGAGCATCAATCTGATCGTGAGTATGGCCAGCCGTGAGGGTCACGCGAAGTCTTGCCGTTCCCCTTGGAACCGTCGGAGGACGAATAGCGCTCACCAAAAAACCCCGATCCAATAACTGATCAGCCAAGGCGGTTGCCGCCAAAGGACTGCCACATAAAAAAGGCTGTATGGGTGATCCCGATGCCATCAAAGGCAAACTGAGATCCGTAGCCCCTTGTCGAAGCCGCTCAATCAAAAGCCGAAGATGCTCACGGCGCCATCCTTCCGCCTGAATGAGCGCCAGCGATGCAAGAGTCGCCACAGCCAGTGCCGGCGGCAAGGCCGTGGTATAGATCGCGGTGCGGGCCCGCTGCAATAAATAGTCGATTAAGTCCTTTTGACCGGCCACAAAGGCACCAAAGGTGCCAAAGGCCTTCCCAAAGGTACCCATGAGTATCGGGACCTCCTCCTGACCGAGTGTCAGAGATTCCAGGAGCCCTGCCCCCGTTTCACCCAGAACGCCGAGCCCATGAGCATCGTCAATCATCAATAAGGCCCCCGCCTCCTTGGCCACCGCAGAAAGACCCCACACATCAGCGGTATCTCCATCCATGCTGAAGACGCCATCACTCACAATCAAGTGACCCTCCCCCGAAGAGAGCGCAGGAACTGATCCATGAGGGTAACGCTTAAGCTTGGCTCCAGACAGCCGGGCCCCATCGAGTAGGGAGGCATGATTCAAGCGATCCTCGAAAATGGTTCCGCCTCGCCCCACGAGCGCATCGATCACGCCCAGATTCGCCATATAGCCTGTAGAAAATAACAGCGCCCGCTCACGATGCGTGAATGCGGCCAAGGCTTCTTCTAACTGTTCATGCGGCAGGCTATGGCCACAGACCAAATGCGAGGCCCCAGACCCTACGCCGAATTCCGATGCCCCCCTTCTTAGCGCTTCCACCACGAGAGGATGATTAGCCAAACCGAGATAATCATTGCTGCAGAAATTCAGCAAAGGACGACCATCTAGAATGACCGAGACCCCCTGCGGCGTCATTAGCGTCTTTCGTCGGCGCGTCAGCCCTTGAGAATCAATCTCCTTCAGTCTCTCCGACAACCCCTGGGCCGCGCTCATGAACTGGCCACCTCGAAATGGAATTAATCGGCTTCAGCGTAAAATCCAGACATGTGAATACCCAGGCGACTAAATAAAAGCCGATCCGTTTCAGCCACCGGATTCTCGGTCGTCAATAACCGTTCGCCATAGAAAATGGAGTTAGCCCCCGCCATAAAACAAAGCGCCTGCATTTCATCACTCATCTCCGATCGACCCGCGGACAGCCGAACGCGCGACTTGGGCATCATGATGCGGGCCGCCGCAATAGTCCTCACAAAATCCAGAGGATCAAGCGCAGCCACATCACTCAGCGGCGTCCCCTCCACCTTGACCAGAAGGTTGATCGGCACACTTTCTGGGTGGCGGGGCATATTGGCCAATTGGATGAGCAACCCCGCTCGATCCTCCAGTCCTTCCCCCATCCCCACAATGCCCCCGCAGCAGACATTCAAACCCGCCTCACGGACCCGCTCGAGAGTATCGAGACGATCCTGATAGGTTCGGGTAGAAATAATCTCGGAGTAGTAGGCCTCGGAGGTATCGAGATTGTGGTTGTAGTAATCAAGTCCAGACTCCTTGAGTTGATGCGTCTGCTGATCCGTCAACATCCCAAGCGTCACACAGGTCTCCATCCCCAGCGCCTTGACCTCCTCAATCATCTCGCAGACGCGATCAATATCGCGGTCACTGGGGCTTCGCCACGCGGCCCCCATACAGAAGCGACCCGCTCCCTCCGCTTTTGCTCTGCGAGCAGCCTCAATGACATCAGCGATGGGTAATAACGACTCCTGACCGAGTCCCGTCTGATAGTGGGCACTCTGTGGACAATAGGCACAATCTTCAGAACAAGAGCCCGTTTTAATACTCAAAAGACTGGAGACCTGCACTTCATTGGGATCAAAATGTTCACGATGGATCGTCTGGGCGTGAAATAACAGATCCGAAAACGGCTGAGTGAGCAGCGCCTTGATTTCTAAAAGGTCCCAATCATGACGAATCGCCCCCGAGAGGACCTTGAGATCCAAACGACTTTGATCAATAACCCAATCCTGAACTGACATGCGACATCTCCCTTGAGCCTTGAGGGGTCTAACGACGAGCGCTAATCGTCAACGCGCTCGCCCCAAAAAAAGTTTACAGCTGATCGCAAATTATACTGTTTTGTCTAAAACGCGCACGCAAAAGGCTTCGCCTCCCCCCCTACCCCCCACCAAAAAGTCTCATCCTGATC
>CAILMG010000080.1 GCA_903835265.1 uncultured Methylococcus sp.
AGCGTCACGTTACCCAATTTAAAACCGACGACCAAGACGATCTCTATCCGTTTGCCCCAGCACCTTCTGGATTCAATCAAGGCCGCTGCCAATTCCCGTGATGTTCCTTACCAATCACTGATCAAGGTATGGCTTCAGGAAAAGCTAGACTCCCGGTAGGCCCCTACTCTCCATGTGAATCGCCCCGGGTTATGTAGACACTTCCAAGCCTTAAAAAATGGCGATGCTGACGACATACAAACTCTAGTTTGCCTTAGGCCTTCATTGCAATGACTGACCTCGCTGAGTTTCATCTATTTAAGCCCATGCAATTTGGGTGTGAAAGAAGAGCGCAGCATGGGGGGGAGGAAGATCACGTCCACTCGCGTAAATTCACTCTTTTTCTGGGACGGACTTTGAGCACTTCGCTTTTGTCTGATCTACTTTGACTTATGCTGATGCTCGATGAGGAGGGGTGTTATCCTCATGGTCGTCAGTAGGTGATTAGATTCAATCTTGCAACGCTGTGCTAGGCGCAAGGCCCATCCTTTCATTAAATCTCCATGTTCACTTCACCATTTATTCGAGGGCTTACATGAACAAGCAACCGATCGTCGCATTGATCATTTTTGGACTCATCGCCTCATCGCACCCCGTCAGCGCGGTTATGCCTGAGCGAGCGGTTGGAGCTGGCGCACCCGGAGTCGGTGTCGCCCCTGGCGTTGGCGCAGGTGCCCCAGGAGCTGGGGTTGTCCCTGGCGTTGGAGTCGGCGCACCGGGTGCAGGGGCTAACCCTCGATTTGGAAGAGGTGGACCCGCATCTGGCGCAGGCGCTCTGCCAGGCGCAGGATATGGGACGGCTGGCAGGCCAGGGGGCCAGGGCCCAGCGAATGTTAATGGCGGCGTCAATCGTGCTGGAAGGCGTTAAGAGCAAAATGCGTTTTTTGATGTTTTAAATCGAGCACTATGAGGGTGGAAGCTCCCTTGCGTGCTTTTTTATTTTGACGACCCCTCAATCATTAACAAACTCAGCTTCCAATGAAAATCATTATCTTAACCTTCGTTTTTTTCGCGTTCGCCGGCTGTACCTCATCGGCCGGCAAAGCGGCACAAGAGCAAATGCAAAAAGAACAGCTTCAATTGGCGATTAAGAAGATTGATATCGCCTGCAGGGATAAGTATCCACTTGGAATCCCAGGGGCCATTATGAAACGCAAGCAATGCCAACAGGTCGGTATTGAAAGCATTGATCTCTCCCAAAAATAGGCTGACGTTGCCCCCTGGGTTCAAAGAAGTCCTTTTTGAGTTCGGGTGTGTCGCTTCAGCGAAAAAATCCTTCGCTAGCGTTAACCTTCAGCCTCAAGTGGGCTCAGCCTCGTTGAGCCTATTCGAAAGCCACCCATAGCCGCCGAGGGGCTGGACAAGCCAAAATCCATAACCACTGAGTAGCGATAGACAAGCATGGAGCAATTCACTTCCTTTCACCCGTCAAGCCCCCTTTTTATCTTGATCGCAGCCATGGCCATACTCCTCGAGTCCTATGGCTATCGAAAAAAATTTGAACGCGCCTACCCTTGGGTTGATAGCTTGACCTCCCTTGGCGTGGGTATCGGCCATCAGATCACGGGTATTGCAAATCAGATTTTCATCGTGGGGGTGATGGGAGGCTTTGTTTGGGAGCATCGCGCCTTGACCTTGCCGGAAGGCAATGGCTGGATTTACCTCGCCTTATTCTTCAGCTTGGAGTTTGCTTATTACTGGTATCACCGTGCAGCCCATGAAATCCACCTCATGTGGGCGACCCATAGCTCCCATCACACGCCCAATGAGCTCACGCTTTCGGCTGCTATGCGACTTGGCTGGACTCCTTTTCTTTCGTTATCTTGGCTTTTTTTTCTGCCGTTGATCTGGTTAGGCTTTCATCCAATCGCGGTTTTTGGTCTTCTCAGTCTGAGTTTAATCTACCAGTTTTGGCTGCACACAAAGTTGGTCCCAAGGCTTGGCTTTACGAAGGGGTATTCAATACGCCGTCTGCCCACCGTGTCCATCATGCAAGTAATGATCTCTACCTCGATAAAAACTATGGTGGTATCTTAATGATCTACGATCGTATTTTCGGTACCTATCAAAAAGAGGAGCACGATATCCCCCTGGTTTTTGGACTCACCACTCCGATTTATACCCAAAACCCCATTCGCTTAGTCTTCCATGTCTGGAGGAAGCTCTTTTTAAAATTCATGGCGGTCAAGGGTCCGGCTGATAAGTTTAAAGCGCTTTTTGCCAAGCCTGGATGGCGGCCAAGTTACCTGATGGTTGACCAGGATCATGGATAGAAGATGACAGCATGGGCGTCTTAGTTGGATTTTGAGTCGACCGCAGATGTCTATTGAGAAGGAAGAGGTCTTGATGGCTAACAACAGTGCCACAACATGGATCCTGAAGAAGGCGCCTTATTACTACCTCATTCTTCTCACGGTGACGGGTACCCTCCGAAGCCTGATTCACATGTTTGCTCCAGATAGTGGTGCGATGAGCATCGCCGGAATCCCTATTGAGGGGGAGGCGGGGGTGAACCTTGTGGCCATCATTGGCCAATGGGGGGCCAGTCAGCTGGTTGAGGCCATGATGGGGCTCGCGGTGATCCTTCGTTACCGTCAACTCACCAGCTTTATGCTTGGTATCCAATTGCTGGAATTAGTGTTGCGACTGGGCGTGGGGTGGATGAAACCCCTGCTGGTTGCGGCTCCACCACCAGGCGCTTATATGACCTGGATTTTATTGCCGATCACGGCTTTATTTTGGATTTTGTCTTTGCGCTCATCCAGCCACGACTAAAGTCGCTGAGTGACTGATATCAGCGCTTGAGCGACCATTGTGTTGGATAGCACCCCTCTATGACGATCTGAGGTGGGCGGCAGCCATCGTAGCCCCATGAAAACTTCTAGCGCGATCTGAAGCGCACCTGAATCAATCTGCGGGTTCGAATCCTTACCCTTTGAGCGGGCGGCGAACGATATAATAAGGGTCCTGCCGCGAACCCTTGTTGAATGAATTCGACACGATGATGAAAATAACGGCGCTGTCTTTTTTGCTTCTCATGATCTTTATCTCGCCGATGAGGGCTCAGGGAGGAGAGCAGGGGAATGCCGCCTCACCGAAAGACCAGGAAAAGCCTGAAGTCATCGATGACGCCGGTCAGATGACCGATACCCAGGCAGGGTCATCCAAGCACGTCTCGATTGATGCCTTCGAGCTTGATGAAGTCAATGTAGTCGGGAATACGCCGATCGGAACCATTGGGCTCGGGCAAAATAAGGTGTCTGGGAATGTTCAGACCTATGAGGATGAGGAGATTAATCGACATGACTCGATCCTATTTCCTGACTTTCTCAATCGACGACTAGAAAGCGTCAATATCAATGACGTTCAAAACAATCCCTATCAACCGGATATCACCTACCGAGGCTTCGAGGCTTCACCGATCCTTGGGACGCCGATTGGAATTTCGGTCTATCAGGACGGGGTGAGGATCAATGAACCCTTTGGTGATACGGTCAATTGGGATTTGATCCCTCAGATCGCGATTGCCAACATGGAAATGGTGCCAGGCTCGAATCCCCTCTTTGGACTCAATACCCTAGGGGGCGCGCTCGAGGTCCGAACGAAAAGTGGATTTACTCATTCGGGCTTTCATGCACAGTCTTACGGTGGATCTTATGGCCGCCAAAACTATCAGGCGGAGTATGGCGGCAACAGCGGGAATGTCGACTGGTATTTCGCGGGGAATTATTTTGGTGATGGTGGTTGGCGTTCCTTCTCGCCAACGGCCGTCGCCCAGTCGTTCGGCAAAGTCGGTTATGAGGACGAAAAGACCGATCTCGATCTTTCTTTCACCTTTGCCGATAACAACATGCAGGGGGTTGGCCCAACCCCATTTAACTGGCTGGCCAAGGACTGGAATTCTATTTATACCGCCCCGGATGTCACCCAAAACACGATGTACTTCGTCACTTTAAAGGGGAGCCACCAGTTGACCGATGACCTCCAGCTGAGCGGTAACGTTTATAACCGCAATAGCTACAGTGACAACTACAACAGTAATACCAATGAAGACTGCGCCCAACTCATCAGCGGGACCGAGTGCATCAATAACCAGGGACAGATTGTCCCTCCCGCGAATTTTGGTTCAACGACCACTCGGCAAAATGGCACCGGCGTTAACCTTCAGTTGACCGCCACCCCCAAGATCTTCGATCATGACAATCAGTTTCTCGTCGGAGGCGGTTACAACTATGGCAGTACCAACTTCAAAGTGGGATTCCAGGACGCGATTTTCGCGCCAACCCGCTATGAGTATGCCATCACCCCTTTAGATAACACGGTCAAGATCAACGGCCAGAATGCCTACAGCAGTCTCTTTGCAGCCGATACCTTCTCGATCTATGACTGGCTACATGCCAATGCCGCCATGAATTGGCAGCAAGCTGAGATCCAGACGAAAGATCAGATGGGAACCGCGTTGAATGGTCAGAATCTTTATTCACGGGTTAATCCCTCGGCGGGCCTGACATTCAACCCCTTAGCTGCGCTAAAGGTCGACTCCCCTCTTGAGGATTTCACGACCTACTTCAACTATAACGAAGGGATGCGTGCGCCCACCGCTGTTGAACTCAGTTGTGCAGACCCGAGCGCCCCATGCACGCTGCCGAACAGTTTTGTGTCAGACCCCCCCCTCAAGGCGGTGGTCGCCCAAACGCTTGAAGTGGGCGCGCGAACACACATTGGGCAGTCGCTCAAATGGAATATGGCCTTTTATCAGACCAATAGCCAGAACGATATCTTGTTCCTCAATAGTCCAGGGAGCGTGGTTAATGGCTATTTCAGCAATGTGGGCGCCACCCGGCGACAAGGGGTCGAGTTTGGTCTCTCAGGGATTGTTCTGGAGTCGCTGAACTGGTACGTGAGCTATGGCCTTGTGGATGCGACGTTCGAGACCACGGCAGTACTTGGTAATGCACTGGGTGCCCAGACAGTTCAGCCAGGAGATAAGATCCCCTCGATTCCTGAAAATACGGTCAAGTTTGGTAGTGAGTACCAGATATTCGAGGGGTGGTTCTTTGGTGGGGACCTTCAGTATGCCTCAAGCCAGTATGCCCGGGGCGATAACGCCAATCAGACTCCCCAGCTGCCTTCTTACACGGTGGTGAACCTCAACACGCGATATACGCTGACCAAGAACATCGAACTTTTTGCGTTTGGACGCAATATCTTTGATCAGCATTACAAAAGCTATGCGCAGCTAGGACAGAATTTTTTCCAGAATGGTCAAGCGACCCAGTTTTGGGGTCCGGGCGCACCCGCCACGGGTTATGCTGGGGTAAGAATTAATTTCTAGTGATGCTCTTTAAAGGCCTTGGCCCCAGGGCTGATCCTGTGGAGATTTCCGCAGAGCTGGTCGCGTTCTGCCACCGTCTGACTTACTTTATCGCTGGATTCTAAGCCTGGCTATCCGGCCTCCCCATCAGGCTGTCCTTGAAACCTTTGACTTTCAAATTTCCGATGAAATGGGTGCCGTAACCCTCATTTTGAAGAAAGTCATAGATTTTCGGGTGAGTGTGATTGATTTGGCGACCTGCAAAGTTTCACTATCTCGATAAATATTCGGATCTAAAGGGCTATGCCCGGCTTCATTGTTTTGTAATAAAGATATTCCAAAAAATAGTTGCAAAGTTTCATTATCTCGGTAAACATTCGGACCTAACGGGCTCTAGTCTCCCAACCTCAGTGGAATAAGCGAGTTCCATGTGTTTTTTCGGGAACGTTAGGTGTTGAAGTATCAATAACGCATGAGGGTTTGAATGTCCTTTCAAGAAAAAACGTCGAAAATGACTCAAGGTGTCTTTGCTCCTTCAACCATCGTAAAAGTGGTTGTGGCAGGCTTTCTTGGTGTGGTTTCTATTACTGCAGAGAGTATCGAGGCGCCAATGGGCTATGACGGAAAGACCAACGGCTATCTTAATCAGGCGGATTATCAGCTTGGCTTAGATGAATTTAATAACGTAGAGACCCTTCAAGATGGGCTGGGCCCCGTTTTCAATGATGTTTCCTGCCAAGCCTGTCACAAGGCCCCTATTGACGGGGGTGCGAGCCAAGTCAAAGTCCAGCGTGCGGGCTACTTTGATGGTGTGAACTTTATCGATCCCCCCGGCGGCTCTCTGATTCCAGTTAATGCGATCGATCCATCGATTAAAGCACGCATCCCGAAGGACGCGAATGTCAAGACATTGCGTGTCTCTCTCAGTACGCTTGGCGATGGTTACATTGAAGCGATCCCTGATAGCGCGATCCTCCAGATTGCAGCAGACCAACCGAAGCTCTCCAAAGGTTTGATCAAAGGCCAGTCGATTATGGTCGATGTCTTAGAAGCGCCCGGCAAAAAAGGTTTAGGGAAATTTGGCTGGAAAGCTCAGCATGCGAGTTTGGTGTCGTTTGCTGCGGATGCTTACCGCAATGAGATGGGTATTACGACCCCCCTATTTCCCTCCGAACCAACTTCGAATGGGCGCTCAGTGGATAGCTTCGATCAGGGCGGCAAGCCAAATGATACGAATGAAGGGATTTTCCTCGCAGCCAACTTTATGCGGTCTACCAAAGCGCCAGATCGCACCCCAGGATCTCCTGATCAAGGGCAAAAGCAACCAAGACAAGCACCGACCCCTCGCCAAGCGACGATTAATCAGGGCGAACAGGTTTTTGTGAGTACGGGCTGCGCCATTTGTCATACGACGACGTTTGTGACGGCTCCAGCTGGGACCCCGATCAATGGAGGAAGCTATAAAGTTCCTCAAGCCCTTGGGAGTGTGACCTTCCACCCCTATGGTGACTTCCTGCTGCATGACGTCGGCACAGGGGATGGCATCGTCCAGAATGGGGGGCAGTCGACGCGCAACAAAGTGAGGACCATGCCGCTCTGGGGTTTAAGTAAGCGCAGCATTTTCCTTCACGATGGGAGCTCCAATAGCCTTGTTGACGCCATTGGGCGCCATAAGGGTGAAGCGTCTGACGTGGTTGCTGCCTTCAAGAAATTGTCACCCCAAGACAATGATCAGCTGATGAAATTCCTTAATACCTTATGAGTTTGCCTGCTCGTTGATGGGTGAATCTGAGGCTCTGATCAGAACCTCTAAAAGGGACAGAAGGAGGGCCCCCGCAATGGGGGCACCTCCTTCTGGTCTCACCGCGAAAGACCCCGTTTAGTCAGTACCTCACGAAGGTCCGATCGATTCTTCCCATGGCGCTCTATCGAACGCGGGGGGGTTATGGCCGGGCTATTGGATCAGTTGTTTGCTGACGCGATTTTCGATGCCTGAGATGGCGCCTTGGGGCTGCGTTCTGATATAGGCGTAACTTTTGCCATCTGGGCTCGCGTAAATGTGGTAGATGCTGCCATAGTCATAGTGAATGACCCCATGACAGTCGGCTTCGATCTGGTAGGTCGCGTGGCTGGTGGCGGGAGTCCCCGTTTGATTTTCGGTGTAACGACTTAAGAGGGTCCCATCACCGAAAAATGTCTCCATGCCGCTTTCAGCATAAGGTTTTCCAGCATCAAGGCCTTGGATGCTGTAGGTATAGGTTCCTTTGAGGGTCTTGTTAGAGCAAGCAGGGCCCTTGGCATAGGCCGGCGCTGTGACCAATGAAAGGCATGAAAGGATGGTTAGGGCAAAGATCTTATGGGGGGGGATCATGGGGGTTCTCCTCTTCTTTTAGGGTGATTTTTGAGGGGCAAGCGGGGCATGGCGATGTGAATGCTTGCGGATAGCGACCTCATTGTCTGTCGTCAAATCATACACAATCAGGCGGCTGGGTATGGCTTTTGGGCTAAATCTTGAAGCCCAAAACGTCATCTTCTTTTTTTGCCGTTATTCCGTGAGATCCAGATACACCTCAACGGCAAAGAAATCCATGTCCCTGTCATCGACGATATCGCGGTTGATGTAGTTATTGAGATAACCAAATTCTGATCGCCATCTTGAATCCATCTGATAGCCGACACCCACAAACAGGCGATTTTGATCAAATCCTGCCACAGGCCCCCAGGAGACGGTGTTGAGGTTCACGAAATATTCCTCGGTCGCCACCAAAGACCAATGCTGATCAAGCGGGTAAATGAGTTTCGCCTGTTGCCGGGCTCGATAGCTGACCCCTGGGCCGATATTGACGGTTCTTTCTTCCAGTCGACTGGTTAATTTCAAGGCTCCCAAAAAGGTGGGTAGCGAAAAATTGTATTGTTGCCAGGCGCGGTTTTCGTTGGTGGGCTGTCCTGAAAGAGGGGGCAATACGTGCTGAAAGGCATACCCAATGAACAGGGAGTGATGGTCATTCAATTGGTAGCCGAGGGAGTTGTAGCTTCCAACCGCTGCAAGATCGATCGACTGTCCTGAGGGTGGGAAAGGTCTTCCGGCTTGTGCTGCGACCATCAGGACTTCACTTTCATAGCGCCAAGGGGATCCCTTTTCAAAGTTTCCACTCAGGGTGAAATCGCCATAGAGCCCGAAGAGCTGTTCGGTCCCCTCGGGGATGCCTCGGGGATGCCCTTTTAGTGGCCAGATCATGGCCGCTAAAAGGGCCACAGATGTGAAGGCCTTGGAATAAAGGCGCGGTTGCCTTGAGGGTGCTTTCAATAACGAGGGTCGATGCTGGTTGATGCCATGAGAGGAGGTTATCACGCCCCACCATATAACACGGGTGGCTTCTTTGGCGCTTGATGGCGCACAAAAAATCCCGCTGGGACACGAAGATCCCAGCGGGATGTCTTTTAAGGATGGCCGAGACTTATCTGACTGGTTGAGGTTTCGCCTTGAAATCAAACAGTGAGGTCAAATCACCAATGGCTGGCGCATTCGCCGGGATGTAAGCCTTCCCTTTGGGGTTTGGTAAGGTGTCACGGCTTCTCCCTGAAAGTGGGGGGAGGTTCCAGTTATGCTCGATGAACTTCAAAATGGACGCGTGATCGTGATAGGTATGGTCAACGACCCCTTGCTTCGCGTAAGGAGACACGACGATCAGCGGGATTCTGGTCCCGTCACCAAAGAAGTCGATATTCTGGATGGCGCCGGTGTCGAAGTAGCCGCCACCTTCATCCGTGGTGATCACGATCGCGGTATCGCCCCAGTTCTTCGACGCCTGAACTTTGGTGATGAGGTCTGACAAAAAGGCCTCATAGAGGGCGGGCGCCGAGTACCCGGGATGACCGCTGTCCATGTTTTTGGG
>CAILMG010000081.1 GCA_903835265.1 uncultured Methylococcus sp.
GGCTGTTGTAGCGCCCCAAGGGCTTATAGAACGCGACCGGGGGGAGCCGCCCGCTGACCACCGCCGCCTCGAAATCTTTGCCGTCCAGAAGGTGGCGCTGACGGTCTTGGGTGCCCTCTCGATAGCGCTCGAAGTAGGTATAGGGCTGATGATGAAACTGAAAGGTGGGATCAGCAGCGCCCCTTCGGGCATCATCCCAGCCGGCCGCAAACCACGCCCAGTCAATGCCCCGGTCTGACAATCGGTCACCCAAGGTGGGCTGACGCTGAGGCGCAAGCATCCGGTCAGGACCCTTCGCCTTGAGATTACCGGGGCCATAGGCTGGAAAAATATTGTTGACAGCGAAACCATCCGAGGTGAAGGCCCCATCGCGAGTCACGGAGCCGTCTGCCGCAAGCTGAATGATATTTGAAGCCGGCGGATGCGCTTCCCATGGCGCACAGGCGCAGGCCATCCACATGTGATTGAGGAAGGATCCCCCAAAGGCGGCCGCAAAGAAATGATCCAAAAGGGTGTAGCGTTTCGCATACGCCCTTAAAGGAAGCTCTGAATCCTCGTAGTAACCCATGGTGAGTCCTCCCGCATTGGTATGGGCCACAAAGCGGTTCATCTGCCCGCCGTTCATCTGCGCCTGATGCTGGTAAAACCGATGGGTCAGATCAGGAATCTTGTCTTTTGGGTCAACGAAGCGGTTGATGGCAAAAGGCCCATTTGGAAGATCCATAGGAAACCGGGCGTCCACTTCAGGAGGCTTCTGACTGGCGTTAATCACCCGTGGCAGCTGACGATAAGGCTTCCCTTCAAGATCCAGCTGGCGCAGTGTCTCGGGGGGAGCGTTCTTGATCCCATCAGCGCCTGGGTAAAGACCATAGAGATTATCGAAACTATGGTTTTCAAGGAACAACACCACCACGTTGCTGATTCGATCGAGATCAAAGGGCGTGGGCGCTGCGAAAAGCCTAGGGGAGGGAAGCCCAAGGGCCAGCAACAGCCAAAAACCGATCGCCATCCTCTGTGGCTGTTTCAACATGAGAAATCGTCTCCTTTAGCGCCGCGTGTATCGGTGTTTGACGCCCAACGGAAAATCATCAGGCGCTCCAAATGGTTTTAGGACGATCTCAGGCGTCTTTCGTTCCTTAGGAACATAATGGCGGAATTCACTGTTGAGTCGGTCGAGTTCGCGCTTTATGGTCTGTTGCAGGATCTCTTTAAGCCCTTCGGCCGCATCAAAGGTTTGACGACACTCCACGGTGATCCGAAGCCGTGGCTCGCCATCAAGGCCCTCGATGGCTTCAAGAATGAACTTTCCGGTGACCTGGTCGATCGATGCCGGCTGCTCTAGACCCACGCTGATGTTTTCAGGATAAATGTTGGCGCCATAGAAGGAGACCGTGAAGTCCTCTCGGCCAAAAACAAAGACCAGGGGCAAGGGCCGAATCGGAGCGCCAAGGCCCAACACCTCGTGCATGAACGAAAAGCCCCCGGCGTCCATTAAAAACCCTTGCATCTCGTCAAAGCTAATAAGCCCCCCGCGATCGGCGATGTGGTAGCGGACCAACGGCACGCCGTTATCCCCTGAAACGACCAGCGTTCCATCCACCGTCTCGAAATAGCGGCTAGAGGGATCATATTGAACGAGCGTTGGGAGACGAGACTCCCCGAAAAGGGATCGGGCCACGTCTGGATGCGCTGCTAAAAACTGACGTGCGGCGATGGTATAGGGGGTTTCATTCCCCAAGACACCGCCGTCGGCGGTTCCATAGAGGGAGGCCGTATCAAAGGCTGGGGCTCTAGATCCCGCTCGCAACAGGAGCTGCGAACGCCATTCTTCACTAAAGACCTCGCCGGCAAAGACGAACTTCACCGAATAATCTGACCAGTCCATACCGGCACTCACGCCCTGATCAATGACATCACGGACGAAGGGCGGGTAACCGAGAAGGACCGTTTGCTCGAATTCAGGAGAGAGGGTTCTGACGATTCTGAAGATCTCAGCGGGCTGATTCCCCGGGGTGGCCACCATGAGGGGGTAACCTTTTCGGGCCAGATGCCAACAGCAAGAACTGGTAAAGACGCCACCGACCCAGTTACCGAGGGGAAAACAGACGACGGCGAGGGTCCTTTTTTCATGGGCCCTAAAACTATCTCTAAAAACCTGCTCAAAGCGGACGGCAATCTCCATCTCATGACGCACGGAGCGGGGCCAGAAGGTCGGCTGACCGGTGGATCCTGAGGAAACGGCCACCCGATCACAAAGCATCAAGGAGCCACCCTGACAACGAGAAGCCAAGGGGTAGGCGTTGATATAGCCTGATTTGGTCATCAGAGGGAGCCCTTTGGCGTCTGACAGCGTCAGGACCGAATCGGGATCAAGGCCCTCAGATTCGAGATAGGCGCGATAGGCCGGTACCGTCTTAATGGTTTCAAGAACCCGCTGAAGGTGGCGCTCCTCGGCCTCTTTGAGCCCGCCAGCGAGAAGTACATCGAGGGAAAGCCCGAGAAATCGGGCGATGTCCGCCTCGATCAGCGCCTTTTCATCCATGGTCTTCATCATGAAAGGGCCCCCTGAGATCTTAGGAAGGATTCTGGTGCCAGAACGGCGTACCGAGGATCGGTGTGCTGGCTGCAGCCGTCTCCCTCTGGGTCATCGCCCCACCGAGGAATGCCTCACGGCCCGCCTCGATGGCCTTTTTGAAGGCACCGGCCAGTCGTATCGGGTCAGCCGCCTTCGCCACCGCGGTATTCAGCAGAACGCCATCAAAACCCCACTCCATGACCTCACAGGCGTGCGATGGCCGCCCGATCCCGGCATCGATCAACATCGGCACGGTCAGTCGCTCACGCAAGAGCCTCAACGCATAGGGATTTAAGGCGCCGCGTCCGGTTCCAATCGGCGCCGCCCAGGGCATGATGGCCTCGCAGCCGATATCCACCAACCGCCGACACAAGACGAGATCCTCCGTGCAGTAAGGCAGGACCTTGAAACCATCCTTTAACAGACGCTCAGCGACGCCGACCATTTCAAGAGTATCGGGCTGCAGCGTGTAGTCATCACCGATCAATTCGAGTTTGATCCAGGGTGTTTCAAACACCTCGCGGGCCATTTGAGCCGTGGTCCAGACCTCCTCCGGCGTATGACAACCCGCCGTATTAGGGAGAAAGGGTATTTTGAGCGTCGAGAGAAGGTCCCAGAAGGCTTGTCCTCCAGTCTCATTGTGCCCGGCGGCCTGTCTCCTTAAGGAAACGGTGAGAAAGGAGGGCCCTGACACCTCAACGGCCTGCCGGAGGACCTCAGGCGAAGGATATTGAGCGGTCCCAAGCAGCAATCGGCTCGGAAAAGAGGTGCCATAAAGCACCAAAGGATCCGGGTTTTCTGGAAGGCTCACGGTTTAGCCTCCCGCCACCGGCTGAACGATTTCAAGGGCATCTCCTTGGGTCAGGAAGGTCTCACCATAGCGCTGCCGATGGACAAAGGTCAGATTGAGTGCAATGGCGTAAGGTGGCTCCGCCCCAAAGATCTCGATCGCCTCGGCAATCGAGGCGCCTTGAGGGAGCTTAAAGGGTGTCTGATTGATGGTGATCTCCATAGGGCTCAAGCTGCCTCTTTCAGATGGTAAATCGAAGACCAAGGCTGCTGAGCCTGCCAATCCTCCCCCATCGGCGCTTCAAGGAGCCGCTTAATGAGGTCAAGACCGGCTTCAAGGACGGCAGGAGCCACCAGATAGCCATGGCGGTAAAGCCCATTGATCTCAATCACGCGCCCACCGCTCCAGCGAATTTCGGGAAGATGATGTGGTAAAGCCGGCCGACATTGACTGACCATTTCAAGCACACGGGCCTCACCAAAGGCGGGATGAATCGAATAGAGCGCCGAAAGGAGCTCGAGGGCCGAACGAACACTGGTCGGTGACGTATCTTCGGTTTCGATCTGGGTCGCTCCCACCACATAGTGACCCTCCGGTTTGGGAGCAATGTAAAGGGGGTATCGTGGATGGAGGAGACGAATTGGCCGGGTCAGGGTGACCTCTCTCGAGTGAACCCGAAGGACCTCCCCGCGGACGCCCCGAATCTGGCTCCAGTCAGGCTTTGATCCTAGCCCCCTGCAATCAATCACCCAGTCGGCAGTCACTGCGGCAGGGGACATCGGGGTCTCCCAATGGAACTCAACACCGGCCTCCAAGAGACCGGAGTAAAGCGCCTTGAGGAGCATCCGATTATCGAGTTGGCCCTCCAGAGGGAGCCAAAGCGCCCGTGGAAACCGCCTGCCGAGGTGAGGCTCCAGGGCTTCAATCTCTACCGCACTGAGCGTTCGGTGGGGTTCATCGAACATCCCGCTCTTTTGACATCGGGTAAGACGCTCATCGAACTGCACGGCCTGATCGCGATCCTGAGGATGCCAGAGGACCAACGTCCCTTCCTGTTGGAAAAAAACCGGGGCCGGCAAGGTCTTGATGATCCCTGGCCAGAGCCGAAGACTCGCCTGTCCAAGGGCAACGACGAAGGGTTCGGCATCCAACGACTCTGCCAGCGGGGACAGCATCGCCGCAGCGGCATAAGCCGCCGAGGACGCGCCATCAGGACCCGCTTGATCATAAAGATCGACGCGATACCCAAGCCGTCTCAATGACAGCGCCATCAGTCGCCCCATAAGACCTGCACCAAGCACCGCAAAACGTGACGTCATGCCTTCCGCCTCGTTAAAGACGGCGCTCTCAAGGCGATGTTGACTGGCCTCATCCATCGGGCATCGTGGCGCATAGGGCGGTCCTCCATTTAGCGGCGGTCGTCATCGGCCGATGCCGGGGAGGAAAGTGACGGCTTTGGGGCCTCCTGTCCGGCAAGGCCCCTAGCACCTGAAACTTCCCACGCCGGCATTATCCGGATCGGGTTTGAGGGTCTTTCTCAGCACATCCCGAAGGATGGCACCCCTGTTTCTCTTAGGGGAATTAAATCACAGTGCCCCTGGCTTGTTAATCCAAAGCCCTCGAGCGGAGGCTCCCTCCTCTGTCAAAGGGGGGGTAAACCAACCGAGGGCGGTCATCGTGGGATCCAAAAAACGTGTTAAAAAGCATCAAGGTCTTTCTCACTCTGTCCAGGAGTCACGATGTGCGCGCGCGCCGCCCCCCAATCGCTTCTCAAAAACCTCCCCGAGGCGCTCTCTGAGGAGGCCTTTACCACCCTTTTGGAACGTCCAGGGCTCCGGCTTGAGCGGATTCTATCGCTCGGCCATAGGACCCTTGAAGGTGAATGGCTTGTCGGCAACGAGGATGAGTGGGTCTTGCTGTTGAAGGGATCCGCTCGGCTTTGCCTTGAGGGATGGGAGGAGGAGGTATCTCTCGAAACCGGCGATGCGCTCCTCATTCCTAGAGGGATCCGGCATCGGGTCACCGAGACCGCCAAAGACCAACATACGGTCTGGCTGGCCCTTCACCTGGCGCCAGACGCTTTGAGCCCTCATCATGCGACCTTGGCTTAGGTTTACCCTCATTCTGACCCTGGTCTGGCTGGGTCTTTGGGGGTTTGACCGTTCCTTCCTTACCCAGGAAGAGCCCACCCAAAAAATACCGCCACCAACCGCCTTAGGTCCCGTGATCCCAGAACCCATCGTCGCGCCACCCGCGGTCACAGAAAGCTCACCAGCTCCTGAAGAAAAGGAGATACCGGCTCAGGTCGAAGAACTCCCCCCGACGCCTGCCCGCCCGGAGGCGGTTGAAAAACCTTCCGAGATCTTTGAAACACCCTCGATGGAGGAAGGCGCTCCTGAAGATCTTGATGCGGGGCTTGAAGAGGCCGTTGAATTCATCGAACCGATCGGTGAAGACACCCTTGAGCCTGATGATGTCGAACCGCCTGCGCCTAAACCCCCTGATTTTCTCGAGCTCGGCTTCTAAGATGGCCTTAGGGCTTTTTATGCGGGCGCTGGACGCTGGTCAAAATGCCCCTGAGAAGATGAAGTTCACCTTCCTCAAGCTGATAACGATTAAAGATCCGCCGGAGTCGCCGCATGATCGACGCCTCATGCTTTCGCTCATGAAGAAATCCACTCTCGGTTAGGACAGTTTCAAGATGACGGAAGAAGGAGGCCATCTGTTCACCTGTCGCGAAATCCATCGTCAGATCTCCGGCCTCTTGAGGCCTTACGGTCTGAGCCTCTACGCAGAGCTCATAGGCCACAACCTGAATCGCTGAGGCCACATTCAAGGACGTGTATTCGCTATGGGTTGGGATGTGGAGGAGGTAATGACAGCGCTCCAGCTCCTCATTGGTCAACCCAGAATTCTCACGCCCAAAAAGGATCGCTGTTTTCTGACCCGACGTCACGACCCTCTTAGCACAGGTCCTAGGATCCACCTGAGGCCAAGCAATACTCCGAAGCCTTGCACTGGCACCCACCACCAGCGTCCGATCGGCAATGGCCTCTTCAAGGGTTTCATAGACGGTGGCCTGATCAAGAAGATCATCCGCCCCAGAAGCCCGAGCCGTTGCCTCTTCGCTGGGATAGAATTTTGGGGAAACCAGCGCCAGATCGGTCAGCCCCATATTTTTCATCGCCCGCGCAGCCGCTCCGATATTACCGGGGTGCGTCGTATGGACCATCACGATCCTGACGTTTGAAAGAGAGCGCATGGGAGAGGCTTCGTCGGCTGAAGGCTCAAAAATATAGCAGAAGTCTGTTAACCTTGTCGTTTGGCTCCAAGGTGTCGAGCGCTTTGCCCTTCATTGGACGCCGAACCCCTACCAGACAATAAAGACGACTATGGACCCCATGCTCAATATGGCAATCCGGGCGGCACGTGCGGCGGGCGACATCATCGTCCGAGCCATGGATCGCGTGGATCTCCTTAATATCACCACGAAGAGCCGCAACGATTTCGCCAGTGATGTCGATCGTCAAGCGGAGCTTGAGATTACCGGTATTCTTCAAAAGGCCTATCCAGGTCATGCGGTCCTGGGCGAGGAGCATGGTTTTAAGGGACCCGAATCGAGCGACTTTATCTGGGTGATTGATCCATTGGATGGAACGACCAACTTCCTCCACGGTTTTCCGCAGTTTGCGGTGTCAATCGCGTTGTTTCATCGCGGGAAAGTGGAGCGGGGGGTGGTTTATGACCCCGTCAAACAGGAGCTCTTTACCGCCGTCCGTGGCGCTGGCGCCACCCTCAACAATCGGCGAATTCGGGTGACCCCCCAGAAAGGCCTCACCGGCGCCCTTCTCGGCACCGGGATTCCTTTCAAGGACCAGAGCTATCTCGATGCCTATCTTGGCATGCTAAAAAGCCTTCTGAAGGATGCCGCCGGCATTCGACGCGCGGGATCGGCGGCGCTGGATCTTGCTTACGTCGCTGCTGGCCGTCTGGATGGTTTTTGGGAAATCGGTCTCAATCAATGGGATATGGCGGCCGGCGTCCTTTTGATCCAAGAAGCCGGGGGCCTCGTGAGCGATCTTGAAGGGGGCGATCGTTATTTCGAAAACGGCAGTATCGTCTGCGCCAACCCCAAATTGCACGGCCCCATGTTGGACCTCATTAAGCCTCATCTAACCAAAGAGCTCCTTCAAGCTTCGGCCTAAAGATTGGCCGATAAGGGAGGGGTTACCCTTTAAGGCATTGAACAAAATCCTTCATCTGGTTCTCTTGAAACATCACCGCCACCTCTTTATCGGGGGCGGCTCGATAACCGATGCCTTCTCCTTGGAAGCGCCGATGAATCTCAAGAAGGAGTTGGCTCGTCACCGCTTTGACCCCCTCCACATCGCGGACCAGCGCGACTAGTTCCAGCGCCAACATCGTTTCATCAAGGGCGGTGAAAAAAACCCGAGGGGGCGGCGTCTTCTTGATCTCAGGGATGGTCGAGGCTATCTCGAGCAGTATCCCTTCGACCCGTTCGGGGTCGACGATTGGATCGACCTTGAGTGGCAAAATCACCCGCCCTAATCGATCGGTATGGGTTCTATTGAGCACCGCGCCTGAAATCAAACTGGAATTGGGAATAAACACCGACGCTCGATCGAAAGTCGTGATTTCAGTCGCCCTAACGCTGATGTTTTTAACATAGCCCTGATATTCCCCAACCACCACCCAGTCGCCGGTCTTGATCGGCCGCTCGATCAAGAGAATGAGACCCGATACAAAGTTATTGACGATATTCTGAAGGCCGAAGCCGATGCCCACCGACAGGGCGCCAGCAATAATGGCAAGGCTCGATAGGTCTATGCCCATGACGGAAACGCCGAGAAGTGTCGCTAAGGAAAACCCAAGATAGCCAACCGCGGAGCGGATGGAATGGCGCGCCCCCACATCCAGACGAGTCCTTGGGAAGATCCTAAGATCAAGGCTTCGTTGTATCAGCCGCGTCGTCATCAAAAAAACGGCAAAGAGGACAACCCCCAAGAGGATGGCCGTCGGCTGGATGCTGATCTGGCCAATTTTGAAGCCGTTTAAAAACTCGATCCCAAGAACCAAAAGGTCCTTAGGGTCGACACTCCAGAGCAACAGAAGGCCGCCTAGGCCCAAAAATAAGATCAGGAAACGAAGAACGGCACGCCACCAAAAAACCAGCATCTCCGTATCTTCTTGGGTCAGCCCCATGGACCCCCGAAGCCCTTGACCGAGGCGTGCGTGGGGCAACATGACGGCGTCGACCGCCAGCTCCCCAATTCGAATCATCGCCCCGACGAGAAAGAGGAGCCCCAGGGTCCAAACGCCGTGCGTCGCCAAAAGACGCGCCAGGGCGACATAACCTGAGAGCGTAGCCAAAGGAATCGCGAGGGTGAGCCCCCTCAGGATCCAATGAAACATCCGCAAGCCCCATCCTTTTGGGTTGGAATCCCAAAGCGATGCGGACAGCAAGCCCCATAAGGGCATGGTGATCAGGAGACAAAGCGCCGCCTGTTCGGTCGCTAGAAGCTCTGGCGAGACATCCTCTTGAATAAACCAGGTCGCCAACAACTGATCAGCAGCCAGTAAGCCCAGTAGCGCCATTGCTCCAAGGTCGATTCGTTTTGCGGCAAGATCGGTGAGATCTAGAAGACGCATTTGAGCGGCTTCTGGTCTAAGAAGGGTCCTCATGATTGCCCGGCTCAGGAGAAAGCCCACCACCACCAGAACGAGATCGTCGATGAGAAGCCCGAGATCTTGCCCGAGGGAGGCGCCCGCTAGCATGCCAAAGCCTAGAAGACTCAAGGGGAAAATGAGGGAAAGCCCAAAACACCGGGCCGCATCGAAGAGTTTTTGAAGGACCGAGGCGCTGCCATCAGGGCGCCGGGCAAAGCGCCTCGCACCGAGGCGCCAACGAAGAATAAACAGCACAAAAAGGGCAAGGCAGCCAAAAACCCTTTGCCACATCGGAAGCCCTGCCCCCCCTTCCAGCGCCGTTTTGAGGGACGTCAAGATGGCGCCTACAAAGCCCCGCCATTCGGGAGCCGTTCGGTGCCAGTTAAGGGGATCAAGGGTCCCAAACGATCGGGTTAGGATGCGCTGGGTGAGACGTTCCCGGCGGAGCGACTTGATCTCACTGAGGACCCGAGACAGTCGCGATAAGAGAAGATCGCTCTCCTTAGCTCCCGCATCTTGCGCGGCCATGTGGTCCTGAAGCGCTTTGCGGCGACTTGAGAGGCGGGGTGCTTCAGGGGTCTCACCGTCCTTCGGGGCAGGACCCAAGGCGTCAAGATCATGGCCGATCAGCGCGGCCCGCTCGAGGGCTGCATCCCGCATCTCCCGGAGGTGGCTATCGAGGAGAAGGAGACGGTCTCGAAGGGCCACCGCGTCTTCATCTTGAAAATCGCCGCGGTTGAGCCGAGCCTCCGCATCATCCAGCTGCTGCTGCCATTCCTTGATCGGTGGATGCTGAAGATCCGGGGCTTCCAAAGCCTTGAGAGGAAGGGCCGTCAAGAGGAGGAGCGCGAACCAAAAGACGCGTAACAAGGGAATCATGTTTGATCTCGTTTTATTCTCGATTCAGTAATCGAGATGAGGGTCTTCGAACCAGCGGTAGAGGGTCGGCATCAACACGAGGGTCAACAGCGTCGAGGTCACAAGACCCCCGATGACAACGATCGCCAGCGGGCGCTGCACTTCAGATCCTGGACCTGTGGCGAAGAGAAAGGGGATCAATCCCAAAAGAGCGACGGTTGCCGTCATCATCACGGGACGAAAGCGCTCGATACACCCCATTCGGACGGACGTCGCCACGGTTTTACCGGACATTCGGTGGCTTCGAATCGAGGTGATCAGGACCACACCGTTTAAAACGGCAATCCCCCAAAGCGTGATAAACCCAACAGAGGCCGGCACCGAGAGATATTCACCGCTGAGGAAGAGAGAGAGAATGCCGCCGATGGAAGCAAAGGGCAACATCAAAATGATGAGGGCCGCCGTGCGAAGTGACTGGAATAGCATAAAGAGTAGGAAGTAGACCGCGAGGAGCGTCAGGGGAATGATCACGGAGAGCCGTTTCGTCGCCCGCTCCAAATTTTCATACTGACCGCCCCATTTAAGATACATCCCGTCGGGTAGATCGACCTCCTTCGCCACCGCCGACTGAAGCTCCGTCACGAAACCGCCGAGATCACGTCCATTGACATTGGCTCCTATCACCAACCGCCGCTTACCCATTTCGCGGCTAATCTGAGCAGGGCCATCGAGGAGACGAATTTCCGCAAGATCCTCAAGGCGCACCAGGGCTCCATTTGGTGATTTGAGGAGAATTTGGCCGATGGTCTCGGGGCTACTCCTGAACGACTCAGGGAATCGAACAACCGCCGAAAAGCGTCGCTCCCCTTCATAAATGGTCGTACTGACCTTCCCCCCTATGGCCGTCTCAATCACTTCATTGATATCCGCCACATTGATCCCGTGACGCGCGATGGCCCGGCGATCAATATCGATGGTCAGGTATTCTTGCCCGGTCAAACGCTCCACCCGGACATCCGAGGCCCCCTGGAGGGTATTGAGCACCCGGATAATCTGATCCGCCGTCTCCTTGAGGCGCTCTAGATCATCGCCAAAGACCTTGACCGCGATATCGGAACGAACGCCGGTCACCATTTCGTCCACCCGGTCTGAAATCGGTTGGGCCATGACCACCTGGATACCGGGTATCACACTCAGGGCCTCTCGAATGGCCGCCATGACCCGCTTCTGATCCCAGCCGGCCGGCATTTGGTCTCTTGATTTCAGCGTAGCAATCGGGGTTGATTCATTTTCTGGCTGAGGATCCGTTGGGCTCTCGCTTCTTCCAAGCTGGGAGACCACCCGATCGACCCCAGGAACCCCCAACACCAATCGCATCGCCTCCGATTCAAGATCAATCGACTCCTGAAGCGACATACTGGGCACCCGGTTAATCCCAGGAACGATACTACCCTCCATCATCTCTGGGACGAAAGCACTCCCGAGAAAGGGCAGCAGGGCCAAAGCCCCCAAAAGACCCGCGAAGGCCAGCCCTAAAACCTTGAAGGGGGCCTGATAAGCCCTCTCCAAAAGGATTCGATAGGGCGCTTTCATCACCCGAATAACCCACGTATCTTGTTCATGCCCGCCCTTCAAGAGAAAGGAACAAAGGACCGGGGACAGGGTCAGGGAAACGATGAGGGAGATGAATAAGGCGATCGCGATGGTGTAGGCCAAGGGCGCAAACAGCTTGCCCTCAATCCCCTCAAGCGTCATCAGGGGAAGAAACACAAGGCCAATGATGCCGACACCAAAGAGGACCGGCGTCCCGACTTCCCGGGTGGCACGAAGGAGCGTTCGGCCTCGGCTATTAGCATCCACCGATCCAATCTCTCCAAGATGGCTGAAGGCATTCTCGACCACCACCACCGAGCCATCGACCATCATGCCGATGGCGATCGCAAGGCCGCCGAGCGACATCAGATTGGCCGAAAGATGCAGCTGATTCATGATCAAGAAGGTGGTCAGAGGGGTGATGACCAAGGTGGCCACGACAATCAAGCTGGACCTTACATCCCCGAGAAAGACGAGCAGCACCAAGACGACCAAAGCGATTCCCTCGAGGAGAACCTTGGCCACGGTCCAAATGGCGGCATCCACGAGGGTGGATCGGTCATAAAAGGGGACGATCTGGAGGCCGCCGGGCAAGAGACCCTGTTGGTTGATCTCAGCGACCCGAACCTTGATACCACTCACGATCTCTTTGGCGTTGCCGCCCCGAAACATCAGGATGATGCCGCCGACCGACTCGGTAACCCCATTGGTAATGACCGCTCCAGAACGACCCGCGGTGCCGATGCGGACCTCGGCAACATCGTGAATATGAACAGGAATCCCATCGGACTCTTTGAGAACAATGCCGCCGATATCCTCGATCGTTTCAATCAGTCCAACCCCTCGGATGAGGTACTGCTCATCATAATGGGGGAGCTTACCGCCGCCGCTGTTGGCATTGTTAAGGGCTAGGGCCTGATAGACATCGTGGAGGGATAAGCCGTAATGCCTCAGGCGATCAGGATCCGGCCCCACCTGATACTGGCGCTCATGCCCGCCGATCGAATTGATTTCGGCGACCCCCGAAACCCCTCTTAAAAGGGGCCTAACGACCCAATCCTGGATGGTGCGGCGCTCGGTAAGTTCATCCACAGAGAGGGGTTTTCCCTCATCATCGGCACGCTCAAGGGTGTACTGGTAAATTTCCCCTAGACCTGAGGACACGGGGCCTAACACCGGGGTGACATCGGAAGGAAGCTGAGCCCTAGCTTCGATCAGCCGCTCAAGCACCAACTGTCGTGCAAAATAAATATCGGTTTGGTCGGTAAAGACCAGAACGATCTGCGACAGCGCATTGCGATTCACCGAGCGCATATCAACAAGGCCAGGAAGGCCCGTCATAGCGATCTCAAGAGGAACGGTGACAAACCGTTCGACTTCAGCCGGGGATCGACCCGGCGCCTCGACGGCCACCTGGACCTGGACGTTCGTCACATCCGGAAAGGCATCCACCGATAATTGTCTGATCCCCTGAAAACCCGCGAACATGAGGACCACCGTGGCGATGAGGACCACCAGGCGTTGATTCAGCGCGGTACGGACCAGGTGGTCGATCATCGGTTTATTCGAGATCTTTCAAGGTCCTGACATTGTTGAGATGAAACGCGCCATCCACAACAATGACATCCCCAGCGACAAGGCCCTCCAACACTTGACGGCGACCGGCGCGGGTTTCACCCAGACGGACCGGCCTAAGGGCGACCCGATCATTTCCTTCCTGGACAAAGACCTGATCATGATCACCCACCCGAAGGACGGCCTGCGCCGGGATGGTCAGAGCACTTTCACTCGTCCGGGTGATCATCATGTCGGCCAGCATTTCAGGCTTGAGTCGCCGCTGACGATTATCGACCTCCATTCGAACCGTCACCGTCCTGGTTTCAGGCTTCACGGTATCTGCCACAAAGACGATCTGGCCGACGAAGTGTTCGTTGGGCAAGGCAGGAATGCGGGCTTCAACAGAGCTCCCGACTTGGACCAGGTGAGCATCAAGCTCCGGGGCCTCGGCCGCAATCCAGACGGAAGATAAATCCGCAACGGTAAAGAGTTCGTCGGATATTTCAACGATCTGTCCAACTGAAATCTTCCGCTCAATGACCGTCCCGCTAATCGTCGTCGACAACCGTGTGGTGGAGTCGATGTGGCCATGTTGCTGGAGCTTCTGGATCGTATCGGGTGTCATCCCCATCACCGCCAACTGGTCGGCCAGCGCATGAATCTCCACCTGGGCCTCCTCAAAAGCCGCTTCTCTCTCGCGGAGGGTAACCTCGCTGATAATCCCCTCCCGATACAATCGCCTGGCCCTCTCTGCGGTGAGCCGCTGAAGGCCTATCTGGGTTTCCGCCTTGAGAAAATCGGCTTGGGCATGACTCAGTTCCGTACTGTTGAGAACCGCAAGAACATCCCCCTTCTTGAGCTGACGGCCGGTAAAGGCGCGCACCTCGACGACCCGACCGCTGATGCTCGGTCCAATCCGGGCCACCCGATGCTCATCGAGGGTCACTCGCCCGGGAAGGCGAATGACCTCTCCATAGGGGGTCATTCCGACCGTTTCAAAGCTGATTCGGCTGAAGAGTTGTGGGGTCAGTACGACCGTCGCCCCGCGTTCTCCGGCCTCAATGAGCGCTGATGAAAGCGTCAGGAAAAGACCCAAAAGACGCGCTCGATTTGAGGGAAGCCACTGACGATGAACCATCGAAGCGGGTCTATTGGGCGCCATCATAAAATCCCGAGGGTCTCCCAAAGGGCATCCACCCGATCCTTGACGGCTTGATCCATCACGATCGGCGTGCCCCACTCGCGCTGGGTTTCTCCTGGCCATTTGTTGGTGGCATCCAGCCCGGCTTTAGAACCTAACCCAGACACCGGCGAGGCAAAATCAAGGTAGTCGATCGGGGTATTCTCGATCAGGGTGATATCACGAGCAGGATCCATTCGGGTGGTAATGGCCCAAATCACATCCTTCCAGTTTCGAGCATCGACATCATCATCTACCACAATGACGAATTTGGTGTACATGAACTGACGAAGAAACCCCCAGACCCCAACCATCACCCGCTTGGCGTGTCCCGGATACTGTTTCTTCATGCTGACCACCGCCAAGCGATAGGAACAACCCTCCGGGGGCAGATAAAAATCAATGATCTCCGGAAATTGCCGCTGAAGGATAGGGACAAACACTTCATTAAGGGCAACACCAAGGATCGCCGGTTCATCGGGCGGGCGCCCAGTATAGGTGCTGTGATAGATCGGATCGCGGCGCTGGGTAATCCGCTCGATCGTAAAGACCGGAAAATGATCGACTTCGTTGTAATAACCGGTGTGATCACCAAAAGGACCCTCCGGCGCCGTGTCGCCGGGATAGAGAAACCCCTCAAGGACGATCTCCGCGCTGGCCGGAACTTGAAGATCCGAGGTCAGGCATTTGGCGACTTCTGTCTTTGATCCCCTCAAGAGCCCTGCAAAAGCGTATTCCGACAGCGCGTCAGGAACCGGCGTCACCGCACCCAAAATGGTCGCAGGATCAGCACCTAAGGCTACCGCGACCGGAAAAGGCTGACCCGGGTTCGCTGCTTGCCAATCTCGATAATCAAGGGCACCCCCGCGGTGGGCCAACCAGCGCATGATGGTCTTGTTGGGGCCGATCACCTGTTGGCGATAAATGCCGAGATTCTGACGTTCTTTGTGAGGCCCCTTCGTTATCACCAAGGCCCAGGTGATGAGTGGGGCCGCGTCCCCCGGCCAGCAGGTCTGGATCGGGTAGCGGCCAAGATCAATGTCACCGCCTTCATAAACGACCTCCTGACACGGTGGATGACGGACGATCTTGGCCGGCATGTTAAGTACCTGACGGAACATCGGTAGCTTGTCAAAGAGGTCACGAAAGCCCTTGGGTGGTTCAGGCTCTTTGAGAAAAGCCAAGAGGCGGCCAACGTCTCTCAAGGCCTGTACGGATTCCTGACCCATCCCGAGCGCCACCCGCTCAGGCGTCCCAAAGAGGTTCGCGAGTAGCGGCATGTGATAGCCCGTGGGGTTTTCAAAGAGGAGCGCCGGCCCTTCGGCCTTGAGGGTCCGATCACAGACCTCGGTCATCTCAAGATAAGGGTCGACCGGCGCCTGGATGCGCTTCAGCTGACCCCGCTGCTCCAGAATCCGAATGAAATCGCGAAGGTCATGATAGGAGATTGGGGTCATGGGTCTTAATCGCAATGAAAGGTCAGGGCGCCTTGAGGGTCGAGAAACGCCTCGGTGAACGTTAACAGGGATGAAAATGCCTTTTCGGCTTGTGGCGCGAAGGCCTCGAAACGATCGGGACGACCCTGAACCAAAACCGGCAGAGCCCCGGCGGCCCTCGCCGCCAGTAACCCGGTTTCAGAATCTTCTAAGACCAGCGTGTCTGAAGGCAAAACCCCAAGGCGTAAGGCGGCTTCAAGGAAGAGATCCGGCGCTGGCTTTCCAGCAGCCACCTGATCCCGGGTCACTCGGACTGGAAACGCCTCCAAAAGCCCCGCCTGCCGGAGACAGACCTCTGCGTAGGGGGCCTCACTATTGGTCGCCAGCGCATAAGGGAGCCCTTGGCGCTTTAGCGCCTCAAGAAGCCCCTCAATACCGGGCATCCTCGGGATACCCGTTGCTTCAATGGCCTCAAACCAATGCGCCTTGGCCGCCATAAAAAATCGCTCCGGGTCAAAGGGCGATGAACCAAGCCGCTCGCCGATCAAGCGAGTGACATCCTCCCGATGACAGCCAAAAAGGCCATCAAAGAAGGCGTCGTCAAGGAGAACCCCGGCATCCATCGCAGCCCGCCGCCACGCCGAAACATAGGTGCTTTCTGAATCGATGACAAGGCCATCCATATCGAAGATCACCGCAGACACCTTCAGGATCCCGCCGCTCATGGCGGTGACCCCTCTTGGGTCGAAGGACACCCCCCTGAAGGCCCATCGATCACCATGAGATATTCACCCAAGGCTTCGCGGTTCGATCCCACAATCAACCGCGCCATTCCCTGACCCCCTTCTTCCCATTGACCTTGGGCCCTGATAGTTTCTCCAGCCCTGGCCTGACCGACATAGGTATGACTAAACACCCATATCTCCGCGATCTTGGGATGATCAAGCATGAATCGTGCCGGGGTATCGAAGCCCCCCTCCGCATCGATCACCGTAGCTTCGATCTGAGTGATGCCTTTCTTTTGTAGGGCGGCCCTTGGGGTCTCCTTTGAAGGGACCACCAGGGTAATGTCCAACTTGATGCCCATGATCACCGCCTTATTGGCCTTGCGAACCTCATGCCACCGATAGTCTTCAAAAGTGAGGGCAGAGCCGCGACGGGCATAGGCTTCATGCCACGCCGAGGCGTCAAGGGCGGCCATTCGTCCGTCCTCGATCGCCTTTAGGATCAGCGCCTGAAGCCGCCTAAAGAGGGCGCGGTCATAGGTCACGATATCGACATCGGAATCTGGGCCCTGCGCACCTATAAGGAGAGAGCCACTCAACCCAAGCTGGTCGAGTGGAATCCCTTCTGAGGCGAACCATTGAAGGCAGGCGATCGCGGCGGCTTCAGCTGGGTCATGGGGCTGGCTCTTAAGCAGGGCCTTCACGCGCTCCTTTGCCTGATGATGGTGCACGATGTCTTCGGAAAGAACCCCATGAAGGCGTGCAGCACAGCGTTTGGAGGAGAAGAGATACCCTTTGGCCTCTCTCATGAGGAGCGCCTCAGCCTCCATCGTCGTGAGCTTCCTGAAGCCACCTTGTTGCCGCTGGTAACGAAGCGCGCACAAGACACGTCCTTCTTCCATCGTCGGCGCCACCACGGCAAACACAAGCCCTTCTTTCGTTTCAATGAAGTCCCGCGTCAGAAATTGATTCACCGTATTAAAAACCCCATGACATCCTTCATCTCGCTGATGAAGGACTGCCCCTTCATTTCCTAGACCATGCATGTTAATGGACGACCGCTCAAAGTGCGAGACAGGCTATAATCTTAATCACCTTGATTATTAGGATTCCTGCGTTGAGACGTTTTTTTAAGAACACCACAACGCTCAAGTGGTGGACCATCCCAGCTCTTTTGCTGTTGGTGATGAGCCTTCTCGGCGGGATGATTTGGCGCAATTTCGATCGCCTCGAGACCATGAGGGCCTACGTCATCTATGCGCACCGTATTCAAGCGGTGGCGGCCGACATTCAGTCGTCACTGACGGACTATTTTCTTGCCGAGAATCGGGCTTTAAAAGAGCAGCAGCTGGCTCGTCTCACCACGGAAATCTTTGGCCTCGCCAGCAATGACCATCACGTTGCCCCTGAAACACCTCTGAAGCTAAAGGATCTCCGTGCCTCCATTACAGAACTGACGGACTCTAACGCCACCAATGAAATGCAAGAGGCCCAGCTTCTTAAAGCGCTCAGCATTACCAATGCCATCATGGATGCCGAGACGCTTAACCGAGAGGTGATGCTCGAAGATATCAGTCATTCGACGCGGACCGAAATCATTCTGGTCTTTGCAACCGTTCTCGGGCTTCTCGCGCTCATGGGTTTCTTCTTTCGATATCGGATCCTAGCGCCGCTGAACGATCTTCGACAGCTACTGCTGCGCCTCGCTAAAGAGGATTATTCCCCGATCGATACCGGAGGCATCGATCGCGTCCTTTTGCCAACGTTCGCCAGCTATAACGTGATGGTCCGTCATCTCGCAGAGCTTGAGGACACCAAACGCGAATATGCCCAATCGCTGGAAGCGGAAGTCCGGATGGCGACGCAAGCCTTGATGGAACAACAGGCCGGCCTCTCCCGCAATGAAAAGCTCGCAGCGGTCGGCGAATTGGCCGCGGGGATCGCTCATGAACTCAGGAACCCCCTCGCGGGCATCCAGATGAGCTGCGTCAATCTTCAACATGAATTTTCAGATCCCGATAAGATTCAGCGCATGTCATTAGTGATCGATGAATTAACGCGTATGGCCAAGCTTCTGAATGAGCTATTGGATCTCAGCAAGCATACCCCAGCCCCCGTCTCAGAATTTGACGTACCGCACCTCATCAAGGATCTCATTCGCCTCCTCCGCTACCAGATCCCTTCGGGCATCAGCCTGACCCTAGAATGCCCCCCGACACTTCGTTGTCGGCTACCGGAGAGTCGAATTCGCCAGTGCCTTCTCAACTTAGTCCTGAATGGTGCAGAGGCCATTGGCACCGATGGCGGCACCATCGCCATCAAAGTAGAGCCGCCACAAGATGAATGGTTCGCGATCCGGGTGATGGATAATGGCCCGGGATTCAGTCATGCCATGCTGGAAAATGGAATAAGGCCTTTTTCTACGGGCAAAACCGCGGGTACCGGCCTCGGCCTCGCGATGGTGCAGCGATTTGTAAGAGAGCTCGGTGGTCAGTTGAGGCTTGCTAATCAGCATCCGGTGGGCGCCGTTGTTCTTTTAAGGCTTCCCATCACGACCGCATGATGCCAAGGGATGGCGGCTCAAGGATCCAGCAGGAGACGGTCCTCTCCCGAAACGATTACAATCTTCCATCGTGAATACCCATCCTCATCGCATCGATTCTTTGACGTCCACCCTGAGAGCGCTGACGCCGTGTGTTCTGGTCGGGCTCTTCGTGGCCGTCCTTGGGGGTTGTGCTCTCGTAGAATCCACCGTCGACCTTCCCGTTCGTGCCGTCAAGGCGGTTCTCCCTGGGGGCCTTGAAACCGAGCCGGTTGATCCTATCGACCTCCAGGAAGACATGTTGCGATTTGCCGATAATTTCGTGCTGTCCACCTCTAAAGCGGCTGAAAAACTCAGCCGCGACGGCCAGCCGATTAAGCGCTTTGAGCTCCTGACCATCAAAGTAGCCCTCGCCTCCGATGTCTATGGCCTCGCGACAGGTTCCAATGCCCTTGCGAACCTCGTGGGTCTGACCGTCCTCGCCAGCGGCGCCCGCTCGAGGGTCCAGGACTATTGGTTTCCGAAGGTCTATGGGGTTTCGGCGGATCCCATGTTGCAATCACTCGAAGAGCGAGAGAAGGAAATTTGGACCATCGCGCGCCGGGTCCTCAAGCCTGAAATGCTGGATGAACTGAAGGAGGCGATCGATAAATGGCGTAAAACCTCCGGCGATCCCCAGGGGGATCTCGAGGCCTTTGCCAGTAACTCTCTGGTCAGTGACGTCACCAAAGGTTTTAATAAATCGAAGTCCTCGTCGCTCCCCTCGAGCGTCTTTGCCCTTCTCGATATCGACCCCCTCGCAGGCCTTGATCCGGCCACCCGTGAATTGACCGAAACCCGCCTCTTTGCTGAGCGGGCTCTTTTCATGGGTCAAAGGATGCCTCAGCTGATCGAGTGGCAAATGGAATTATTGGCCCTTCAGTCGGCCGCCATGCCTCAAGTCAGCCAAGTGGTGGATGGCGGAACCAAAATCGCGAATGCCAGTGAACGCATCTCGATCATCCTTGACCGCTTTCCAGGCCTCATCTCTCAGGAGCGTGAAAAAATTATGGCCTCGCTTCGGAGTGAAAGCGACAGTCTGATGAAGCTCTCTCGAGAGGTCGGTTTATCGCTAGACGCCGGCCAGAAGATGGCCAGCGCGACTGATTTGGCCCTGAAGTCTTTCGATGGCATTCTGACCCACCTTGATCAGTCACCCAAAGACCCCAATGCCCCGCCCTTTGATATCAATGATTACACCAAAGCGGCCCAAGAGATCAGCGCGATGTCAGAACGGCTCAACGAGGTCTTTAAGACCCTCGGTATGGCCGCAGAACCAGCCCAAATCAACCAACTCAAGGCCCATGTGGAAGCCTTATCAACGCTGACCCTGAAGGAGGGCCAATCCCTGATTGACTATGCCTTCATGAAATTAGTGACCTCGGCCTTGGTGATCAGCTTGATGATCGTTTCAAGCCTCATTCTCTATCAGTGGCTTCGCGGGAAAATGAACCCATCACCCCGCTGAGCGGCGTTCACCCTTGAAATAGGGACCTTCCTGAGCCATATCGAGTCCAACGCGTCGATATTCTATCCTTTACTCTTTCAGGCACGGCCCTCTTCATGCAGCACACCTCCCAGTCTCAACGTCTTTTCGTTCTCGTTGTGGTGATGTTTTTTCTGGCCATCGGCTTTTTCAATAAGGACCGGTTCTTAGCACCGAGTCCCCCGCATCCATCACCAGAAATGTCCGCTCTAGGGGTCCCATCGGTGCCTCAGAGCACGCCGATTTTGAGCGCTGATGGGGATGATTTTTCGGCCATCGTCGATGCCATGGGGCCTGCGGTCGTCAACATCAGTACCCGGCGAACCGCGAAAGAGGCGCCCAGCCAAGAGGAGCCTGCTGAGGGTGCGACGGATCCCTTTGCGCCTTTTTTTGGTCCTGAGGAGGGCCCTGGGCCAGACGCGCCTGCTGAAGGCCTTGGGTCTGGCTTCATCATTGCTCAGGATGGAATCATCCTGACCAATGCCCATGTGGTCGATGGCGCCGATGAGGTCTCCGTTCGGCTCCGGGACCAAAGAGAATTTCTGGCCAAAGTGATGGGTGTCGACCGGCTGAGCGACACGGCAGTTTTAAAAATCGATGGTCAAAATCTCCCCATCATTCCGATTGGGGCGTCACCCTCTATTCGCGTCGGGGAATGGGTCGTTGCGATCGGATCCCCCTTTGGCTTTGACAATACGGTCACCGCCGGCATCGTCTCGGCGACGGCGCGCTCCCTCCCGGAAGAAGGTTATGTCCCTTTCATCCAGACGGACGTCGCCGTCAATCCAGGTAATTCGGGTGGGCCTTTGATTAATACTCGGGGTGAAGTGATCGGAATCAATTCGCAAATTGTTTCAAAGACGGGTGGCTATCAAGGCCTTTCCTTTGCCATTCCGATGGATGTCGCGCTCCATGTGAAGGAAGAACTCCTTGCCAACGGCCGGGTTCGCCGCGGCAAACTCGGTGTTTCAGTACAAGATCTTTCTCAAGGCCTCGCAGAGTCTTTTGGTCATTCATCCCCCGATGGTGCCTTGGTCGGGATGGTATCCCCGAAAGGTCCCGCAGATCTCGCAGGCCTCAAAGCCGGCGATATTATTCTTGAGATGAATGGCGTCAAGGTCACCGATTCGAAGAGCCTCCCACCCAAAGTCGCCCTTCTAAAGCCCGGATCTCTTGCGCATATCAGCCTTTGGCGTGATGGAAAAATCATCGCGCTCGACATCAAGGTCGTCGAACTCGAAGACACGACTCGTGGGGTGGAGCCTCAGGAGCCCCAAGACCCGACCACCACTGATCATTTAGGGCTTGGGACCCGGTCCTTATCACCCGAAGAACTGAAGGCCTTAGCGCTCGATGGCGGTGTTTTAGTCGAGCAGGCGGTGGGTTCTGCAAAGAAGGCGGGGCTTCGTGCTGGCGATATCATCGTCGCGGTGAATGGCGATCGGATTCAAGATCAGAAGGATCTTAAAGATCGACTGTCCCCAAAAAAGGAGAAGGATTCGGTGGCCCTTTTGATTCAGCGACAGGGCGACACCCTATTCCTCCCTTTCCCTCTTCATTAGGCGCTTCTTCTTTCCTTCGCGTTACAAAGCTGTGGACAAAGGGGTCCTGAGGCTGTGGATGAATGGGGTGGCTTGAGATCCCACTCATAACCCGCCCTTTTATCCACAATGAGAGAGGAACCAAAAGCGCTTTTATCCACAGGCTGTGGGTGTCATAACCCCTTCAGTCATATAAAGAAAAAACTTCTTCCACAGAAAAAGGCGGTACTAATAGTAAAAATAAGGTTTATCTTTCTTTTTAATCTATAAAACCATCCGGTTTCCTTGCCTTCCTCCCAAAGAGGCCCCTATCATGGCGCATCGTTTACAAGGGTGGGGCTATGATCATTAGTGTTTTGAATCAAAAAGGCGGGGTCGGTAAAACGACGCTCTCGATCAACATTGCATCGGGTCTCGCCCAATCCGGACAGAAAACCCTTTTAGTCGATGCTGATCCACAAGGGAGTGCGCTGGATTGGAACGCATCTCGGCAGGAAGAAAGCCTCTTTCCGGTGGTGGGTATGGCGCGTCCAACGCTCCATAAGGATATTCCGGGATTAGCCTCCGCCCATGACCATGTGGTGATCGATGGTCCCCCAAGAGTTAACGATCTTGCAAAGTCGGCGATTATGGCCAGCGATCTGGTCTTGATACCCGTTCAGCCGTCCCCTTACGATATTTGGGCCGCAGATGAAATCGTCAAAATGATCCAGGAGGCGATGATCTATAAGGCCCATTTAAAGAGCCTTTTCGTGATCAATCGTTTGGTGGCGCATACGGCCATCGGCAGAGAAGTGATTGAAGCCCTGAAAGATTATCCTTTTGAGGTTTTAAAGGCGACGGTGAGTCAACGCGTCGTGTTTGCTGAAAGTGCTGCAGCGGGACTCTCGGTTCTTGAATTTGCCCCGAAAAGCCCCGCAGCGTCCGATATGAAGACCTTGGTCAAAGAACTTCTGACCCACGCCGGATAAAGGCGCCAAGGCGCCCGTCATTTTTCAGAAACTATCGTCCATCAGGCCCAGGCTGGGTTTTTGGCTCAGCCAGTAGAAATAGATCCCCCAGACCATCAAATGGATGGCAATGATGCCGCGTAGGATCCAGATGTAAGAAGACATTCGGGTCTTATGGCGGAAATCATTCTGAGCTATGAGGGCTCCAGGCCAGCCGCCCATGAGCTCCAGAAGGTGAAAATAGACCTCGGGGATCCGCCACCGGTGGGTGGCCGCGTGGGCCTTGTCCAAACCGTAAAGAAACATGGTTAAAAGACTGAGGATCCAGTAACTAAAGAAGGGTAACGGGTTCTTGGCCATCAGTAAGAGAAAACCGGAGAGCACCAAGGGCGTGATGATCAGAATATTGATCACCCAGGACCGTTGCCGAGGATTAAGCTCAAAAGGGGTATCCGAAGGTCGCTGAGAGGGCTCTATTGCAGGGATGTGGGCATAGGTTGCACGTTTCTTAGAGGCAGCACCCCCGGCTCGGAAGTGGACGTCATCGCCGATTTCAGGACGCCGGGTCAATCCTTTTTTAAAGGTGCTGATATGAACAAAAAAGTCATCTTCGGTTCCTTTGGGCCTAATGAAACCAAATCCCTTCTGGTCGTTCCACATAACCAGAACCCCCCGTTGCATGGGTGTTTGTAAGTGCTTCTTGTGTTTCGAAGGGGCGGCCATAATGATTAAAATTCCGAGAGTTGTGCGCCGACAATTATCGCAAAAATGGCGCGTGTTCGGTGATCGGGCCGTTGAACTGCGATCACGCCTTGATCGCAATGAAGCCTGAAAAGTTGTACCAGCGAAAAAAAACCTCACACGCGCTGTAGCCGTTTTTCAACAGCAGGGCGCGGTTTTCAGCAACCTGATAAGGAATTAACACATTCTCAAGCGCCTCCCTTTTCTGGGCAATTTCCATATCGGTATACCCATTGCGCTTTTTAAACGCATAAAAATGTTTAATAAAAAGACGATTGAGCAGTGAAGGCTCCCCAAGAACCTTTTCCACCAGAATGAGACATCCCCCTGGCCGAGTGCCTGCGGCAATCCTTGAAATCAAGTCATCACGGTAGAGTGGCCTGATGAATTGAAGGGTGAGGTTCAAAATCACCACCGAGGCATTGTCGATGATGAGACCCTCCTCTAGGTTCTGGCGCTGAAGGGTGAAGGGATGCTTTAGGGGTTGATGAAAGGTTTTTTGCCGCGCCACGGCGAGCATTTCCTCCGAGGCATCCATACCCACCAGTTCGACCCGCTCTTCAATGAGGCATTGATCGAGGGCGATCAAGGTGTTGCCAGTCGAGCAGCCAAGATCATAGATCCGACTCCCAGGCTGAACAAAATCGCCCGCCATTTCGCCGATCATCCGTTGAATTTCATCATAAAAGGGAACGGAACGATCGAGCATGTCATCAAAAACACGCGCGGTCTCGGCGCCGAAATTAAAGTCCTCGATGCGCGCGTTTGGGTCCTTGAAGTGTTCGTCTTTTTTGATCATGGCGGGGGCGAAGAAGAAGAGGTCCAGGGTCGTTGTCTGAGGATCACCAAGACCCAAAGGACAGAGAGCCAGAGACAAGAAAAGTACCCGATCACGTAGTCATAGTCACTGATCCAGCCGATGAGATCAGATCGGGCATTCGGATAGGATAATGACTTACTGAGTTTGATCACGAAGACCCACCCGGCGTGGATTCCTAGACATAAAAAAAGACCTTCAGGTCTTAAAAGCCTTAAAGTCCCAAGGAAAAGGCCGGCGACAAAGAGGGCCAAAAACGCATCGAAGGGGGCGGCGGCGAGGTGGGAAAAGCCATCAAAAGCGATTCTAAAGGGGGTATCAAAACCCACGTTAGAAAGATCCGTTGTCCACTTGGTGCCGATGAAATGGAGTGCTGCATAAAAAAAAGCACTGAGGGTGACGGCCAAGACGGGGCCGGTGAGCCTCAAAATGATCGCTACGAGAGCCCC
>CAILMG010000082.1 GCA_903835265.1 uncultured Methylococcus sp.
AGGCAAGATAAGCCGCGAGGATTATTGCGATAAGCATGGGATTTCCCTGGGTACTTTCAAACGCTGGATAGCGAACTATGCCTACCTGTCGGGTTCATCGCGGCCTGGTTGTGAGGTCTCGAACGCGTTGGTGCCGGTGAAGGTTGTGGATCCGTTACCGTCTAGGGTGCTGGCCGGCATGGAGCTTCGAACGCCCTCTGGGTATGTGTTGTCCTTGGGGTCGGGTCAAGGGCCTGAGTGGGTGGCTGAGCTGGTTCGGAGGCTCGGATGATTCGGCATGAGGGAGCGATCTGGATGGTTCGGGAGCCGGTGGATATGCGGCGTGGCCTTGAAGGTCTTTCTGAGGTAGTGCGTCAGTCCTTGGGGAAGAACCCGTGTACGGATGGGGCCTTTCTGTTTCGGAATCGAGCGGGCAATCGGATCAAAATATTATTGTGGGACGGGACGGGGGTCTGGTTGGTCCAAAGGCGGTTACACCAGGGTCGGTTTGTCTGGCCTTTGGCGGGGGATGAGGTCTTTACCTTGGGGCGAGATGAGTGGGAATGGCTGTTTCGGGGGGTTGACTGGAGGCGCTTAAATGCCCGCCCATCGGCGCTCTGGGAGGCCTGATTCTAGGGGCTTTCAATGAACATATAGTCATATAAATCATTGAGATAGGCTGGTTCACGGGGTATAATAACCGCCATGAATCTAGCCGAACTTCTAGCTCAACACCAAGCCTCTCCCGAGCTTTCGGCGGCGATCAATTCGTTCGTTCGAGCATCTCAGGATGGGATGGTGTCTGCGCTTGAGGAAACCCGGCAGAAGCTTGAAACCCTCGAGGCTGCGGCGAAAAAGGATCAGCACACCATCGAATTGCTCACCTTTGAGCTGGCTCGTCTCAAGCGTATCCGTTTTGCCAAGACCAGCGAGAGCCTCCGCGGCACTCAGATCGATCTCTTTCCCGACGATTTGGATGAGGACATTGCAGAACTGGCTGCCGCCCTCCAGAAGGCGAAAGAAGCAGCGGATAGCGCCCAAGCGCCAAGCTCCCCAAGAAAGCCCCGCATCAAGGCCGGTCGTCAGCCGCTGCCATCGCACCTGCCAAGGGTTGTCATTCGTCATGAGCTCACTGACTGCCGCTGCGGCCAGTGCGGTCACCTCATGGTTCAGATCGGCGAAGACGTGACCGAAAAGCTTCGGATCATTCCGATCCGTTTCGAGGTGGAGCAGCATATCCGGCCCAAGTACGCCTGCAGGGGCTGCGAAACCATCAAGGCGGCACCGGTTCCAGCGTCGGTCATCGAGGGCGGGATGGCAACCCCCAGCGTATTAAGTTGGGTGATGGTATCGAAATACACGGACCACCTTCCGCTCTACCGCATGGCCCAGATCGCTGAACGAGAGGGCCTTACCCTGGCGACCTCGACGCTCGGTGAGTGGGTTGGAAAAACCGGCCTTGAGCTCATTCCGCTGTATGACCGATTAAAACAGAGACTCCTCACTGAATCCGTCCTCCACGCTGATGAAACCCCCATCAAGCAGCTCCAGCCAGGCCAAAAGAAAACCCACAAGTCCTACCTTTGGGCTTACCGCAACAATGACCTCGACGACGGGCCGCCGATCGTTCTCTTTGACTACCAAACCAGTCGGGGCGGGGAGCATGCCCGGAATTTCCTTGGGGACTGGCGTGGCTTTTTGTGCGTCGATGATTTCGGGGGGTATAAGGCATTGTTCAAGTCCGACAAGCCCAGCGAGATCACCTGCGTCGAGGTCGGCTGCATGGCGCATGCCCGAAGAAAGTTCTTCGATCTGTATGCGGCCAACAAAAGCCCGATGGCCGAAAAGGCCCTGAAGCACATTGCGGGTCTCTATGAAGTCGAGGCCATGGGCCGCGGCGTGACAGTCGAGGAACGAGCAGCGCTTCGTCAGGAGAAGACCGTCCCCTTACTGAAGGAAATGAAGGCGTTCCTTGAGGACAGCCTGAAGAAGGCTGCTCCCGGTGGTGCCGCTGCCTTGGCGATCAACTACAGTCTCAAGCGTTGGGTTGCCCTGTCGCGCTTCGCCGACAGTGGCCACCTCCCCATCGATAATAACCCGATCGAGCGTGATATCCGTCCCATCGCCGTCGGCAAGAAAAACTGGTTGCACGTTGGGTCGGAACGCGCCGGCCGGCGTGCCGCCGTCATTCAGTCCCTCCTTGGAACCGCCAAACTGAACGGGATTAACCCCACCGAATGGCTCGAAAGCGTGCTTGAGAATCTTCC